>CAUBMI010000001.1 GCA_958436995.1 uncultured Collinsella sp.
ATATTTAGAAAAATGCAGTCATGGTCGGGAATGTCGAATTCATCGTAGTAAACCGGCATAGTTTTGTCGGGCGGCCCTGCGCGAGTGCCTCCGCAAGCCCTGCGGGACCAAAATGATCCGTTTTCCTCCGTCCCCAAGGGATCAGCCGGAACCGCTCGCCACGAAACCTGCCCATCTACTACGTTTGACTCGATACCCCCGACCATACCCCCGTTTTCCAGAAAACCGCAGGCGTTCTACCTGCGGTTTTGTTTTCACATTTTTTGTCGTGGTTGGGGGTTGGCGCCCAAAAGTAGTAGATGGGCCCATTTCGTGGCAGGCGGGTCATTTTCGGGCTGGACGGGTCGCGTGGCGGCCCGCACACGCGTTCGCGCGCGGGGCCGGTGGGGCAATTTTGCCCCACCGGCCCCGTTTTCGCGCTATTCCGGCTTGGTTTCTACCGTGGGAGTCTTGTCCGCTGCGACTGGGGCGCGGGCGGTGTCCATAGTCAGGCAATGTTTAGGGCAGCTTTCGATGCACTCGCCGCACACCACGCAGGCATACGGGTCGATCGACCACGTTCCGCCCTTGCGATCGACCGAAAGCGCGCCCGCCGGGCAACGCCGCGCGCACATGCCGCAGCAGATGCACACATCCATGTCGTTGACGATATGCCCGCGCAGGCGCTCGGGTGCCGCGAGCTTCTCTTGCGGATAGCACACCGTGACCGGCTGCTTGACCATAGAGCCCAAGGCCGTCTTGGCAAATGTCAGCAAACTCATGCCGCGCCTACCTTTCCGTGCAGCTAATGCAGGGGTCGATGGTCAGGATAATCATGGGCACGTTGGCAATGAGCACGCCCTGCAGCGCATGCGTCAGACCCGCCAGATTTTGCGACGTCGGCGTGCGCACGCGAAAACGGTCCAAGTTCTTGGTGCCGTTGCCGCGCACATAGTAATACGCCTCGCCGCGCGGCTGCTCAATCACAACCTCGCCGCGTGCGCCGTCGGCCGGCGTAAGCTTGGCGCGCCCGCCGATCCCGTCGTGCGGAATCTTGCCCACAAGCTCCTTGATGATGTCCATGGCCTGCGTGACCTCGGCGCAACGCACCTGGCAGCGGGCATAGCAATCGCCATCGGTAGCAACGATGGGCTCAAACGCAGCCAGGTCCGCATAGGCACCGTCGCCGAACATGCGCACGTCGTAGTCCACGCCCGAGGCGCGCCCAAACGGGCCGACCATCGAAAGCTCCAGCGCGTCCTTCTTGCTGATCACGCCCACGCCATGCAGGCGCTCGCCGCAGCTATTGTCGTCCAAAAACGTATGCACCAGGGCCTCGTAGTCGGGGCGCATGGCATCGAGCGCCTGGACAATGCCCGCCAGCTCAGAGTCCTCAATGTCGTGTTTAAGGCCGCCGATTTCGTTGATCGACAAAATCACGCGGCCGCCGCAAGTGCTCTCAAAGATCTTGAGAATCTGCTCGCGCAGGGTCCACGAACGATAGAACAGCGCCTCAAAACCAAAGGCATCGGCAAGCAGACCCAACCACAGCAGATGCGAATGAATGCGCGAAAGCTCATGCAGAATGGTGCGGATATACTGCACGCGACCAGGCACCTCGATGCCGAGCATACGCTCGCAGGCGCTGGCGTAGCCGCAGCTATGGCCCACGGCGCAGATGCCGCAGATGCGCTCGGCGATGTAGCCAAACTGATGCATGTCGCGCTTTTCGGTGAGCTTCTCGAGTCCGCGGTGCACAAAGCCGATCTGCGGAATTGCCTCGATGACGCGGTCGTCCTCGATCACCAGGTCCAGATGAAGCGGCTCGGGCAGCACCGGGTGCTGCGGGCCAAACGGAATAACGGAGCGATGTGCCATGGACCTTACGCCTCCTTTTTCTGCTTGTCGCGGGCGGCCTTGGCGGCAAGCGCCGCGCGGACCTTGGCCGCTTTCTCGGGATCCATGGCGGCGAGCTTTGCCTCCATCTCGGCGGCCTTGAGCGCCGCCTTCGCAGCAGCCCCATCGTGCTGAGTATCGGAGCCGGCAGCCGCAGCGGGCTGAGCAGCGGCGCCCGCGGCATCGCCGGCGCCCGCAACGCCCTCCCCTGCAGCAGCCGCAGCCGCGGCGGCCTTCTCGGCAGCGGCCTTGCGCGCCTTGGCCTCGGCAGCCGCGCGGACCTTCATGGCCTTCTCGCGCGCGGCCTTCACCTCGGGCGTGATAACGCTCATGGGCTCGGCAGTCGAAACCTGGTAGAAAAAGCCCTTAAAGTCGATCTGCATATCGGTAATGGCAAGACCAAACAGGTCGTGGGCCTCATTTTCAAATGGGAACACCGCGGGGTAATACGAGCTGATGGACGGAATCTCCTGGTACTGGTCGATGCCCTCAACCACCAGATTCTCGATCGCATAGCTGCCGTCCTGCGCAATATGTTCCTGAGCAGCGTGAACGTTGATAAACGTATAGACCAGGCGATACGAGCCGTCGTCGACGTTGCGCTCGGTGTGCATTTGCACAAAGCGCGCGCCGACGCCCTTGAGCGCCTGGACATGCGACAGGAGCTCGTCGATCCCAACGGTGGTATAGATAGCCTTTTGCATTACTCGGCCTCCTTTGCAGCGGCGGGTGTCCCAGCAGGTGCGTCGCCAGCGGCGGGCGCGTCGCCGGCCCCCGCAGCTGCCACAAACCCGTCCTCGCCCAGCTCAACACCACCGTCCCAGGTAGCGGCACCGCCCACGGTAAGCGGATCGCCGCCGGCGCGCATCACGGCCTCCTTCTGGTCCAGGATGCCGCACGCCTCCACGATGGCATCGATCATGGTCTCGGGGCGAATGGCACACCCGGGCGCGTACACGTCCACGGGGATTGCGCGGTCCACGCCGCCGATCACGTTGTAGGCATCGCGGAACACGCCGCCCGAGCACGCGCAGATGCCGCACGCCACCACGCACTTGGGCTCGAGCATCTGGTTGTAAATCTGACGCACGACGGGCAGGTTCTGGGCATTGACCGACCCCGTCACCAAAAAGATGTCCGCATGCTTGGGGTTGCCGGTGTTGACCACGCCAAAGCGCTCCGCATCGAACAGTGGGGTAAGCGAGGCCAGCACCTCGATATCGCATCCGTTGCAGCTCGAGCCGTCGTAATGAATAACCCACGGTGAGCGCGACATTTTATGATCCATGGATGCCGCCTCCTAAATAAACACGTCGACGAGGATGGGCATAAGGTTGAGCAGGCCAAACACCAGCGCCACGCCCCAGCCAAGCTTAAAGCAGCTGCGCCAGGTGCTGCGTGCGAAGGTGTTGTCGATCAGCACCTCGACAAAATACGTCGCGGCCATCACGACCAGGGCTACGACCCAGCTCACCGGGTTGTCCCAAACAAAGAACATGCCCACCCACATCAAAAACAGCACGGTCTCGCACCAGTGCATAAGGGTCATCTTGGCCAGCGTGCCGCCGCTCATCTCGGTGGCGACGCCCTGGACAATCTCCTGATGCGCGTGATGCGAGTACGAAAGATCGAACGGCGACTTGCGCAGTTTGATGGTAAGCACCGCGAGCAGCGCGAGGAAAATGGGCGCGCTGTACACGATGATGGGGGCCGACTGCCCCGTCACGGCAATGGAATCAAAGCTGTCGGTGGCAAGGTACAGGCCCACGCTCATCAGCAGAACGGCGGGCTCGTAGCTCATAACCTGCAGCAGCTCGCGATCGGCGCCGACCTGCGCAAACGGGCTTTGCGTCGAGGCGGACGCCAGCACCACAAAGATCGCGGCGAGCGTCACCATAAAAGCGCACAGCAGCGTGTTGGAACCCGACACAAAGATGCCGCCGCCTACCACGGTAAAGATGAGCGCACATGCCATATAGGTATCGTCCATGGTGTTTACGCTGGCAGGGGCCTTGCGCAGCAGTTTGGCAACGTCGTAGAAGGGCTGCAGCAGACGCGGACCCACACGGCCCTGCATGCGAGCCGAAAGCTTACGGTCAAGGCCGTCGATCAGGCCGCCCACAAGCGGCGCCAGCAAAGCAAACGCCACGGTGCCAATAAAAATGCCCACGACGCCCGAGCCTTCGAAATACTTGCCGCGCAGCACCGAGGGCGCGCTCATGGCAAGCCGCTCGGGCCCAATCCACGCGCAACACAGCAGCGCAAACAAGATAATGCTGCAACACACGACGCTACCCGCGGGGCCAATACGCTTCTCGCCAAGGGCGTCCTCCGAGTACCAATTGCGCTTTTCGGCCTTCACCTCGTGTCCCATCGAGCCGCGGAAATGGCGATATTTGTCGGTCCCCACACCCGAAAGGTACACGTTGACGTGCGGTTTGTTGCTCACGCGGAATGAAGTCAGCAGCACCACGGCGATAAACGCCACGATAACCACCATCAGATACATGGAGTCCTTGCCAATAACGTACGGCACGCGGCCAAACACCATGGCCAAGTAAGGCGACACCAGGCCGCTCGAGATGAGCGGGAACGCCACGCAGCAAAGAATCAGCAGCGCGGCGATGGTGTTGAGGGCCATCCATTCGGTCTTATGGACATTGACCTCAACGTTTTGAGCCGTGGGGTCGACGCCCGAAAGCTTGGCAAGCCACTTGCCCCAGAAGAAGAACGTCGCGGCCGAGCCAAAGGCAAGCACCATGATCATGAGCACGTTGCCGGTCTGCGCGAACGCCACCAGGGCGCCCCACTTGGACACGAGCATGCCAAACGGTGCCACGAACATGCCCATGATGCCCAGCATCATCAGACGCGTAAGGTGCGGCATGCGGCTGAACATACCGTCCATGTCCTCGATATTGCGGCTGCCGATATGATGCTCGGCCGTGCCCACGCACAGGAACAGCAGCGACTTGGCCACCGTGTGGAACAGGATCAGGAAGATGGCGGCCCATACGGCCTCGGGCGCGCCGACACCCAAGCAAGCACTGATGAGGCCCAAGTTGGAAATGGTGGAGTACGCGAGGACGCGTTTGGCGTTGCTCTGCGAGATGGCCATGAGGGCAGCGAGCAAAAACGTGATGGCACCCACGCTCGTGACCATAAAGCCGGTCACGGGATAGATGGCATAGAGCGGGCTGAGCTTGACCATCAGGAACACGCCGGCTTTGACCATGGTTGACGAGTGCAGCAGGGCACTCGTGGGCGTGGGGGCAACCATGGCACCCAATAGCCAGGTATGGAACGGCATCTGCGCGGCCTTGGTAAGGGCGGCGAGCGACAGCAGAACGACCGGCATCACCAGCAGCGCGGATTGCGCGGTTCCGGCGCTGGAAAGCTCGATCATGCCCGAGATGGTCAGCGGCATGCCGTTAACGTGCAGGTACATGAGTCCGGCCAAAAACGCGATGCCGCCCAGCATGTTGAGGATGATCTGGGTGAAAGCGTTTTTTATGGCCTCGGGCGTGCGCGTGTAGCCAATCATGAGGAACGAGCACACGGTGGTGATTTCCCAGCCACAGAACAGCCACTCAAGGTTGTCGCTTGTCACGATGACGAACATGGCCGAGAGGAACAGGAACATAAGCGCCAGGAACTGCGGGCGTCGGTCGGGCGCCGCCTGCCCGCGCAGCGCTGCCTCGTGCTCGTCGTTGGCCTGGAAGTCCTTCATGTAGCCCAGGGCGTACACGCAGATAAGGCTGCCGACAATGCCGACGGCAAGCACCATGATCACACTCATGTAATCCAGGTAGAGCGGCGTGGCGGTGACAACCTCGGCCGCGGGCAGCGTCATGGCAGCGAAGGCAACCGAACCCACCAGCTGCACCACGCCGAGCACCGTGGTGAGCGTGCTCTTATATTTACGCGCGTTGTACAGGATGACGGCGCACAGGATCACGTCGATGACGGAGCTGATGATCGAGAGCACATGCGAGGTGCCGGGGGCAACCTCGAAGCTCTGCGGGCCCGTGCCAAAAAACATGACGGCGACTACAACCGTCACCGCCATAATGATGCCAGAGCCTACAAGCCCTACCGCATCGCGGGCGCGGTCACCGCGCGCGAGCAGCATGCCCAGCGCCGGTACCAGCGGAAACAGGGTAAGGAAATACAGTAGCGTCATACCATCACTCCCCCATGCAAAAACGCTGCAATTGTTTAACGTTATAGCTCAGTTGAGGAGTAGCGGCGGCGGGTTTTCGGTCAACTGGGGAGTTTTAGGCGTACGGGGTAACGAGTCTGTCCGCTTTGGAGCAGAGAGGCGACGCTCCCCCTATCGCGGCGGCGGGCGCACGGGCCACTGCGCGCGGTTTATTAACCACTTTGGAGGATGTTCCAGTAGGCTCACGACGGTCCAAAAAGTTGGCGCGGCAAGAAAAATGCGCCCCTGTGGGCGCACCATCCCGTTCGCTATTCCGCCTTTTTAACGCGCGGCTTGCGACCGCGCGGCTTATCAACCAGCGCGGACTCACCGCTCTCGCGATACTGGCGGCACCAAGCCTTGACCGAAGACTCGCTGGGAATCTTGTGCTTGATCATGGCCTCGCGAACCGTTAAGCCGTTTTCCAAGCGGTCCTTGACCACGGCGAGCTTAACTTCGTACGAATAGGTGTGATGATGCGAACCGGCGTTGAGAACAGCATCGACACCGCCCACGGCATATGCGCGGGCCCACTGACGAGCCGTGGCCTGGGGAATGCCAAGCTCTGCGGCGAGGGCGCGATGACCGACCCCCTCTTGGAGGACCTCGACGGCGCGCTGCCTAACCTCGGGCGCATGCGTACGAGTCCTAGTTGCTTCCGACATACCTGCCACTTCTTAGCCTTAACCGTTAATCTGCTTTCTTACGTGCATGTTAGATAATAGCATTTTGCTGTTTGCACGTAACAGTTAATTGAAAATCGCAATTTCGCTATCTGGGCATTTGCCATTACTTTGCAACAGTTCTTTAGGTTATATTTACGCAGCTAGTTAGCTCGCGGCTCATTGACGGTGTTTTACCAACCAGATTGGTATCTTTTTGTTTGGCTGGTATGGCCTACGCAATTATTGACCCCCCCTACCCGCCCGCAATGGCGCGACAGCTTTCCACCTTACTTTCCAGCTTTCCACTCAACATTCCAGCTTTCTTTCCAGCTTTCCACCTTAGATGGTAAGTTAAGTGGAAAGTTGGAAAGTTTGATGGGAAGCCGAAGCAACGGCAGGCCGCGCGAGCAAGAAAGGGGGCGGCAACCGGGTGGTTGCCGCCCCCTTTGCGAAGCTAGTTGGCTTCGGAACTAGTGGTCGATGCCGTTGAGGTTCACCCTCGTGAGCGTATAGGTCACATAGTCGGGCGATTGAGGCTTTGCGCTCGCCACGTCACCCTTAACCAGGCTCGCTCTCATTACCAATCGATAGTTCGCGTAGAACTGCTCACGCTGTTCAACCTGCGTGTTGACCTTAACGGTAAAGGGCAGGCTAAACGTAGTGTCACCGTTCTGCGTTTTGAACTTGCCATTCTCCTTCGAGTCAGTGAAGGTGATCGTGCTACCGGAGGGAGCGACCGCGGCAAGCTTACTCTCCGTCACTGTTACGTAGTTGGAGATATCATCCGTTACACTCTCATACGTGCCGTCGGTTCCGCGGCGCTGCAGCTCGAGCGTGTACACAACAGAGTCGGCATTTGCAATTGCCTCGGCGGCGTTGCTAAGTCCACCCAGTTCATACGTGGCACCCAGACCAATCGTGCCATTCGCGATCGGACGTAGGTCGTCCACGTTAATACCAAGCTGCGACTTATCTGGCGCAGAAAGCGTAATGGTCGTATCACCCGTGTCCATGCGATAGTATCCGACGTTACCGGGCTTCGCCTGCGTCAGGCTCGAGGTATTAAGGCCTTCCTTACGCGTCGAAAGCTTGGCGGTATAGGACATCTTGGTACAGGCGTCCTCGCCAGACTGCTTGGACAGGGAGATAACCTTGTTGCAGCCGTCCGGCGTAAGGCGAATCTCTTCCACCACCGTACGCACGGTAAAGGATCCGTCCGTTGCGATCTTGCGGATTCCGGCGAGGTCATAATCGAGCTTGAGCTTCAGCGAATCATCGCCTGTATCCGTCACGGTCTGCGTGAACGCAGGCGTCGAAGCGTCACACGGCTCCCAATCGCCGCCATTCCACCTGTAGTTCTGACCGCCGATGGCAACATAAAACTTCGCAATTGCCGAGGTTCCGCTCGGGAAACTACTTACTCCCATTAGGTTGTTGTTGGCGCCATAGCGACACAGCGATGTATCGAGCTGATAGAACAGATGGTCACTCTCTGTATAGTATTGGCTCGGGCTAAACGTAACCGTATCTTTGACGTCAAGAGAAAGCACGTAGGCGGCACCGTCCTCCGACTTTGAAACCGGAATGCGCGCCGCATTTTTATTGTCGACTACACTCTGCTCATAATTGGACAAGATGCTGTATGTCGATGCCGTACTGTTTTGATTATCTTCGCCACCGGCGCGCAAGACGTGATGCAGATTCCAAGATATGCGGGCACCCGAAGAATTCGAGTCAATAGACGAAGCCGTAAAACCGTTGATACTAGCTTGCGTCCCGCCGTCGCCCGACTTGGGCACGTTGACAACTAGGTAGACGCTCTCCGACGCACGCTGCTCCCTGCCGGTTTTCTCCTCCTTAGGTACCTTTAGCGTATAGCGACTTTTGCTGGGAACGTCAGCGCCTGCAACCTTAAACAGCATCCACTTGTCATCGAATTTCGCTTTAGCGGCCGCCTCTGCCTCGTTATCACACTTAGTCCATGTGCCGGTGCCATCCTGCGTGGCCGACACATCCAAAATCTCGCTCAGCCATCGCTCCTGATATGGATTGCGCGCAGAATCCTCAAAGCCGTCGTTTCCGCTCAGCGAAACACTCGTGGCGCCGCCTTCGCCCACCGTATAGTGGTACTCTCTGCCACCGGCCTTGCCGTCAACGTTCGCATCGATGAGCGTAAGCTGGGTGCCCTGGGGCAACCTTCCGTCGGCACCATTGAAGAGGATGCTCTTGCCGAGCCCCTTCATCGAGCCGCCAGCAGCCATATAGCTGTCCCAGCCAAAGTCGACTTCCTTCCCATTAGCAGAATTGTATGTCCAGGTAAGCAGGCCCGTCATCGGCTCACCAAAGCTCGTAAGCACGTGTGCGTCTTTTCCGAGGTTTTTGTAATCGCTTTCTTTAAAGTTGGTGCCGTAATCATACGTTGCAGTGAAATCAATCTCGAGCTTGCGCTTAACGACGATCGGCACCTGAACGTTGTAGCTCTGACCCGCCTCGGTAAAGGTAACGGTCAGGAGCGTAAAGCGGCCCTTGCCGTTGTCCCAATCGGAGCTTGGGCTAAACGACATATTGTTCTTGCCGTTGTTCACTACGCGAAGCGTGGGATTGTTCGACGCGTCATCGTCCTTAACGAACACACCATCCTTGAGTTGGAAAACCTCTGCTTTGGCCGTCACGTGCGGATTGGTGCCATTCTCGTTATTCAATCTGCAAGCGTCGGAGAAACCGCCGTTCGTGACGATGTTTAGATAGCTCTTGACCGTCGTATTATCGGTACCCGAGATCACCAAAACGGGAAAATCCGTTGCGACCTTGCTGTCGCTCGCATCGTTGTTCGCATTGAACGTGCTCGCCACGGATTTGGCGTTATAGCTCGACGTATTTTGATAGGCGCCGTTGTCATTAATGCCGGCGATATTGGTGTAGGTATAACGGTTGGCAACGCCGGGGCTCGACGGATTCTGGATGGCCGTGGCAAGGCCAACGTTCATGCCGTCGCCGAACAGATAACGGCCGGCCGTGTCAGCATCGGAGGCGCGCACAACAAGGCCACTCGTCGGACTCGTCGTGACGTAGGGCGAAACGGCCACCGTCACATTGCCGTTCGCAGCATCGTTGCCATACAGTGTCGCGCCCTTGGCATCGGAAAGCTTGTCTTCATAGGCAGCAAATGCGATGTATGACTTTTTGTTCACTTTTTTAAGGTCGTCGGTGCCGGAAGAATTGCGCATCAGCTTGAGCGATTCACTCGCACTGTTTGGTCTAATGGCAATTCCTGCGACAAAAACGTTGACGAGATCAGCGGATGAACTATTTCCGAACAAATAGCCCTGGCTAGTTTGCGCCCCAAAGATATTGCGATCCATGAGCACATTTACGAGCCTAAATGAGCCACGGCCATCGCCAGACACGCCACCAGAACAACTTCCCAGCGATGAGTTCCATGCAGCGTTCTTGCTACCGGTAAAGTTATTCTCGCCAATGGTCGAGTTCAAAAGCGTGACAGAGTTCGCCGTGTTACCGATCGAGCCAACAACGCCACCAGAATATGAACCATCGACGACAAGTCCGGTAATAGTTGAATTCTTGACCTCGAGGGCAAGCCCGCCTTTCAGATCACCGATTAAACCGGCAGAGCACTCACGCGCACCAAGATAGATGTCTTTTATTACACAGCTATCGAACTTAAATGTACCGCCCGAAGCCGCTTCGCCGACTGCACCAGCAACGTACTTAAGATTATTCGATCCTCTAACACCAAATACCGTTTTACTCTGCACGTCGCCTTGGATGCACAGATTGTAGACAGACACGATTCCATTTTCGGACCTTCCGATAAGGCCGCCGGTCCCCTCGGTCGCGCTCGATGCTGCCGGCTGAAGCGTGACATTGCTGATCTCCGCCTTTCCGGCACCCTGCGAAGGCGTTCCAGCATCATCGGTGTTCACCAGGAAACCACCTCCAGCAAGACCCACGACACCGCCGGTCCTTGCGTTAGAAGCAGTTGACATAATCGTGGAATTCTTGGCAATAGGCGTGCTCGCCTTTGTCCAAACGCCACCAGCGGAATTTTGGTTCAGCTTGCCGACGAAGCCGCCGACGTTTTGCACGCCAGAAATGTCCATGTTGCTATAAGAGCAATCGTAAAGCTTGACCGGAGAATAGCGCGTGTTCGAATTTGAGGTGTCATTACGATTCACCAGCAAAGTTGTATCTTTATCAGTCCTGCGGCTACCATAGCCGGATGCGCCGAGCAATCCGCCAGCGTTATTGGGGCCATTCACCCTGCAGTTATCCATGGTAATTCCTGCATATTTGCCGTAATCTGCCAGCGAGCTCGCGTTCGCCGTAGTACCCGCAAGCAGACCGACGCCAACCTGCTCATTACCCGCACCACTGGGGGCGCCGGCTGCATTGATATACGTAAGAGAAATATTGCAGTCATCGAACTTTAGGTTCTGGACGGTATAGCCACCGTTGCCCGCAGCAGCAGCGCCGTCCGTTGCCGAAGTGCCGATGCTCTCCCTCACGTTGGTCGAGGCGTACGTTACGGTGCCAAAGAGAGCGCCCACTCCGGTGAGTTTGTAATTATCGTCGGCGTACTCCGTGACCCCATATACCTTGCTGGCCGCCTTGCTACCGACCTTAATTTTTGCACCGTTGCCGTTGATGCACGCAACAAGCGGCACGATTCGATCGCGGTCGGCGCCCTTACCGGATGCGCATGCGTTTGAGTAGTAGCGACCCGAAAGGCCCGTGTAACCCGTACCGTAAGGCGTCATGTCATAATCAATGTCCTTGTCCGTGTTCACGAACCGCAAATCCATTCCCGAGACCTGCGCGGCACAGATGTTGCCCGTCTGCCACGTGGCATACTTCGATACCAGGTAGGGAGAGTTAACATCCAAGCCATCGCCTGCATAGTCGAGAGCGTTACCCTCCTGGATACCGGGGCTTTTCATGTCATCGTTTTTCGCATTAGCAAAGTCGTCAGCGGCACTCGCCGGCCTTCCAACATGTGTATAGCTCGCGTTGCGAACTTTGCCGTATTGTTGGTTGCCGAATTTGTACATTCCCGTTGCGTTGCCGCCACCCATGTAGGCACGCGAGCCCGCATACGTTCCATACGCATCGTTCGTGGTATTCGTATTCGCCGAACCACCGGCCGCGCCGCTGCTGATAATGGCCGAAAGTACGAGCAGTCCCTGCGAGTCATTGACGGTTGTGGTTATGGCGAGGTTATTATTGGTGCCATCTCCCCTATAGCGGCCCTGTGTTGCACCCGTCTCGATGCAGTTCGTTTTCGAAGTATCAAGATTGTTCACCTTGTAGTTGCGATCAGTGTTGTTGAGTCTCTTGCTATCGGCAAGCTCGCTGAACGCATAGCCGTCGATTACGCGGCCAACATACGGGTTGTCATAGAGAGAGGCGCCGGTGCCATGCCAGTCGTTAAGAGCACCATCTCTGTGCGAAGAGTTGCGGAAAATGACGCCACCACCCGCAACAGCACCAACGTAGCCACCAACGGGCACAAGGTGCGCGCCGCCGCCATTATCGCCTGCCGCCCCAGCAACGCTAAAGCCAGCATCCGTATTCACCGACACGCCATCGATGATATTGTCACCGCCCATGATGCAACCGATCACGCCGCCAAAGAACGCGCCCGGCACACCAGAACCAGATGTATCTTTACTCTTATATGCAATTGAGGCTGGCGTGCCCGAGTATTCAATATTCAGGTTGCTCACAACGCTGCCGTAGCTATACCGGATCAATCCGGAAAGCGCGCTTGCGCCTTCGGTCTTGTTTATCTTGATGGTCGCTAAACCGCTGCTTCCCAGGTCGCCAACAACAACCCCTCTGAACGGGTTGCTCTGATTGCCCAAACCCTGGAAGGCGGTGGTATCGAGCACAAGCGTATTGGTACCATTTCCCTCGCTATCAACCGGCTCGATACTATAGTAGGCGCTTTGGAGATAGCTGTGCATCGTCGCATCGTCTAGCGCGTTATTGGGGTCAGTGGCACCTTCCCCCGTCTTCTTCTCCCACTTTTTTTTCGCCTGTTTGTAGATGTACGTCACTTCGTTTTCAGGCTTCTCACTGGACGAACGACGCTGACATAGCTCTTCCTGATTGGCGGCAATCGTTACTTCCCAACCGTCGATTGCATTTTGCGTGTTGATATACTCAGCAACCGTGTTGAGCTCTGATGCTTTAGTTATGGCATAGGGATCGCCATAGGTACCGCAGCCCGTCGTAAGCTTGGGCACACGCTGGTTAACTTTGATTTCGTGGTATTGGACTTTGTTTTCGTTGACATTGCCCTTTTTCACATACGGGAGATAACCACCGAATTGCGGAGTATCCGCATTTGCCTCTTTGTTGTCAACGGTGACGAGGCCAGCGGGGGTCCCATAGGTGCTCTCGTCGTAGTACCAGAGCTGCTTACCGGAGTATTCGCCCTTCGAGTCGATCTCGCTACCGAATGTGACCTTCTCGTTCGTCTGGTCATCCTTCATAAAGGTATACACCGCAGAGCCAGTCTTGCCCTCGCCGTAGCCAAAGCTCTCAAGCAAGCTTGCGCGGGTGAACATCGCGTTATCAGTTGCACTGGGGAGGCTGATCGCGCTGAATGTTGCCGTCACCTGGTCGGCCGTACTGCCCACACCAAGCCTACCGAACAGTGATGTCGCCGCCTTGGTGTCGCCCCCATACCCCTTGGTTGAGATATTAGTTGCGTTCAGATTCACGTACGTCTGCATCTCGTTGATGAGCAAAGGCGCGTAGTCAGTTTTATCGGTTACGCCATCGACGGTCAAGCCATCAAGCGTAAGATTATCTATAGAGATCTGCTTAACCGAAGTCGAAGACCCGTAAATATAGCGGCACACCAAAGCACCGGACGAGCTTCCCGCATCTTTTACAAGGGAGCCCACGGTACCGCCCAGCGTGACATTGTTTACCGTAAGGTCGCCCGCATGGGTTCGAATGAGCCCACAATGCATGTTCTCGTGCTGCGTCGCTTCGCTGTTCTTCTTGTTGCCATTTTGCTCTGCTTTGATTTTGGAATAATGGAACTTGATGTCGGCATTTTTCACCGTCACCTTGGAGCCACTAGCGGGATTACTGGGATAGAAGCTATATCCATTCATGTCGATAGACACGCGTGTGCCATCGTTCGTGCCAATATTGTTTCCTTGGAAAATCTGCTGGTTTCCCGGAATGATATAACTCCGAATATCGCTGGGCGCATACAAATATGCGCACCAGAGCAGCAAGTACTCCGGCGAGTCCATAAAATTCGCCCTGCTATTATTCTCGGGATTATTACCCACCTTCGCATATGCCTTATCGAGGTTGTAGTAATACCTCGTCCAGGCATTCGTGTTGTGGTTCTTGCCGAAATCAGAACGGTTGTGATAGCTGTTGTCGCTTCCCTTCTCGCCGCTCATGTCGAGCTTACCCTCATTAACGTCGTCTTTGGTATGCAGAGAAACGACCGTGTTCCATTCGCCGTCCATGAGCTTGCTGCCCGGCTTTACGCCATTGCCCACCCACTCGTCGAAGGTCGTTATATCGGGTGCCGTAATCTTGATACCAGAAACTTTGTATGCAGTTCCCCAATATGCCCTATCTTCCAGGTACAAACCCGTATAGGACTCGGAGCCATATACTCCAGAAGCCACCTTACTGCCGCGGCCAACGAGCAGACCAAGCGTTGTAGCGCTCTCGGCATTGATGGTTGCACCAGAAAGATCGATGGCATAGTTGTTGATAACCCAGTGACCGCTGGCTGCATATACGAGCCCGCCGAGTTCACCTGAGCTGTTTGCTGTTATGGAAGCGTTGTTCGTCTTGAGAGCATACGTGCTGTCGCTGGTGTTTGCGCTATCCCCGATGGTGACAACCGTATTGCCCCAGCTGTAGCCCAAAAGACCGCCAGCGCCGTTCTTCGCGTCACCGTTCTTGCCAACGGTCATGCTGAACGAATTGAACGTAAGTCCTGTGATGTTGACGTTGGTCGTATTCGCCGCGGTGCCCTGAGTGATGCAGCCGATAAGGCCGCCAATCTGGGATTTCTTATTGCTCGCGCTGTCGCCCGCGGTAATCGCATTTTCGCTCGCGGTCGCGTCACCGACCTCGAGACTCGTCACGTTGACGATAGCGACAACGTCCGCCACATAACCGATAGCGCCGCCAATGCGCGTGTTGCCGTTGAGGGTAGCGCCCGTTTTGACGGTCGCTTGCGCCTTCGTGCTGCCACTTATGTTGCTGCTGCCGAAAGTAACGGTTCCACCACCCCTCACGCTACCAGCAATGCCGCCAATGTTGACATCGTTGCCGAACGTATCATCGCAGGTGATTTTCGGCTTGCACGTAACGCCGCTGAGCGTTGTCTTGCCAGTGATAGTTGCCGCAAGCGAGCCAGCGTC
This sequence comes from uncultured Collinsella sp., assembly GCA_958436995.1. GTDB lineage: Bacteria > Actinomycetota > Coriobacteriia > Coriobacteriales > Coriobacteriaceae > Collinsella. The sequence goes on from CAUBMI010000001.1 coordinate 15,171, forward strand.
GACGCCTAAGCCGTTATCGAACTTCATAACGCCATCGACGGTGAGGTTATTCACCGTCGCGCCACCGCCGATAGCGGCAAAGAGGCCCAGACGGCTGTGCCGGTAAATCTTGCCGTTGCCGGCGGTCGTGTCGTCGGGCGCAATCGGCTTGTTGTCCCGAGTACCGTACGGTTCGCCAATGGCAAGGGTCACAGTATTTCCGTTGCCGTTGAAGGTGCCCCGAAACGTTTGAAGATTGTTAGCGCTATCGAACCCAAGGCCCCCAACACCTGTACCCGACAGATTAACGTTGGCATTAAGGTTGATAGTTACATCAGAACCCAGGAGCTGCACCACATACTTTGGGTCTAAGCCATATATCCCATTCCAAAGGCTGGCAAACTGCACCGAAAGCACAAGGCATACAAAGTCCTGCGTTGTTTTTATCGTCAGCGTTCGATTGCCATTGGACCATATTCCATCGCTCGAACCAACTTGCCAGCTCCAGTCCGTAGTCGAAGGTCCCTCAAGCTTGTGCTTATCCATATTGATCTTGATGAGGTCTTTTCTCAGCGTGCGCCCATCGAGCCTAACGACCTCACCATAGCCGCAATCAGCGTTTTGATCGCTACCCAAGTCATCGATTTTCGTCGCAGGACAACGCTTATAAGCCCAGTAATCGGCGTTGCCGGCATCTGCGGGAACGCTATCGTTTCCCGTTCCGCGAGCGAACACAAGCGTCGGGTTGGTCGAGCTAACGTTCGTAATTTGAGAAACAGCCTTCTTGTAGGTAAAGCTTTTTTCAGGAGCAAACTTCATGCCCGAAAAATCGGTTACGCCGCCCAAGCGAATCGCAGAGCCCCAGCTTTCAGCAGCAATACCCGCACCATTTTGAATCGCACCTTCGTTTTTGACGGTCACCCCGTTGATGTCGGCAATGCTCCCGTTATCAATGCAACCCGCAACGCCACCGAAGCCTTTGCCCGACTGGGAGAGCTTGGTGCAGTTTACCGAAGCGCTCTTTACTTCGAGAGCCGCACTCGCGCTTTGATCCTTACCTCGGCCCAGCCAACCGACAAGGCCACCGGTGAATTGCGGGCTAGTATTGAGCTTGAATTCGGTTGAGACGTCTTCCACCGTAAGCGGCTTTGACGCTACTCTATTATCTCCGTCTCCAACGGCATATCCCGTCACCGAACCGACAAGTCCACCGAATACCGCGGCACCTCCTCCATTGCCGTAGGTGCTCTTGAACGTGCCACCCTTGAACGATACAGCCGCCGTCGAATCAACAAAATTCAACTTGCCGATAGCGGCGCCAACGCCCTTCCACTCGTCGGCTTTACCCGCAAGCGTGACACCTTCGCCCGTTTCGATTTGATTATTGCCGGTAAACTCGACCGAGCTGCCGAAGCTCACCTCACCAATAAAACCACCGGTGTTCATGCTACTTGGACTACCAACGAAAGCGGGACAGGTGAACTTCTTACTCTCCGCGCCAAGCGTGAGCTTGGTCGCCTTACCGATGAAGCCGCCACTGGCGGTGGTGCCCTTGACGGTGAGCATGTGCAGGTCGAGAGCCTCCGTGACGTTGACTGTGGCGCCTGTGTTCGAACCGACGAGACCTACGACACCACCGGCGGAACCGCTTGCAGACTGAACGGTAGCAGCGGGAACATTAAGGGTGCCGACGTTCAGAGTCGCGCCATCCTCGACCGTGCCTACGAGCAGACCGGCATTACCGGAGCTCGTCTTGACGACACCGCCCGCGGCAAGGCTATCGGGAAACTTAACAGACCCCACCGTAAAGGTTCCGCTCTTGACTGTATTCGCTAAAAGCCCGATGTTTCCCGCTGCATTTACGTTGAGCTTCTCGAGAGAACCGGTAGGGCCATAGGTGATCTCTGTAGTAAGGTCACCCATCGCCTCACCCAAAAGGGGTGCCGTCAGAGCGGAAGTCGTATCCGTCCCGTCGGTGCCTACGGGATTCGTGATGTTGACCACAGCGTTGAGCGTCTTGCCCCCACCGCTGACCTTCGAAGCGATCATCGGCGCGCTATAGGTAGTTGCGCCTACCCACTTTATCTTGACTGTATTGTTTTGGTCAGTCAGCTTGAGGTTATTAAAAACCGTCCGGTTAGTCGTAAGCTCAACAGGGCTATCAACGCCATTCAACGACCTATAGATTTTGCCTTCAAACGGATGCTCATCACTGCCAAGGCCCTGGAAAGACATGCCGTTCTTAGCCGACTCGGTGAGCTTCGCATCGCCCGTGATGATAACCTTGATCTGCGCATCATAGTAAAGCGAAGCGTCGGCGTTAGACAGGACGGCGAACGCCTCCGACGACTTGACATCAAGGCTTCGGATTCCGCTCCTGTCGTCTTTGCGTACGATGTTTTCCGCGCCGTTCGCCTCGAGCAGCTCGACAAGCTCATCGAGATTTGTAATCGTCGCACCCGCCTGGTCCTCAGCGTCCTCCGAAGTCGCATCATCGGCATCTTGCTCGGCGTCGTCAGCGGCGGCATCGTCAGCGGCATCGTCGCCTTCCGTCTGGTCGCCCGTGGAATCGGAACCCGTAGCGTTATCGGTGGTATCGCCTGCTGCAGCGTCATCCTTCGCCGCGTCATCCCCAGCACTGTCGCTTTCGGCGCCGGTATCACTCGACCCAGACCCGGTCGTGACATCGCTCTTGGTCTCGCCGCTCTCGGCTGCGTCCGATGCCTCCGCAGCCGCGGTGGCAATCTCGCTCGAGATGTTCTGCCAGCCTGCCGCCACGGCGGCGACCGTGGGCGAACATGCCTGGAGCACCATGACCACCGTCATGAACTCTGCGAGTATGCGCTTTGCCGTTCTCATCGATTCCGTACCTCTTATCCTAAAAACTCTGCTTCCAGAGTTATTGAGTCTCCGTCGTGCCCGTCAGGGTAGTTCCGCTCACCCTAATGCCCAGGTCACCCCAGTCACCGGGCGTCTTGCCGTCCGCTCGGTAAAAGTTGACGATCATCGAGCCAGGCTCCATGGTGAACGTAACCGTGTGATTTGTTTTATCCGCCGTCACACCATGGTTGGTCTCGAAGAACGGATCGATCTCCACGTTCTCCCCCCACGTGAGCGTGACGTTTGCCGGTGCGCCCGTAACCGTCACACGGTAGTTGTACGCAGCGTAATCAGCAAACTTGCCAGCCTCATCAACCAGCGCGCCCTCAACCGCAGCGGTTTTGACCTCGGCCTTCTTTGACGGCACGACTTTCGCCGCCAGACAGGTGAGCTCGGTGCCGGGGCTCTCCTTCGAAACAACCATGGCCTTAATCACAAAGTAGGCATGTCCCAACTTGTCCTCAGGAAAGGTCACGGTGTAATCGTTCTTGGTAGGCTGATTCTCCGGAAGCTTGACGTTTCCGGCGGGTTGGGGCGCATAGCTCCACGTGGCACCATCGAGCCCATACCCCTCGACCGTCAAGGTATACGTCACGTTTTTATCGTTGCAGAAGTTGCTGTTGCTCAGCAAATAGTTATAGATGCTAAAGGTGAAGCTGCACTGCTTGTTGTTGGGATATACCGTAACGGAGCGCTGGGCGCGGTCGAGCTCGTCGTTGCCAGGCGCACTCATATAGCCCGTGAGCAGGTCGCTCGCAAACAGGCTCTGCGCGGTGCCCGTTGCGGCGACGGACTTTAGAAATCCGTTGGCGGTGTAGGCGGAATAGGTAAAGTAACCACCCGTCACGAGCGCCACGGCGCAAGCAAGTGCGATTGCTGCCACAACCAGCTTATTCTTGGCTTGGCTCTTGCTTTTTGCCAGCTGCTCGCGCTCGGCATCCTGCTGCTTCTCTCGCTTCTCCATGTGCGCCCCCTCTCCTACTTACCGCTCGTGTTGCGCGCGATCAGGTAGATCACATCGGTCTCTTTGGCGCTCTCGTCCCACGAAAGCTTGATGATAAAGTTGAGCGTGTCATTGTCAGTCGAGCCGTCGAGCGTCTTAGCGTTGAGTTCGCTCTTGCCGAATTTCTTGTATCGGTAGAGCGGGCGCGCGTTGCGCTGGACGTTTTGATAGTCCTTGAACGTAGGGTCGCTTGCGCCCTCGCCCGGCACGGCTGCCAGACCGTCGTTCTCCTTGTTGATATATTCGAAGCTCGTAAGCAGGTTCTCTCCGGTTGCTTTCCAGCTATAAGATTTGCCGTCTGCGGTACCGCTCACGTCGGGCGTCTGGAGCGCAGACGTGTTCTCGGCTCTGTACAGCTCAATAGTGAGACCTGTAATGCTGGTCGTATTCGCGAGTTGCAGCTCAAAACCGTCACCGCCCGTTTGCACGCAAAACGCGCGCTTGAGCGTCACCGTGTTGCCAGTCTTGGTATCGCCGTATTCGGGGTTGTAGCTCAGGTCGATCTGCTCTGTTGCCGTAGCGTTGGGGCCCAGCACTTTGAGCTCTGCCGGCTCCTTGATCTTGCCGACGGTGGAGCCGCGATTGGCATCGACGAACCATCCGAGCGTCAATCCCAGCAACACGAGAAGCACGGTAAGCAAGCCCATGATGGCAAGGGATTCGCGACGGTGGCCGCTCACCCAAGCCTTGATACGCTCGATGCGGCCAGCCGGACGCGCTTCGCCGTGCGAGCCGAACCCGTTGCCGCCGGGGTTTGCCGCTCCTTCGTTGTGTTTGATATCGCCCTGCTCGCGGGCATTAAGCTGCTCGTCCATTTATTTATCCGCCTCCTTGGCGGTAAAGCGCACGCGAATGTACTTGACGTTCTTGCCGATAATCTCGTCGGCGTTGTTGTAATAATTGGCGCAGGTTTCCACATCCGCAGAGGACATGCCGGCTCCGACAGGCGGAACCGCGCTAGGCGCCTGACCTGGCACGCTCGTGCTATCGGCGCGGAAATAGCACGCGTGGTTATTGTTGATGTCGCCGACGAGGGCAGTGTAACCGGCGTCTGTGCTTGCAAAAAGGTTGCCGCCGTAGCCGGCATTACCCGTGCGAACATAGCTCTTGAACTGCTCCGGCCAAATCCAGTAGAGAGTTTTGGTTGCGGTTTTGGTCGTGCTATTTGAGCCCTCAGCGCAAAAGCTCCGCGCCGGGATGGTAAAGCTCTGTGTGATGACGGTGACGCTCGCTCCGTCCTGGGTCACCGTGGTTGTCGTGGAAACCAGCGGATTGGAGTAAAAGCCAGAGGTGTCTTTGCCCTGAAAAACCAGGATATGACCGCGCACCAAATCTTTAAGCGAGTTGATGATCTCTTCGTTTTTCGATGCATCCGCAGCGGAGCCCGTGCCGACAGCACTCGTCTGGACGGAAATCTCCCAGGTCATCTCCACCGTAATATCCTGCAGGTCATTGCAGAGCGGCTTGACGTTGAGCTGAAGCTGACCGGCCGACCCCGGAGAAAGACTGCCATCGGCACTCATGTTATTGAGGTTGAAAAGATTGTTCACGGCAAGGCTTGTACTGTCCGACGCGTAGTTGTCCTGGGCGTCGTACTTGCCCGCCGTGCCGTCCTGCGTTCCCGAGAGCACAAACCGCGGGCCCTTCGCCCCGATCGTACTCCCCGTGGCGCTCACTCGGTTGTTCGCGGCAAACCAGGCCAGGCATGCAAAGATGGCAACGATGGCGGCCAGCACAAACAGACCACTCACCAGGAAATCCTTCCAGAAATCCTTGAGGGTCCGCACGTGCTCGTCGGCAGCTTGACGGTACTCGGCCGCCGTCTTGTGCTGCTGGAGCTCGCTATGTCGGTCCATGCCACTCATCGCTTACGTTTGCCCTGCTAGCGGGCGTGCCATCCTTTCCGCTTGGTCGCGATCAATCCGTTGCTCGTAGGCATAGAATTCAGGCAGAATACAACACCATACGATAAGGTAAAAGAATAGCATTGACCTGCGGTTTGCTCCACAGCGCAAGCCTTAATGATGTCTTAAAAGTCAAACCCTTGGTGCAAGGGGGTCAGGTTACTTCGCACCAACATGGTGCACACAAACCTAACCCCCCCTTGCACCAATCCGTAGCGCCGGGCGGAGAACACACGGCGTGGCGCCCCTTAACGCCCCAGCGCGCGCACGGGTATCACGTAGATACTGTCCTCGACCTCGCGGGCGTACTCACCCACCCCCACAATCACGGCCATAAACTCCGGTTCGCGTGTGCGTGAACGAGGATTTCCACAGACCTTCTTGCGAACGCGCTTGAGACTCTCGACGCCGGCGCTCGCCTTATCTTCACTCACCTTAATCTCAAAGGCGGCCCACCGTCCGTCGGCTAGCTGCACGATAGCATCGCACTCAAGGCCCGAATCGTCGCGATAATAGCGCACGGGCGTGCTATCCAGCAGGTCGAGCGACCGCGCGTAGACCGAAAGGTCGCGTATGACCAAATTCTCAAACACCAGACCAAATGTCTGCCAGTCGGCAAGCAGCGCCTGCAAGGACATACCTAGCAAGGCGCAAGCAAGGCTCGGATCTGCCAGATATCGCTTGGGCTTGACGGTAAAGCGCCGTTTGTCGCGCGCGGCGGGAACCCAACCGGGGACCTCCTCGAGAATGAACATGCCTTTGAGGGCATCCAGGTACCTGCGCACCTTGGTCTCGTCGGCAAACGCTGCGGGTTCCTCCTCGGCACCGAACATATCCATAAGAATCGTTTTATACGTGGTCGCCTGTCCCAGATTGCGCGCGATCGATGCGGAGACTCGACGAGCAATATCGGGGTCGAGACCAACCGCCGGGAAGCTGCTCGAAAACGTAGTGTTGAGATATTCGCGGGCGATGAGCTGAGCGTCAGCCGAGACCATATCGATCGCCTCGGGCCAGCCGCCGCGGAAAGCGGCTTCGACAAGCCCCGGTGTATCGCCATTGCACCGGCAGGGCTCAAAACGATGCTCAAACAAGCCCGCCAGACTCACCTTGCCGTTGGACTCACCTGTCTCGGCAAGCGTCATGGGGTGCATGCGGACGCGGCCGATGCGGCCGGCTCCACTATGCGCGGGCGCCTCCGCCTTTGAGCCAAACGCAGGCGTGGCGGAACCCGTGAGGATATAGGCGCCGCGCGTGCCCCGGGTGCGGTCAACCTCGTGTCTAACGTAGTCCCAAATCTGGGGAACGCGCTGCCACTCGTCGATAATATGCGGACGGTCTCCCAGCAACATCATCGCCGGGTCGGCACGCGCGAGGTCGAGATTCTCGTCGACATACGAGGCGGACGCCCCGTGCTCAAGCGCGGCCCACGTCTTGCCGCACCACTTGGTGCCTGCAATCTCGACCGCGCCAAAGACGCGAAGGTAGCGCTCGATTTGCGCATCCACGATACGTGGGATGTATCCGTCCCGATGTAGCCTCTCGCCTGCCATGAGCCGCCCCCGCAGATTTCCAGGTCCTGCTTTCTGATTCTTCTATTCCACTGTAGCAAATTCGGATTTTCGGGTGGTTGCGATTCGGATTTTCGTGTTCATATAATTCGGATTTTCATGTTCTAAGGATTCGGATTTTCGGGTGCTCAAGATTCGGATTTTCTGAACCCGCTGATCAGGGACACTCTATTGGCAAAAAGGCGGGGAGCACCGATACGGCACTCCCCGCCCACTCAATACGCGATAGCTTTCTTGCTTAGAGCTCGTTGGCCGCGTGATACGCCGTGCGAATGGCGCTCGCAATATCGGCGGTACGCTCGCCCGAGCAGTCGCCCACGCAGGTCACGGGCACCGTCACGCCATCCAGGTCAAACGCGTTGGCCTTGGAGCCCACGGCCATCACTACGTAATCGCAGGCGATCTTCACCGGCTCCTCGGCGCCATCCTCGGTGGTACGCACGGCCTCCACGCCCTCGTCGGTAATGGCGGTCAGGCGGGTCTTCACGTGCTGCTCCACGTTGTGCTCGGCAAAATCGCTCATGATCAGTGGCAGAATGGTCTCGGACTCGCCCGCGGCAATCTTGTCGAGCATCTCCACGATCGCCACCTCGCAGCCGTGTTGCAGCAGGTACTCGGCAGTCTCGGTGCCCACCAGGCCACCGCCAATGACGGCGACGCGGCCCGTAAGCTCCACCTTGCCGGCCAGCACGTCCCAGCTCGAGACGACCTTCTCCGAATCGGCACCGGGCACGGGAATGACCACGTCGTGCGCGCCCACGGCCACAATCGCGGCGTCGGCGGCGTTGAGGTCCGCGGGGCTAGCGGTGTGGTTGAGCTCAACCTTCACGCCCAGGCCGGGCAGAATCTTCTCGTAGTACTCGACCGAGCGCATGATTTCGTCCTTGCGCGGAGGCGCGGCCGCCAGCACAATCTGGCCGCCCAGATGGTCGCTCGCCTCGTAGACGGTCACGTCGTAGCCGCGCTTGGCCGCCACACGCGCGGCCTCCAGGCCGGCAATGCCGCCGCCCACCACGGCAATCTTCTTGTCGCCCTCGCCGGGCTTAATGGCGATGGTCGCCTCGTCGCCGTTCTCGGCATTGAGCACGCACGAGATGTACTGGCGGTTTTGGATCGCATCGACGCAACCCTTGTTGCAGTTGAGGCACTCGCGGATGGGCTCACCCGTGGCGGCCTTGAGCGCAATGTCGGGGTCGCACATGAGCGAGCGGCCGTACGCGACGATGTCGGCCGAACCGTCTTCCAGGATCTTCTCGCCCGCCTCGACCGAGACAACGCGGCCGACGGTTGCCACCGGCACGGAGACCAGGGCCTTGACGCGCTCGGCCACGGGCAGCGTCCAGTTGTAGGGCATGGCGCCCATGGGCGGAATGGTGTCGCCCATGTTGCCGGTGTGGTTTGCCTGCGCGACCTGGATCATATCGATGCCCGCGCCCTCGAGCAGCTTGGCAAACTCACAGGCCTCGTCGGGCTGCAGGCCGCCCTTGCCGCGCGGCGTGCCGTCGGGGTTCTCCATAATCACGGGGAGCTTGTACTCCACCATCAGCTGCGGCGCGGCCTCCTTAATGGCGGCGACGACCTCGAGCGCATAGCGAACGCGGTTCTCGAACGAGCCGCCGTACTCGTCGGTGCGCTGGTTGAGGATGGCCGAGCACAGAGAACCCACCAGACGGTCGCCGTGGACCTCGATGGCGTCGATGCCGGCCTGCTGCGCGCGGGCGGCCGAGGCGGCGATAGCCTCCTTGATCTGGGTGAGCTGCTCCACGGTGGCCTCGTTCACAAAGTGCTGCATGTCGTGGTGCAGTTTGGCGTAGGCCTGCTTGCGGATCTCGTTGGACTCGGCCATCTTGGCGGCAAAGGTCTCCTCGTCGCCGGCGGCCTTGGCCTCCTGCGCGGCCTTGGCGGCGGCCATGGAACCCATGACCATGCGGCCGACACCGGGCACGTCGTACTCGGGATGGAACAGCTGCAGCGCGACCTTGGCACCGTGCTTGTGGACGGCGTCGGCCAGCGCCTTAAACGTGGGGATCTGGGCATCGGTCGCCAGCTTGGGCGTGGGGCTCGCGGTCATAACGGGAGCGACGTCGCCGATGACGATGTAGCTCACGCCGCCACGGGCCAGGCGCTCGTAAAAAGCCAGGCTGCGCTCGCCAATGGAACCGTCGCGCTCCTCGTAGCCGGTGGTGAGCGGCGGGAACATAATGCGGTTCTTGAGCTCAAGGGGGCCAACCGTAATGGGCTGGAGCAGCTTAGTGGCAGGTGCGGTCATGGACATTCCTCTCTTGTAGGCGCGGCGGCGATGTTGCCGCGTAGTTGTCTAGAGGATATGGCATGGAGGTACAGCGGCACAACGAAAATCGGCGAATATCAGGTGGCGGCAGGTGGATGGAGCGGACGGCCCGTCGGTTTGTCTCAATCTGTAACAGTTAGGCCCTATTTTGCCGAGCAACTGTTACAGATTGAGACGAACCAATCTAGCCTGCCGAAAGATCTAGATCTGTAACAGTTACTCAGTAAAAACCGTCCCTCGTGTTACAGATTTAGACAAACGAAGACCGTCCTGCCGAAACATCTCAATCTGTAACACCTAGCCGCTCAAATCGGGTCTAGATGTTACAGATCGAGATTTTGTTTGAGAGGCCGAGAATTGGACCGAAAACACGGTCCCGGAATAACAAAAAAGCTCGCCGGCTAGGCCGACGAGCTGCAAGTTCTTGGTCGCGGGGGCAGGATTTGAACCTACGACCTCCGGGTTATGAGCCCGGCGAGCTACCAGACTGCTCCACCCCGCAATGTCTGGACGCCTCATGTGCGCAAGAAAGAATATTACGCGGGAGTTCGGTAAGCGGCAAGGAAAATCTCGTAGAGCATAATTCCTTCATATTTAGAACTCCTCAGCCCCTATCACCGTGAACGAATCGCAGCCGAGCGCCGCCGGCGGCACGTATACAATGGTGCGCGTCCTTTTACGCCGACACCGGGAGTAGACATGCTGCTCGCTATCGATATGGGAAACACGCAGACGGCCATGGGTCTGTTTGACGGAGACGAGCTGGTGCAGTCGTGGCGCATGCCCACCGACCGCTCCTATACCGCCGACGAGATCCACGTGCGCCTGATGGGTTTCTTTAAGATGTACGACCTCTCGCTCGGCGCGGTCGACGCGATCGCCTTTGCCGGCGTGGTGCCGCAGCTCTCGCGCGAGTGGCACGCCGTGGCCAACCGCATCGCGGCAGACGCCATCGTCATTGGGCCGCAGACGGCGGCCGTGACCAAGCTGCGGGCAGCGCGCCCCCAGGCCGTTGGTGCCGACCGCATCGCCAACGCCGTCGCTGCCGAGACCTTCTACGGCGCCCCGGCGATCGTGGTGGACTTTGGCACCGCAACCAATATCGACGTCATCGACGAGGACGGTTATTACATTGGCGGAGCGATCGCGCCGGGTATCCGCATCTCCATGGACGCGCTCGCCGCCCGAGCCGCCAAGCTCGCCAGCGTGCCGCTCGAGGCGCCCGAGCATGCCATCGGCCGCGATACCGAGGAGTGCATCAAGGTCGGCGCCGTAACGGGCGCCGCCGCCATGGCCGAGGGCCTGGTCACGCGCATGAAGCGCGAGCTGGGGCGCGAGGACGCCACCGTTATCGCCACGGGCGGCCTCGCCAGCATCGTCGCCGATTCGACTGATGCCTTCGACATAGTCGACGGCCAGCTCACCATCAAGGGCATCTGCGAAATCTACCGCCGCATGCAGAAGCTGGGGGTAAAACAGGGACATAAGTCGAGCACGCCCGATGTCACAGCCCCGCAAACGTTCGCCAAGCCTATTCCTCAAAACTGAAAAATTTTCAATTTTGAGGAATAGGGCGCTGGCAACCCATTCACCAGATAGGCGAAACCCTCCCCGGCACAGGCCGAAGAGGGCTTCGTTGTCATCGTTATCTTTGAGCGCGGGCGCCTCGCGTTACAGTCCGCGAATCCGTACGGCCTCGGGCGGAAACTCCTGCTCGCCGGCATCGGTCTTGATGGTCGCGCGGCCCCAGATGTCCAGGCCCGCAAACACACCGACTGCGAGCGGCAAGCCGTTGGGCGACACCGCCGCGACCTGACGACCCAGCAGTGGCACCATGTCAAAGTACTCGCCCAGCACCGGAGCCAGCGGGCCGGCAGCGCCCTGCGGCGTGTTGGCGGCAACCGCCCAGGCGTCAACGCGGGTCAGCACAGCGGCGGCCAATGCCTCGATCAGCGCCTCATCTGCCATATCCACGCCAAGCTCACCCAGCGCCGCACGCTCAATATCAACCGTCACCGCGGCAAACATGCCCGCAGCACCGGCACCGCCGTTCACGGCAACACGCGCGAGCGACGCCTCAAACGCAGGCGCACCGCACACGATATCGCTCGGCCACTGGATACCCACTTTACCGGCAAGGCCCAACCCCGGCGTCGAAGCCGTGCCCACGAGCGCGTCCATCATGCCCATCGCGGCCACAAACGGCAGGCCGTGGAAGGCATGCATGTTCACATCGGGGCGCACAACCAGCGAAAACGTCAGCGAAGCATCGCCCACGCTCCACGCGCACCAGCCCGCGGACACGCCCTCGCGGCCCGCGTCACGCGCCGCGTCGAGCTCGGTACCGGCGACAACAGCATTCATCTCGATCATCTACATACGCCCCAATTCGCCCACGATATGGCCCACGCGATCCTCGGGTTCCTTGACCTCGACACCGTTATAGCGGAAGAACCGCGCCGGGTCGTGCATCAGGTCCTCGAGCGGCACCAGCACAAAGTCACGCTCGCCGATCAGCGGATGCGGCAGGCGCAGCTTTTTGCCGCCGTGGGTCTCGCCGTCCATCCACAGCAGGTCCAAGTCGATGGTGCGCGGACCGTTGGCCTTGGCCTTTTTGGAGCGGTCGCGACCCAGCTCGGCCTCGATCTTCATGAGCTCGTCGAGCAGCACCAACGGCGCCAGCTCGGTCTTAATCTCGATGACGGCGTTGGCAAACGCGTCCTGGCGCGTCTCGTAGGCCGGCTCGCTCTCGTAGATCTTGGAGGAGTTGGACACGCAGGTGAGTGGAATCTCGGCGATCATGTCGCGTGCGGCGCGGATGTTGTCACAGCGATGCCCCAGGTTGGAGCCCACGGCCACAAACGCGCGGCGCGGCTGCGGCTTGGCAACCGCCCAGTAGCCGTTCAGGAACTGCGCAAAGCCCGCGGCGTCGTGCACGCGCACGATGTTGGCACCGGCCTGGATGGCGCCCAGGCACACGCCAAACGTAGCGGCATCGCGCTCGGCGGCCTCGGTCACGCCCGAGACGGCGCCCACAAAGCGCTTGCGCGATACGGCGCACATGAGCGGATAGCCCAGTGACGCCATCTTGGCAGTCTCGCGCTGGATGACGATGTCCTCGTTGGCCGTCTTGCCAAAGCCCGGACCGGGATCGATGCAGATGCGGTCGCGCGACACGCCGGCGTGGATGAGCGCGCGGGCCTGGTCGGACAGAAAGCCCATGACGCGGCGCATGATGGGCGCCGAATCGGGCAGGGTGAAGCGGCGGAGCTGCGAGGTGGGCACGTAGGCCTCCTCGCGGCGGGCGCTGCGGCGCATCATGGCCGCCAGGTGATCATTGGGCTCCGGAGCGGCCTCGGTGGCCTCGGGCGCGGGCGCGACGGTCTCGGCAGCAGCAGCCTGCTCGGCGGCCGGCGTCTCCTGCTCGCTTGCAGGCTCGGTCGCGGGCTCAGGTTCGCCAAACGGCAACGAGGGCTGCACCACGCCGCCCGGAAGCTTGGCCTCCGGCTTAGGCTCGCCCAGCAACTTGCCGCGACGGCGACGGGCCGGCTTCTCGGCCTCGCGCGCGGCCTCGGCAGCCGCTTCGCGTGCCTTCTCGGCAACAAACGCCGCTGCCGAGGTATCGAGCTGCACCGTCGCGTGCGTGCGCGCGGGCGCGGCGACCTCGCCGGCATGCATCACGATGACGCCGCAGGTGCTCGTCTTAACAAACTCGACCATCTTGGGGTCGGTGAAGCCGGTCACGTCGTTGACGATCGAGGCGCCGCAGCGCACGGCCGCCTTGGCAACCGCCACATGACGCGTGTCAATCGAGACGATGGCGCCCTCTTTGGCCAGCGCGCGCACCACGGGCAGCACGCGGCGCGCTTCCTCATCGGGATTGACCGGGGTAAAGCCGGGGCGCGTGGACTCACCGCCCACGTCGATGATGTCGGCGCCGGCGTCGAGCATCGCCAGGCCATACTCGATCGCGGCATCCGGGTCGAAGTGCTCCCCGCCATCGCTAAACGAATCGGGCGTCACGTTGAGGACGCCCATGATGCGCGGGCGGTCAAAGCTGAGCTCATACTTTCCGCACCGCCATGTCTTGCTGTCGTTCGCCATGAACATCCTCCTAAAATGCCCACGCCGCCGAGCTTGGGGAGCTGGCGGCGGGGTCGCTTTGCACTCAGTCTTTCTATTGTATCCGCGCACGCGGGCTAGAACGCAAACGCGGCCGCGATGTCGCAAGAAATCAGCAGGTCGGCATTTGCATCCTGATCGGTAGGCGCCAAATTGCAAATGGCCAGCGTATCGCCGGTAAAGTAACGCGTAAGGCCCGCCGCCGGATACACCACGAGCGAGGTCCCACCCACAATGAGGGCATCGGCCGCGGCGATGGCGGCAACGGCACCGGTCAACACATGCTCGTCGAGCGGCTCTTCGTAGAGCACCACATCGGGCTTGATGCGACCACCGCACGCAGGGCACACGGGCACGCCCGCGGCGTCCTCGTGCTCGCGCGAGCAAATCCACTCGGCGCTATAGACCGCGCCGCACGACTGACAAATGTTGCGATGGACCGATCCGTGCAACTCAAACACGCGCTGCGAGCCCGCCATCTGATGCAAGCCGTCGATGTTTTGCGTCACCACGGCATCAAGCTTGCCGACGCGCTCCAGCTCGGCCAGCTTGGTGTGGCAGCGGTTGGGCTTAGCGTTAAGCGCAATCATCTTGGTTCGGTAAAAGTCGAAGAACTCCGCCGGATGTGTCTCGTAAAAGCTGTGCGACAGCATGCTCTCGGGCGGATAGGCAAACTGCTGGTGATACAGGCCGTCCACGCTGCGAAAATCGGGAATGCCGCTTGCCGTGGAAACACCAGCGCCGCCAAAGAACACCACGTGCTCGTGGGTATTGAACAGCTCCGCCAGCGCGGCGGAGGCCTGCTTGGGATCTGTTATCGCTTGCGTCATGTTTGTCCTCCGTCCATGTTGGTCGGGGCGGCCGCGATTGCGCCGTCGTCCGCGGGGCCCGCCCCGCCCCTGTTGCGCTAATCTTAAGCCTGCCAACCCCGTCGAAAGGACACCATGCCTCAGACTTACACTTTCGCCTCGTGGAACGTCAACGGCCTGCGCGCCGTGCTCAAAAAGGACCCGAGCTTTATCCAGATTGCGCAAGAACTCGACGTCAATATCCTGGCGCTGCAAGAGACCAAGCTGCAAGAAGGCCAGGTCGATATTGACCTGCCCGGCTATCACCAAACCTGGAGCTACGCCGAGCGTAAAGGCTATTCGGGCACTGCGGTCTTTAGCCGCCAGGAACCGCTGCGCGTGCTGCACGCCGATGCGCTGCTGCCCTACGCCGGCGAGGGTGAGGCAGCTGAGCTCGTTGCCCAAGCCGCGACCGAGGGCCGTGTCTGCGCGCTGGAGTTCGACAAATTCTGGTTTGTCGACGTCTATACGCCCAACGCCCAAAATGAGCTCGCGCGCATCGATGTGCGCATGGCCTGGGACGATGCCTACCGCGGCTTTTTGAACGCACTCGAGCGCGAGACCGGCAAACCCGTCGTGACCTGCGGCGACTTTAACGTGGCGCACGAGGAAATCGACCTTAAGAACCCCAAGTCCAACCGCGGCAACGCCGGCTTTTCGGACGAAGAACGCGGCAAGTTTACCGAGCTGCTCAACGCCGGCTTTACCGATACCTGGCGCACGGCAAACCCCGACGTCGAGGGCGTCTACAGCTGGTGGAGCTATCGCTTTAATGCCCGCAAAAACAACGCAGGCTGGCGCATCGACTACTTCCTGGTAAGCGACGCAATCGCCGACAACGTACGCGACACCGGCATCCGCGGCGACATCTTCGGCAGCGACCACTGCCCCGTCACCCTTACGTTGGAGCTCTAACTCCAGCTGCCCCCGGAGACGAAGGAAAACGGATCATTTTGGGCCTCGTGGGGGTATCCGCGTGACCCATCCGCCACGAAACACGCTCATCTACTACGTTTAAGCCACTACCCTCGACCACAGTGAACAACGCAAAAAGAAAACCGCAGGTAGAAAGCCTACGGTTTTTCATAAAACACGGTTGTGGTTGGGGGTGTCGGGCCAAACGTAGTAGATAGACCGATTTCGTGGCGGGCGGGTTCAGCTGATTCCCTGGGAACGTCTGGAGGCGAAAGAAAACGGATCAATTTGGCTCTCCGAGGGCCACGATGCCCGTCGTATCAGCCGGCTATTTCAAAACTATGCCGGTTTACGGGGCTGAATCGCGAACCCCCAACCATACGCAATTCCGAAATAATAAAACCGCAGGTAAACGGCTTGCTCTATTTCAAAAATAGCCGGCATGGTCTGCTTGTGCCAATCTGGCCCCGTAAACCGGCATAGTTTTAAAATGGCACTTCGGCAGTATTGATTCCCGCCCCGGCGCAACCAGCCCTACAGTCCGTACTTCACGACGACTCGGTTGATGCGGCGACACCAAGGCTTGTACAGGGCGACCAAAAACACGCAGGTCGCAAGGCCGTGCGTGATATCGAACGGTACGGCGGTGGCAAGACGCGCCATGGCACCCGCCCACG
Organism: uncultured Collinsella sp.; assembly: GCA_958436995.1. Taxonomy (GTDB): domain Bacteria; phylum Actinomycetota; class Coriobacteriia; order Coriobacteriales; family Coriobacteriaceae; genus Collinsella. The sequence continues at coordinate 31,360 of CAUBMI010000001.1, forward strand.
TGAGCGGTTGAACAAAACCGATAATGTCGTAGGCGTTGATCACAACGCCGTACAGCAAACCCGAAGCAAAGCCGTAGGTCAGCAGCGCCGGCATACGCACGGTGCCATCGGCGCGATCAAAAGCGCCGGCATGCGCCAGCGCACCGCCAACGTATCCCACGAGCCCCCAGGCATACATCTGCCACGGCGTCCACATGCCCTGTCCAAAAAAGAAATTGCTGGTCAGCGCCGCCAGCGCGCCAACCATAAAACCATTGCGGCGACCAAGCGTCGCCCCCGCGATAATGGCGATGGCACTCACGGGTTTAAAGTCGGGAATGGGGCCAAACAAGATGCGCCCCGCCGCGGCCAACGCCGCCAGAACCAGCGTTGGCATAATCTGGCGCAGGCCCGGTCGCGACGCCTCGTAGCCTGCAAAGAACAGCGCAAGCACCAGCGCCACCACGACAAGCATGGCGAGCGCCGCCTGCTCAACGCCCGCCAGCAACGCCGCAGCCATCACGGCTGGCACCGCCAGCAGCAGCGGTATCTCCAGTTTTGCGAGTAGGCGCACGATGCGATAATCCGCCATCCCATCACGCCCTATAAAACACGTTGTCGGCAAAGAAGTCGGCCGGCGGCTCCATGCAGGCAATCTCGCCATCGAACATCATGGCGATGTCGTCGGCGACCTGCTCAGCAAAGTCCAAATCGTGCGTAGCCATGATGACGGTGCCGCCAGCCTTCGCATGGTCACGCAGGGCGCGGGCGATGATGCGGCGGCTCTCCAGGTCCAAGCCCTTCGTGGGCTCGTCAAGCAGCAGCAGCTCGGGGCCAATCAGCAGCAGCTTTGCCAGCGCGAGCAGCTGGCGCTGTCCGCCCGAGAGGTCGTAGGGGTGACGCGTCTCCAGGCCGTCCAATCCCAGTTGCGCCGCACGCTCCCGCGCCAAGTTCTCGTCATATCCGCAGGTCGAGGCCCATTCCATCAGCTCATCGCGAACCGTCTCGGCAACCAGCAATGCTTTGGGATTCTGAGGCAGCAGCGCCGCCGAGGCCGCTCCGCGCACCATGCGGCCGCGCTGCAGCTTGGCGGTCTTCGCCAGCACCGAGAGCATCGTCGACTTACCGCATCCGTTGCCGCCCACGATCGCATGCACCGCACCGGCCGAAAACGCCACGTCGAGCCCGCGCAGCACCCAACCGCCCGCGCGATCGTAGCGAAACCAGCTCCCTGCCAGGGTGGTAGCCGACCCGCCGTGCATTTTTTGGAGTATTCTGCTCCCATCCGTGCGCGGGAAGGCTTCCGAGCCGTTCTCGAGCGACGTTTGCGCCACAAATTCGGACGATTTGTCCAATTCCGAACTTTTTTTCGCGCTCGATACGTCCCCGGGCGGCTCCAGAGAGCCCAAATTGTCCTCACGCCTGCTGAATACTCCGTTTTTTGCACATCGGACGGCACCCCACCCCAACATGTCGTCGGAAAACAACGATTCTCGGCGTCCCAAAGAAGCCATATCCGCCACCTCGCGCACGCGACCGTCCTCAATCCGGTACGCGCACGTCGCATACTCGAGCATTGGGCGCGGTTGATGCGTAGCCACAACAACCGTGCAGCCCAACTCACGGTTCACGCGAAACAGCGCGTGCAGAAAATTCTTCTCGGCAACGGGATCGAGCTGAGACGTGGGCTCGTCGAGTAGCAGCACACGCGGACGCAGCGCCAGGACGGCGGCAAGCGACAGCAGCTGCTTGCGGCCGCCCGAAAGCGTGTCAGTATCGCGATGAAGCCAGTCCTCCAGACCAAAGAAATAGCTGGTCTCAGCTACGCGACGGCGCATCTCATCACGTGCTAGCCCCAAGTTTTCCAGGCCAAACGCCATCTCGTGCCACACGGTTTCGCACACGATCTGGTTCTCGGGATCCTGGAACACATAGCCCACGCGCTCCGCCGATGCCCGCACGTCCATGTCGGCAACGTTCTCGCCCAGCACGCGCGCATCACCAGTGCGCTCGCCCGCCGGCGCGATCTCGGGCTTGAGCAGCGACAGCAGCGTCGACTTGCCCGAACCGGTACCGCCAACAAGCAGCGCAAATGCACCTTGGGGAACACGCCAATCAAGCCCCTCGAGCACCGGTGCCTCGGCCCCGGGATAGGCAAAACTAAGGCCCTGCACCTCAATCGCCGGAATATCCGGGCCGCACGCCGCGCCCGACACCGGGCCCCTATCCAACCGAGCCATCAGCCAAACCTTTTCTCATCAATCGCGTGCGACGCGCAAGGCAGCATCATCCAGGCAGCGTACACGACATAGCCCAGCCACGGCGCCGGCACCGAGAGCTGCGGATAAAACGAATACTGCGTTGTCGCGGTCCATGCCACCGCCACCGCGGCGGCACCAAACACCGCAAGCCCAGCCAGCGCGGCAACGTCGCTGCGCCCCAGTCGATACCGCGCATACGTCGTACGACGCGTCGCGGCACCCCACCCGCGCGAGCGCATCGCGTCCGCGCGCTCCAGCGAATCTTCCATGCCCCAGCCCATCAACACACTCGATGCCCGCAAACGCGAACGCACGGGGTCGGCCGGCGCGCGGCCCGGCACATCAATCGCATCCTGCACCGCCAGCACCGTACGACAGCGGCGTAAAAACTGCGGGATAAGCCTCATGCACATCGAGATCATGAGCGCAATCACCGGCGCGGCATTGCCCAGCAGCGCGAGTACCTTGTCGTATTCGAGCATCGATGCCGCCGCCTCAAACCACAGCATGCTCGCCACAAACAGCCCGCCCATGCACAGGCCGTATACCATGCTCTCCAGATACACCGCGCGCATGCCAATACGGAACAGCTCCGTCGAGCCCGAGGCGCTAAACAGAGGATTGACCAGCGCGATAATCAAAATCACCGGCAGCTGCCAGCGAAGCGCCCCCAACGTGCGGGCAGCCCCACGCGTCGCAAATCCATACGCCAGCCCGCCCGCAAGTGACAGCGCAATCAGTACCGGCTGCATCGAGAACATAGTGAGCCCCAGCGTCAGCGCTATATAGAGTGCCGGCACAGCCGGATGCGACATCGAGAATGCCGCGACGGGCTCGCCGCCAAACTCCTCTCGTATGTTGTCCACGGGCACCCCCGTCCCCTCGCTCAAACAACAGCTCCGCAGCACCGCCAACGCCGCACGCACGCAGTGCAAACGCCACGCCGGCGGCGCAAGCCTCAACCGCCGCAAACCAATCGTTACGCGCTCGTCATATGCCTGCGGTATCATATTGCGCCGTGTATCGTTTCCAAACACACGTCTCTATAACGTAACAGGAGATCACATGGACGCAACCGCAATTATCCTCGCCGCTGGCGAGGGCACCCGCATGAAGTCGAACCACTGCAAGGTTTCGCACAAGATCCTGGGCAAGCCCATGGTTCAGTGGATCGTCGACGCCACCATCAAGGCCGGCTGCAGCCGCGTCGTGGTCGTCATCGGCAGCCACGCCGACGAGATGCGCGCCCTTATCGACGGCGCCTACGCCAACAGCGCCACCAAGGTCGAGTGCGTCGAGCAGACCGAGCGCCTGGGCACCGGCCACGCCGTAAAGGTCGCGCTCGAGGCCTGCGGCATCACGCAAGGCCCCGTCGTCGTGCTCAACGGCGACCTGCCGCTCATCACCGCCGACACCGTCGCCAAGTTCGCACAGACCGTCGCCACCGGCGAGCTCGCCTGCACCGTCATGACCATGACCCCGCCCGATCCTTTTGGCTACGGCCGCATCAAGCTGGGTGCCGATGGTCAGATCGAGCGCATCATCGAGCAGAAGGACTGCACGCCCGAGCAGGCCGCCACGCTGCTGGAGTGCAACGCCGGCTGCTACGCCTTCGACGGCGCGCAGCTCGCCGCCCACATCAACGAGATCGGCAACGACAACGCGCAGTCCGAGTACTATCTGCCCGACATGCTCGAAATCCTCAAGGGTCACGGCCAGGCAGCCTCCATCTTCCACTGCGACGACTACCGCGACGGCCTGGGCGTCAACAGTCGTATCCAGCTCGCGCAGCTCACCGCCATCGCGCGCGACCGCATCAACGAGCACTGGATGGCAGAGGGCGTCACGTTCATCGACCCCACGCAGGCTTGGATCGGCCCCGACGCCACCATCGGCCGCGACACCGTCGTGTGGCCGCAGACGCACCTGATCGGCCACGTCACCGTGGGCGAGGAATGCCAGCTCGGCCCCAACAGCCGTCTCACCGACACCACCGTCGGCAGCGGCTGCACCATCGATGAGACCATCGCCATCGAGGCCGTCATCGAGAACGGCGTCGACTGCGGCCCGCGCGCCTACCTGCGCCCGGGCACCCACATGCTCGACGGATCCAAGGCCGGCACGCACGTGGAGATCAAGAAGTCCACGATCGGCGAGGGCTCCAAAGTTCCGCACCTGTCCTACATCGGCGACACCACCATGGGCTCCGGCGTCAACGTGGGCGCGGGCTCCATCACCTGCAACTACGACGGCGTCCACAAGCACAAGACCGTCATCGGCAAGGATGCCTTCATCGGTTCCGACACCATGATGGTCGCGCCCGCCCAGATTGGCGACGGTGCACTCGTGGCCGCCGGCTCCGTCATCACCGAGCCGGTCCCGGCCGACGCACTCGGTCTGGGCCGCGCCCGCCAGGTAAATATTGAGGGCTGGGCCGCCGATTATCGCCGCCGTCTGCACGAGGACGACGAGGTATAACGTTTTATCAAGCACAAAAGGAGCTGTTCCATGGGGACGGCTCCTTTTTTCTATCGTGACCTGCGCGACCGGATGAGTGGTCGGTTCGTGTCCGTTGACGGTAAAGACGTTATCAGGACCCGATAAACCCCGCCGCGCGGTTACAATGCAACAAGGCATCTATATGGCATTCGATATAAAGGAGAAGGGTAATGCCGATTAATGATCCCGAGAAGTCGGAGAATATGCGCAAGTCCATCCGCGTGTATTCCGGTTCCTCCAACCGTCCCCTCGCTCAGAAGATCGCTGAGTACCTTGGGGTCGAGCTTTCGGGCCTTACGCTAAAGCAGTTCGCCAATGGTGAGATTTACGCCCGCTACGACGAGACTGTCCGCGGCGCCGACGTCTTCCTGATTCAGTCCGTGGCCGGCGGCAACGTCAACGACATGCTCATGGAGCTGCTCATCGCCACCGACGCTGCCAAGCGTGCATCCGCCCGCTCCATCACCGCCGTTATCACCCACTACGGCTATGCCCGCCAGGACCGCAAGGCCGGCCCGCGCGAGCCCATCACCGCCCGCCTCGTCGCCAACCTGCTCGAGCGCGCCGGCGTCGACCGCATCATCACCCTCGACCTGCACCAGGGTCAGATCCAGGGCTTCTTTGATATCCCGGTCAACCACCTGTCCGCACTGCCGCTGTTTGGCCAGTACTACAACGCCATGAACTTCGACACCGACAACCTGGTTGTCGTCTCCCCCGACGTGGGTCGTGCCAAGGCCGCCAAGAAGCTGTCCGACATGCTCGGCTGCGACCTGGCCATCGCCCACAAGGGCCGTCCGCGCCACAACGCCGCCGAGGTCATGGGCATCATCGGTGACATCAAGGGCAAGACCTGCGTCATCAATGACGACATGATCGACACCGCTGGCACCCTGTGCGCCAACGTCAAGGAGCTCAAGGCTATGGGCGCTGGCGACATCTACGTCTGCGCCACCCACGGCATCTTCTCCGGTCCGGCCATCGAGCGCCTGAACGACGCCCCCATCGTCGAGTGCGTCGTCACCGACGCCATTCCCGTCGAGGTCGGCGGCAAGATCAAGACCATCTCGGTCGCCGAGGAGTTCGCTCAGGCCATCTCCGCCGTTTACCACGAGGAGCCCGTCTCCACGCTCGTCGGCGGCGACTTCGCGCTGTAATCCAACGCACATCGCATCATCTTTGATGTTTCAAAGGGGGTCGGAAGTTCGCTTCCGACCCCTTTTCTATTCCTCGCCAACCCGCCTTGGACAGTTAGTTCAAATTTGTATTTTTCTGAGCGCTCACACGGGTCACTTGATACGCCAAAAGCCCTCTTGTCGGCATAATATTGGCCAATCTCTCTTCTAGCGGACGTCTTCACTATGTCATTTGCTCCATTTTGCCCACTGAACCCTTCAGTAATGGCAAAATGCCCCGGTCGTTTTATACAAATCTGAACTAACTGTCCAGCACCCATCTCGGTCCATACCTTCAAGGCCAAACCAGCGCCCCGCGCTCCGTTTTTCAAGGCCCCTCGCACAATCGCGCTACCGTCCGCGGCACACGACGCTCCTTTGAGCGAAAAGAACGGCACAGCCATATCATTTCGCCAACGGCTGAGTACCTTATAGCTATGACCGCCGTGATCTCGCATTTCTCCGCCCTCCGCGCAATTCGCCGCGCTCGACGGGCGTACTCTGCGCTTCCCTGGAGCGCCATCAACGCCGAACAACAAGCACAAGCCCTTGCGGGCTGCGTTCCCAATAAAGACGCCATAGACTTTGCGGCTCTTTCGATGCTTGATGCCTGGAACGAAGACGACTCCGAGCGCTTAGACCTCCTTGTTGCGGATGGTAACAACAGACGCCCCGACGAACGCCTTCTCCAGCACTCCATCACCGCCCCGCTTCCCGCAGGGGCAATCATGCACATCGAAGCCGACATCTACGCAACGTCTCCCGCCATGACAGCCATGTTGTACTCTAGGAATGAGCCCGTAGCCAAGGTCCTAATGCTTCTCATGGAGCTACTCGGCTCTTACTCCCTCCCGCCCGAGGCAACCTATCCCATCGCCCATGACGACACGTGGCCCAAGGCCGATAGCTTCAAAGTGCTGGACGATCTTGATTGCCAGGGCGACCAACCGGCAGCCGAAAAACAAAACGAAACCCGCTACGAGCAGGCACACTACAAATGCGAGCCTGCTACAACCATAAAAGAGCTCGAGGCAGTCGCACAGTTTGCCAAAAGCAGCTCCTACGCCTCGTTTCGCACGGCCGTCAGGCTCGCCCGAGCCGGATCCGCATCCCCAGCGGAATCCTTAATGTTCGCCGTCCTAGGCGCACCCATGCGTTTTGGCGGATTCGGATGTTGCAGCCTGCCCATGGGAGGTCTGCTGCTCAACTATCGAATCGACTTCGACACCCTTGCAGTCAACATGTCCTCGGGCATCCCCCATGCCATCTGCGACTTATATTGTCCGGCCGCAGGAGTCGACAACGAATACAACGGAATTGGACACGAGCTCCAGAACGCTCGCATCCACGACGGAAACCGCAACAACGGCCTTAAAGCCATGGGCGTTCACGTTCTGGTTATCAATCGCGACCAAATGAAAGACCTTGTTGCACTCGAAGCCTTCGCCCAGACGATGCATCGACTTGCCGGTATTCGATTCCGCTATCGCATCAAGGGCTATCGCAAGCGTCAAGCTGCATGGCTCAACGCTCTTCGGGCCGGAATCGGCCTCGCGCCGGTCTAGAAAGCGTATCTCGACAACATCGCCGAGCAAGGCTGGACAGTTAGTTCAGATTTGTATAAACAGACGGCTTATTTCAAGGCGCTTTGCTGCCATCTCGGGGCCAATCACCTCATTTAAAGGCTCGAATGGCTTCGAAATAGCGCAAAACGTGCGCCCCAAAGCACCGAAACGGCTCCATGTCTCCGATTTTGGCAGCCGAGAGCCTCTTGCTTTATACAAATCTGAACTAACTGTCCACCCCGGTTTCCTGCAACCGCTCAAACGCCCTCAACTCACCTCAATCGCCCTCCATTTGACAGCGGCAACGGGGTCGCTCACCATAGCAGACGATAAATCGACGAAAGGAAGCACATGGCAGCTGCACAGCCGCTTAAGATTCGCATGGTTGCCGGACTTGGCAACCCTGGCGATGAGTATGCCGAGACCCGCCACAACGCTGGCTTCAAAGCAATCGACGAGTTGGCCCGTCAGGCCGGTGTCACCTACTGGAAAAACCAGGCAGGCGCCGAGGTCGCGCTCATCAATATCAACGATGCCGAGGAAGAGGGCGGCAAGCGCCAGATCATGCTGGTCAAGCCGCAGTCGTATATGAATACCTCGGGTGGCCCCATCTCCAAGCTCTGCCGCGAGTACAAGATCAAGGCCGAGGAGCTGCTCGTGATTCACGACGAGCTCGACATTCCCGCCGGTGACGTGCGCGTCAAGGTGGGCGGAGGCCATGCCGGTCACAACGGCCTGCGCTCCATCATCGACAAGATGGGCAGCCGCGACTTTAGCCGTATCCGCACCGGCATCGGCAACCCTCCCGGCAAGATGGCCGTGGCAGACTATGTGCTCAAGCAGCTGCGCGCCCGCGAGGCCGAGGACTTCCAGGACACCTGCGCCCGCGCCGCAGATGCCGCCGGTCTGGCCATCGTCCACGGCGTAATCTACGCCCGCGACCACGTCAACGGCGCCGCCTCCGCCAACGGCAAGCACTAAAACCTATCATTTAGGGATGTTAATTTTGGCAGGTTTTATATGCGAAAACGCCGCCGCGGCCGCATCGCAATAAGTCCTGCGCCGCCATACATATGCAGCGCCCCATAGGGGGCCGGCCCCACCGATGCGCGAGGCCGGCCCCCTATGCCGTTTTGCCTGATAAAACCGACCAAAATAAACCTGTCCCTTTTTGGTAGGTCGAACCGGATAAACCCTTTTCCCACCTGCCGAAGATACACGTAAGCGACATGCCCATGAGGGTATAATTTGTACCGTATGTCTGCACAACGCCTGTGCGCGTACGGTTTTATTCGGGCTACCGTCCATTTCCGTGGAGGCACGGTTCGGCGGCCCTAACAAGAGAGGGGTTCTATGTATAAGATCCTGGAGAAGACGCAGTTCTCGGAGAAGGTGTTCAAGTTCCGCATCGAGGCGCCCGCAATCGCCAAGCATGCGCACGCTGGACAGTTCCTCATGGTCCGCGCCAACGAGACGGGCGAGCGCGTCCCGTTTACCCTGGCCGGCTGGAACGCTGACGAGGGCTGGGTCGAGTTCATCTTCATGGTGATCGGCAAGACCACCGAGATGCTGTCCACCTACGAGGCCGGCGAGTCGCTGCGCGACGTCGTGGGCCCGCTGGGCGTTCCCACCGAAATGGCCGAGGGCCCCTGCGCCGTCATTGGCGGCGGCGTCGGCCTGGCAATTGCCTTCCCGGTCGCCAAGCACCTGGTCGAGACCGGTCACGAGGTGCACGCCATCATGGGCGCCCGCACCAAGGACCTCCTGCTCATGGAGGACCAGTTCCGCGAGCTCCTCGACGAGGACCACATCCACATCACCACCGACGACGGCTCCTACGGCGAGCAGGGCGTTGTCACCGCTCCGCTGGAGCGCCTGCTGCAGGACAAGGCCGTGAGCCAGGTCTTCTGCGTCGGCCCCGTTCCGATGATGAAGTTCTCGACCCTCACCGCCCAGAAGTACGACACCCCCATCACCGCGTCGCTCAACCCCATCATGGTTGACGGCACCGGTATGTGCGGCTGCTGCCGCGTCGAGGTGGGCGGCGTGACCAAGTTCGCTTGCGTCGACGGCCCCGACTTCGATGCCACCCTGGTCGACTGGGATGACCTTCGTGCCCGCCAGGCCGCTTACCGTTCCGAAGAGGGCGAGTCCCTCAAGGCCTATGAGGAAAAGAGCTGCGCATGCCACTAGTTAACGGTCGTTTCGTTGCCGATATGAAGTCGCCCCGCACCCCCGATAACGAGGAGCCGGCTGCCGAGCGCGCCTGCGACTTCCGCCCCGTCGACAAGGGCTTCACCGAGGAGATGGCGCTGGCCGAGGCCGAGCGCTGCCTCAACTGCAAGAAGCCGTTCTGTGTTGAGGGCTGCCCCGTCAACATCAACATCCCCCGCTTTATCGAGCAGATCCGCGCGAAGGACTTCGGCGGCGCTCTCGATACCATCCGCGAGGACTCCATGCTTCCCGCCATCTGCGGTCGCGTCTGCCCGCAGGAGAACCAGTGCGAGGGCAAGTGCATCCGTGGTAAGAAGTCCGAGCCCGTGGCCATCGGCCAGCTCGAGCGCTTCCTGGGTGATCGCCCCGAGCTCGCCTCCACGCCCAAGATGGCCCCCAAGAATGGCAAGAAGGTCGCCGTCGTCGGCTCCGGCCCGTCCGGCATCACCTGCGCCGGCGAGCTCGCCCGCAACGGCTTTGACGTTACCGTCTTCGAGGCATTCTTCACCGGCGGCGGCGTGCTGGTCTACGGCATCCCCGAGTTCCGTCTGCCCAAGGCAGTCGTCAAGCGCGAGATTGACGGCCTGGAGGACATGGGCGTCAAGTTTGAGTACAACTCCGTCGTGGGCAATATGGCCACGGCCGAGGAGCTGTTCGAGCAGGGCTTCGACGCCATCTACGTGGCGACCGGCGCAGGCCTGCCCAAGTTCCTCAACGTCCCCGGCGAGAACCTGCCCAACGTCTTCTTCGCTAACGAGTACCTCACCCGCGTGAACCTGATGAAGGCCAACAAGTTCCCCGAGTACGACACCCCCACCAAGCACGGCAAGAACGTCGTCGTCTTTGGCGGCGGCAACGTGGCTATGGACGCTGTCCGTACCGCCAAGCGTCTGGGCGCCGAGCACGCCATCATCGCCTACCGTCGTACCGAGGACGAGATGCCCTGCCGTCGCGCCGAGCTGCACCATGCTAAGGCCGAGGGCGTCGAGGTTCTGCCGCTCGTCTCCCCGCTCGAGTTTGTCGCTGGCGAAGACGGCTCCGTGTGCGCCGTCAAGGTCCAGAAGATGGAGCTCGGCGAGCCTGACGAGTCCGGCCGTCGCCGCCCGGTGCCCATCGAGGGCGCCATCGAGGAGATCCCCTGCGACGTCGCCATCTCGGCTATCGGCACCAACGCCAACCCCTTCGCAAAGAAGATCGGCGGCAAGATGGAGCTCAACAAGTGGGGCTACATCGTCGCCGACGAGGAGACCGGCCAGACCACCGATCCCCGCATCTGGGCCGGCGGCGACATCGTCACCGGTGCCGCTACGGTCATTCTGGCGATGGGCGCCGGCAAGAAGGCCGCTGCCTCCATCACCAAGAGCCTGCTGGGCGAGTAATCACCTACAGCACTAGCCGCCAAACGGCAAAGTCCCCGTCGAGCACACGCCCGGCGGGGACTTTTTCCATGCCGGCCGCCCAAACCACCACGATGGGGCAGGCACCTTTGTGGTGGTTTGGGACTTGCCCGGTCGTTTTGTCTCAATCTGTAACAGCTGGAGTCCGTTGAGCCCTGCAGTTGTTACAGATTGAGATATTGTGCCGGCCGGCCACGCTGCATCTCAATCTGTAACAGTTAGAGACCAAATATGCCGCCTGGTGTTACAGATCAAGACGTTGGGCTGACGGCCGAACGGTTCATCTCAATCTGTAACAGTTAGAGCCATTTTCGCTGGCTTGGTGTTACAGATCGAGACTATGCAAAAGCCGAGGATAGGCACTGCCGCCAAGGCCTTCCCCTCGGCCTAAAACAAAAACCACCACAAAGGTGCCTGTACCCTTTGTGGTGGTTTTTGGTCGGCTAGCCTTCGAGTTGAGCCACTTTGTAGCGGTAGGCAGCGGCTATGACGTCTTTGCAGCCTTCGCGGCCCAGCTTGGCGCGGTTGACGACGATATCCTTGCCGCTCGTCATCTTCCACTTTCCCGCACTGTAGCGCTTATAGAACGCCTCGCGCGCCTTCTGCTGCTGCTTGACCAGCTTGGCGCCCTTCTTTTTATTAAGGCCACGCTTTTTGCGCACAATCTCGACGCGGTCCTCAAAGGGGGCGGTCACCAGCACGGCAATATGGTTGGGATTATTGCGCAGCAGATAATCGGACAGACGACCCTCGATAATGCAGCTCTCGGTCTCGCCCAGGTCCAAGATCACCTGGCTCATCTTTTGGAATAATTTGTCCGAGTACGAACGGGCATCGTAGCGGTCGGGCAGAAACGCCATGTTCTCCACAGCCAGACGCTCGTCGTAGGCAGCCATCTTGTCGAGTGACTCGCCCGCACGCAGCGACGCGCGCACCAGCAGCTCGTTATCATACAGGGGAATCCCCAACTCGTCGGCAAGTATGCGGCCAATCTCGTGACCCTCGGCACCAAAATCGCGCGCGATGGTAATGACCACAGGATTCTTCTTATTCTCCAGATCGCTCATCGCGATTCCTTTCTAACACATGAGAAAAGGACTGTTTATCTCTTATTCCCACGATACCGTACCTGGGTTTTCCTGGTGCCCAAGATTGGCCTGAAAGAGGAGCGACGCGTACTTTGGTACGCGAGCGACGGTTTGAAGGCCAAGGTTGGGTGCCAGGAAAACCCAGGCTATGCGGCTACGATGCGGCGTTGGTATGCTCTCACCAGCAGCGAGATACCAAAGTTGAGCACAAAGTACATCGCAAATACCAGGCCGTAGAGCATAAGCACCTGCGACAGGTCGATCGCATGGGCCATCACGACGTTTGCCGTGTACATGAGCTCGGCCACGTTAATGCCCGAAAGATACGAGCTGTCCTTGATGACGGTCGTGCACTGGCTAAACAGCGCCGGGATGATCGTCTTAAACGTCTGCGGCAGAATGATGTAGCGCATGGTGGCAAAGAAGCCAAAACCCTGGCTCTGCGCCGCCTCAAACTGGCCGCGCGGAATCGAGTTGAGGCCGCCGCGCACAATCTCGGCCATAACAGCGCTGGTAAACAGCGTAAAGGCGATGGTCGAAATCACAATGTCCAAACCCTGCACCGTAAAGTAGATAAACAGAATCCACAGCAGGTTCGGCGTGCAACGGAACAGCTCGATATAGGCGCTCACCAAAATACGGAACGGACGGGGCGCATAGCTTTTAACAAGCGCCAGCACCGTGCCAAAGATGAGCGAGAAAAAGATCGACAGCGCCGAGATCTCGATTGTCTTAACAAAGCCGCCCCAAATGTAGAGCAGGTTGGTCGCGTTGAAGATTTCCATGCGCTAGGCCTCCTCTACGTTGTCGAGCCCCAGCTCGGCTAGGCTCACGCCGCGCGGACACTCCTTGGAGCGGCGCTCGAGCCACTGCACCAGCATGGCGAGCGGAAAGCAGATGATGAAGTACATAAGGCAGCAGACGATGTATCCCTGCAGGTAACCGTACAGACTCACAAAGTTGTCGGAACGGTACATAAGGTCGCCGCCGGCCACAAGCGCCAGCACCGACGTGTTCTTGACCAGGTTGAGCGCCTGGTTACACAGCGGCGGCAGAATGATCTTGAACGTCTGGGGCAGCACGATGTACCAGTACGCCTGCGCACGGGTGAAGCCCTGGCTCTGGGCCGCCTCCATCTGACCGCGCGGAACTGCCTCGATACCGGTGCGGATGACCTCCGAAATGTAGGCCGCGTGATACAGACCCACGCCCAAGAAGCCCAGCACGAACGGCGCGATGCGCACCGGCTGGTCGGCGCCGGTTATGGCCTGCAAAAACTGCGGACCGGCCATGTACATAAAGAGCACCTGTACGGGCAACGGGGTGTTCTGGTAAAACTCCACGTACACGCGGCTTATGGCACGCAGCACGCGCGAGCGAGTGGTAGAGAACACGCCCAGCAGCGTGCCCAGCACCAGCGACAGCAGCAGACCGACAACGACTACCTGCAGCGTCACGCCAAAGCCCTCCCAGAAGGGCCCCATGTTTTGAAATGTCGTCGACCAACGGTCGGCGTCAAATAATCCTTCGAGCATTTGATTCCTTCCTTGGACGATACGCCTATACAAGACCCCAGGTCTTGACCTCTTGGTCGAGCCAGCCGTCGGCCAGGCGATCGCAAATCACCTGATCGACCACGGCCGAAAGGTCGCAGCCCTTCTTGGTCGCCACGCCGTAGCCCTGCTCGCCAAACTTGACCTCGGGCTGCAGCAGCTCAACAGTCTCGTTCATGTAGCCGGCCAGCGTGGAGCGGTCCATGGCAAAGACGTCGATATTGCCGGCGTCGAGCGAACTCTTGATGATGGGGTAGCCGCTAAAGGCCCTGAACTCGGGCTTACAGCTAAAGCCGTTGTCCTTGATCATCTGCTCGATCAGGCCCTGCGTGGTGGCACCCTGGCTCACGCCGATGACCTTGCCGTCCAGGTCCTCAATCGAGGTAAAGCCCGAACGCTTCTTGACCATGAGTCCCACGTAGTCGGTGCGGTACGGCGTCGAGAAATCCCAGCTCTTCTTGCGCTCGTCGGTAATGGTGTAGGTCGCCGCGACCACGTCAAGCTGGCCGTTATCGATCAGCGGGCCACGCGTCTTGGGCGTTACATCGGTAAACTCGACAAGCTCCCGGGCACGGGCCTCCTTGTAGCTCACGCCAAAGACGGCAGCGGCGATCTGGTAGCACAAATCGACTTCCATGCCCTCAAAGCGGCCCTTGGCGGTGTCGTAATAGCCATAGCCGGGAACGTCCTTCTTAACGCCGGCATTCAGATGGCCACGCGACTTAATGGCCGCAAGCTTGGACCCCTTTTCGGAGCCCTCGCCGCTGGTAGAGTTGCCGCAACCGGTAAGCGCGGCCCCCGTCAGCGCAAGCATGCCGGCGCCCGCCAGCTGCAAAAAGTGACGGCGCGACACGGCCGTCCTCGTCATATCCGTCATGTCCATCACCGCGCCTAGTGCAGAATCTTGGACAGGAACTCGCGGCAGCGCGGGTTCTCGGGGTTATCGAAGAAGTGCTCGGGCGTGCCCTCCTCCAGGATGCGGCCGTCCTCCATAAAGATGACGCGGTCGGCCACCTGGCGCGCAAAGCCCATCTCGTGCGTCACGCAGATCATGGTGATGTCCTCCTGCGTGAGCTCAATCATAACGTCCAGAACCTCCTGGACCATCTCGGGGTCGAGCGCCGAAGTCGGCTCGTCAAACAGGATGATGGGCTGCTTGGTACACAGGGCGCGGGCGATGGCGATGCGCTGCTGCTGACCACCCGAGAGATTCTGCGGATACTCGCCGGCCTTATGCGCCATGCCGACGCGCTTGAGTGCGGCGATGGCGATCTCGGTCGCCTCCTCCTTGCTCTTCTTTTGCAGCTTGATGGGCGCGAGTGTCAGGTTGCCCAGCACCGTCATGTTGGGATACAGGTTGAACTGCTGGAACACCATGGAACTATACTTGCGAGCCATCTCCAGGTGATTCTTTTTGGTGAGCGGCGTACCGTCGATGACGACCTCGCCCGACGTAGGCTCCTCCAGATAATCGACACAGCGGATGAGCGTCGACTTACCCGAACCAGAAGGCCCGATCATTACGAGCTTCTCGCCGCGCTTGACGGTGAGGTTGATATCTTTGAGCACATGCAGGTCGCCAAAGTACTTGTTGAGATGCTTGATCTCGATCATGTCTGCCATGGATGTCCCTTCCCTGCGTTTACACGAGTTGAACTATTGTACGGAAAGAACCACGTTTCCGCAGCCCACACTACATCCCCGTAAAGAACCCGCAATCTTCCACCCACTCATTGGGCACTCGGGCACTCATTTAAGTCTGTCCCCAATGAGTGCCCTTCAGCTGCCATCAAAAAAGGGGCGCGACCGCAATGGTCACGCCCCCTCAACATCAACTATATGCCGCTCGGTCCCTACGCGAGTTTGGCTCCAACGA
Organism: uncultured Collinsella sp.; assembly: GCA_958436995.1. Taxonomy (GTDB): domain Bacteria; phylum Actinomycetota; class Coriobacteriia; order Coriobacteriales; family Coriobacteriaceae; genus Collinsella. Next base: position 46,967 of record CAUBMI010000001.1, read on the forward strand.
TCTTTGCTGCTGCCGGCTTATCGAAGTTGCCGCCAGTGGCCTTACCCAGAGCGCCCATGACCTGGCCCATCTGCTTCTTGGACGTGGCACCCAGCTCGGCGATAACTTGCTCAATCAGAGCCTCGAGCTCCTCGCCCGAAACCTGCGCGGGCAGCAGGCTCTCCAGAATCTTGACCTGCTCGGTCAGGTTGTCGGTACGCTCCTGGTCGGTGCCGGCCTTGATGGACATCTCCAGCGTCTCGCTCGTCTGCTTAATCAGACGCTTGATCATGCTATTGACGTCTTCCTCGGTCACATCGCGGCGCTCGTTAACCTCGATATTCTTCACCTCGGCCTTGACCTGGCGAATGATGGACAGGCGAACCTTGTCCTTGGCCTTCATGGCCGCGATCATTTCCTTCTGCAGCTCTTCGTTGGTCATCTGCAAATCCTCTCTAATAGCGTGGGCGGCACTCGCGCGAGCACCGCCCCATGATTACTCAGTCGTCGACGAATCGTCGGTCGAACTCTTGGTGACGCCCTTCAGGCTCACGTTATAGGGTACGTCCTTGGGCATGGGATTGACGGTGATGTCAGCATCCTTCTTGTACTGCTCTAGCCACTCGCTATACGCAGTGCTGGCCGCCTGCGTCTTCACCACGTTGGAGACGTACTTTTTGATGGCCTTGGGCACCTGGTTGATGTCATCGACCTGATTATCGACATGGAAGTAGTCGGTGCACTTGATGATGTGATAGCCGTACGTCGACTCGACCACGTCGCTCACATCGCCCTTGTTGAGCCCCTCGAGTGCCGTCTGGTAGCTGTCGACAAAGGTGGTGAGCTTGTCCCAGCCCACGTCACCCTTCTTCTCCTTGGAGCCGGTGTCGTCGGAATACTGCTTCACGGCGTCTTCAAAGCTCAGCTCGCCGGAGTTGATCTTGTTCAGGCACTCCTGCGCCTTAGCCTTGGCGGCAGCCTTGTCCTCATCGGACGCATCGGAATCAACCTTGATCAGGATGTTCGACGAGCGGCGGGCATCGTTGTACTTCGACAGGTTCTCGTTGATGTAATCGACGATCTCGCTGTCCTTGGGCTTGCTGGTGGGCGCCACGGCATCTTTGAGCTTTTGCTGCGCCAGGCTCTCCTTGAGCGAGCTCTTATAGGTGTCCTCGGTGTAGCCGTAGGTCTTAAGGGTCTTCTTAAAGGTCTTGGCGCCGCCCGCGCTCTTGCACGCGTCCTTCCAGGCTTTCTCGACCTCCTCGTCCGACACCGTCACGCCGTTCTCCTTCTGTGCCTGTTGAAGCAGAATCTGCTGCGTGTAGGAGTCGATGAGTTGCTTGCGGTACTTCTTGGGCGTGAGGTCGTTGTCGACCAGATACTGCGCCCAGTCCTTGTCCTTGGTGTAGCCGTAAGACGTGCGCATGCTCATGATCTGCTTTGTCACGGTGTCCTCGGTGAGGTTGGTGCCGTTGATAGTGGCAGCCACACCGCCGGTAAGCTTGTAGCCCGAGGTATCCTCTGCCTGCGACATAAGGCCGGAGCATGCCATGGCCGAGACGGAAAGCAGCATCGCCAGCACGCCGATGACCACCAGAACGATCTTGACGGTCTTAGACACGTACGTCTTGCGCTGCTTCTTACGAGAGCTCGACGCGGCGCGGGCCTGCTGCTCGGGCGTCGGTGCGGCCTCGGAGTTCTTTTTCTTGTTTGCCATAGTTGGCCTTTCGCATCACGAATCGAACAAACGCCATTGTGTCACAACGCAGCCCCCGCGACAAAGGGGCAACCCTGGCACTTGGGGACGTTCCTTTTCTGCCGGCAGTTAGGGACAGTCCCCAAGTGCCGGCTTTAAAAGTGGCGGCGGATGGCGTCGACCATGCCTTGGGGCGTGGTCTGGCCGAGCACATCGGCTGCGACGTCCGCGTCCATAAAGATATTCATGAGCGCTTGCAGGGCCTCGACCTGGCCGCCCGGCTCGGCAATACCCAAATTGATGACGATCTGCGCCGGCACGGGGGCACCCATGCCCGCCATAGCATTGAATGTCACGGGCGTGGCCGGCTTTACCACCGCGATATAGGGCTTGGCCACAAACCCCGGGTCGGTGTGTGGGATGGCGATGTTGGCCGCCGGCATGGCAAGGCCCGTGGGATAGGCATCCTCGCGCGTGCGGACGGCGTCGAACCAACCGTCGGCAATGTAGCCGCGCGGAGCAAGCTCACTCTCGAGTTGCGCAAACACCTCACCCGGCGTCGCACACTCCCAATCAAAAAACACCAGCTCAGGCGTAAACAGCGCTTCGTTATCCGCCATACCGTCCTCCAAAGTTGCATGAGGGCCACAATGCTCAATATGATAGCGAAACGGGGTATGCAAGGTCAGCCGAGGATCCCGATGAGCTCGAGTGCGCGCGCGGGCGTCAAGCATACCTCGGGCATCGTCTCCAACATGCGTCGGTCGCTCGTGACTACGTAGTCAACATCCGCCGTATCGCCCGAGGCGATAATGAGATTGTCCTCGAGGTCCGGCATGCGCTTGCCAAGCATGCGCGCCATCTCGCACTCCGCCATCGAAAGCGGGGAAGCCGTTGCCACCTGCATCATATGCTCGACGCATGCCCATGCAGCCGGACCAAACGAAGCGTTAATCCCATTCACATTCCGTCGAGCTAGACGCCGAGGCAAGATATAGAACACGTCCTTTGCCGTCGTTGGCGCGTACAGAAGGTCGATCTTTCCCGCTTCGGCCAGTTCAACCAATCTTCTCACGTTGTCGAATGCGCCCTCTTGCAGGTAGTAATCAAGCCAAACATTCGTGTCCACCAAGAGCCGCTTTGCCTCAATCATCGGCAATTCGCCTCTATGTCGGCAATCATCGCGTCATACATATCATCGCGTACGGCATCCCAGTTGTCCGCCGATGATTCGCCTGGCGCAAAATCTGAGAAGCTCAACCCCAATGAGGAAAAAGCCAGACCACACCCCTGTTCGGCAAGACTCTTCGCACGGGGCGTCTCGCACTTATCCGTCACCATAAATCCCGGCAACGTTTGATGCTCGGCAAGATAGGTCCAAAGCGCACGAATGGCGTCACTCGGCCCCAGCCCATTACGAGTCAGGACCGCATCGCCACCGGCCTTGAGCATAGGGTCGATTCGTGTGTTGAGCTGCACCGTTGCTGTACCCATAGCGGCTCCTCTCTACTTGCTAGCAGTATAGCAAACAGAGTAGACCACACAAAAGGGCCCCGCCCGCGCACGGACAGGGCCCTATCAGATTTTCTAGATCGCTTACGTCCCAAAGAACGCTCAATGAGCCCTCTTACACACGACTAGCGTGCCGGATCAATTACGACCTTGCCGCTCTCCAGCACGTGGACGCGGCCGTCAGCGAGCATTTGCACGACCTCGGGATACAGCACGTGCTCAATCGCGTGGATGTGCTCCTCGAGCGTGTCGACATCCCAGCCCTCCTCGACAGCCAGCGCACGCTGGGCGATGATGGGACCGTTGTCGTAGACCTCGTTGGCAAAATGCACGGTCACGCCAGTTACCTTGACGCCGCGCGCAAAGGCATCGTCAATCGCATGTGCACCGGTAAAGCTCGGCAGCAGCGCCGGGTGCAGGTTCACCACGCGGTTGGGAAACGCCGCCAGCAGAGGCGTGCGCACCATGCGCATGTAGCCGGCCATGACCACATATTCGCAGCCGCGCTCGAGCAGCTCGTGCGCGATGATCTCGTCAGCCGCGATGGGGTCGGCATAGACATCCTTGGACAGCGTGAGTGTCTGGATGCCCGCACGCTCGGCGCGCTGCAAGCCCTTGGCCGAAGGACGGCTCGACACCACGAGCTCAATCGAAGCGTTGAGCTTGCCGGCAGCGATCAGGTCGATCAGCGCCTGCAGGTTGGTACCAGAACCGCTGATGAGCACGCCAATCTTGAGCGGCTCAGCCGTATCAGTGCCGGTCGGACGGGTGTAGGGCACATAGCCCAGGCCCTCACCAGCAGCCATCTGCTCGTTAGCGCTCATCGGAGTACACGACCTTACCGGAACCCTCGACGCACTCGCCCACGCGGAACGGCTTCTCGCCCAGCGCGACCAGGGCCTCGGTCACGGCGGCCTCGTCCTCGGGGGCGACGATCAGGCACAGGCCGACGCCCATGTTGAAGGTCTTGCATGCCTCGTTGGGCGCGAGCTCGGCCTGACGCGACACGTAAGTAATGACGGGCGGAACGTCCCATCCCATCTCGGCGCCGTTGCGGGTGACCACGGCGTCGACGTCGTCGGCGAGCGCGCGGTTGAGGTTCTCGGTAATACCGCCGCCAGTGATGTGGGCGATGGCGTGCACGTTGGCGCCGCCGCGCAGCAGCTCCAGGATCGGCTTGACGTAGATGCGCGTGGGGGCCAACAGAGCGTCTGCCAGCGATGCACCGCCGAGCTCCTCGAGCGGACGGCTCAGCTCCTCGGCCTTAGCGACGGCCTCGGGCGTGCCCGGCTTAACGCCGTCGACGCCAATGACCTTACGCACGAGCGAGTAGCCGTTGGAGTGCACGCCGGTGGAAGGCAGGCCCAGGATCACATCGCCCGGGCGGACGTTTGCGGGGTCGAGCATCTTGGGACGGTCGACGACGCCCACGGTAAATCCGGCAAGGTCGTAGTCGGCAGGAGCCATGACGCCCGGGTGCTCGGCCATCTCACCGCCCACGAGCGCGCAGCCCGCGAGCTTGCAGCCGTCGGCCACACCCTTGATAATCTTTGCCATGTGCTCGGCCTCGATGTGACCGATGGCAACGTAGTCCAGGAAGAACAGCGGCTCGGCGCCCGAAGCCAGAATATCGTTGACGCACATAGCGACCAGGTCCTGGCCAACCGTCTCGTGACGGTCCATGATCTGGGCGAGCACGAGCTTGGTGCCCACGCCGTCGGTACCGCTAATCAGGATCGGGTCTTCCATATCCTTGAGCGCGGCGGCCGAGAACAGGCCGCCAAAGCCGCCGATGCCACCGATAACCTCGGAACGGTTAGTGTCCTTGACCATCTGCTTAATCGCGTCGACGGCGCGACCGCCCTCGGCGGTGTCGACGCCGGCGTCCTCGTACGTCACATGCTTGCTGTCGCTCATCTGAGCCTTCCTCTCCCACTACCGTGGCGCCGCACGGGCGCCAAACGGTGCTCATAGTTGCGTTCATTTCGGCGCGCGCCATAACAGCACGCGCCGTCATATCAACAAAACAGCAGGTAAAACCTACCAAAATAAACCTGTCCCCATATGACAGGTTTTATGCCTCGCCGTGCTCCTCTTCCCAGCTGCGGTCGTCGTATTTCTCGATCACGGCGTCGTCGTCAAAGTGCAGCGGCTTGTCCAGGTTGCGGGGCTTAAAGCCCTCCATAAACTTGTCGCGGCCAAAGCTCTCGGGAATCGCCACGGGGTAGCGGCCGGTAAAGCACGCATCGCAGTAACCGCCCTTGGGCATGACCTTAAGCAGGCCCTCGACCGAAAGGAAGGCCAGCGAATCGGCGCCGATATACTCGCAAATCTCGTCGACCGTCTTGTTGGCACTGATAAGCTGCGACTGCACGTCGGTATCGATACCGTAGAAGCACGGCCAGATGACCTCGGGCGAGTTGATGCGGATATGAATCTCCTTGGCGCCGGCGTTGCGCAGCATCTTGACGAGCTGCACCATGGTGGTGCCGCGCACGATGGAGTCGTCGATGACGACCAGGCGCTTGCCCTCGATGTTGTCGCGCAGCGGGTTGAGCTTCATGCGCACGCCCATGGCGCGCAACTCCTGCGTAGGCTCGATAAACGTACGGCCCACGTAGCGGTTCTTGATAAGGCCCTCGCCAAAGGGAATACCGCTCTCGTGCGAATACCCCTCCGCAGGCGGCAGGCCGGAGTCGGGCACGCCGATGACCAGGTCGGCCTCGACAGGCTCCTCATGTGCCAGCTGACGACCCATGTCGTAACGGCAGGCATAGACGCTCTTGCCGTTCATGATGGAGTCGGGGCGGGCAAAGTAGACCTGCTCAAAGATGCAGTTGGCGGGCTCTTCGGCTGCAGGCACGCCCTGCTCGGATACCAGGCCCTCGGCGCTGATGCGCAAGATCTCGCCGGGACGGACGTCACGGACGTACTCGGCACCCACGATGTCGAGTGCGCAGGTCTCGGAAGCAACGACCCAGCCGCCGGCGCGCGTGACACGGACGGCGGAGTCGACCGTCGCGGCGCCGTCCTGCGACGGCAGCTGCGAAACGGCTGCGGCATCGGCCTGGTCCAGACCCTCGTCCACCAGCTTGCCCAGCACGAGCGGGCGAATGCCGTGTGGATCGCGGAATGCGTAGAGCGCCTGCTCGTTGATGAGCGTCATGGCGTAGCCGCCGCGCACGAGCTCCATGGTCTTGCGAATACCCTCGCGCAGGTGGCCCGTACGCTGGGTAAAGTAGCCGATAAGCTTGGTCGCGACCTCGGAATCCGAATTGGAGAGGAACGGCACGCCCAGCTCGATCAGCTGACGGCGCAGCTCGTCGGTGTTGACGAGGGTGCCGTTGTGCGCGAGCGCGATAATGACGCTATTGATGGTAGAGAGGTGCGGCTGAGAGGCTTCCCAGCTCTTGGCGCCGGCAGTGCCGTAGCGCACATGACCCACGGCCAGCTGGCCGGAGAGCGTCGACAGGTCGGCGTTGGAGAACACGCGGTCGAGCAGGCCCAGATCTTTGCGGACCATAACCGTGCCGCCGTCACCCACGGCGATTCCCGCCGATTCTTGGCCACGGTGCTGCAGTGCACGCAGGCCAAAGTACGTCAGTCGAGCCACGTCGCGATCGGGCGCCCAGACACCAAAAACGCCGCATTCCTCATGCAGCTGGTCGGAGTCCGGATCATACGTCGACATGGCGTTCACCTGTCCCGCGGCACGCTCGGCCGCGCGGATGGTTTCTTGAGACATGGCATCCCCTCAGAGCCTCGTATTTTGGCGTTACCCGCCTTATTATACGCACGGCACGACGCGCTCCCCAGCGCATGAGCAGCGCTTTTTAAAAGCCCACCGAGCTAATAATCCGTTTTGTGGCCAAACATTTTATCGGTCTGTCCAGTGCAAGCGCCCGCGCCCCCAGATGGCCGCCGCGTCCACCGTTGGGGATTACAAAGTTGCAATTGGGACGTTCGTCCTGTCTTTTGGCAGGTCGGCGGCGTATCCTTGTAGCCTAGGACAAAGCGAGAAAGGTTCTGTATGGATCGAAACGAACTCGACCCCAGCGTCCCCAGCGCCACGGAGGTCAAGAAGATTCCCCTCATCATTAAGGTGTACGCCGTCCTGTGCATCCTATCCGGCGTGGGCACGCTCCCGTCGGTCGCTGCCTTTATGTGGCAGGTCATCACCGCGCTCATCAACGGCAACGCCGCCGAAAAGCTCGGCGACAATATGCTGGTCTCGGTTGGACTCATCGTCGCCGGCATCATGCTCTCTGCGGCAAGTGCCGTCATCCTGATCATCTTTGGCCTGGACCTTATCAAAAACCAGCGCCGCAACGCCGCCCGCCTGTCCTACATCCTTATTGCATTCACCGTCGTCGAGCTTTTGGTCGACGTGATGCTCCAGGGCATCGGGCCCTTCCTGCTGCGTCCCGCGATCCAGCTCGGCATCCTCGTTGCACTTTCGGCAACCGTCGACCCCACGCTGCGCCAGGAGCGCGAACTGCAGCGCCGCCTGCAGGAGATGCTCGACCGTGACGCCGCCGCCGAGGGCATGCTCGGCCGCGATGAAACCGGCGAGGGCTACATCAAGCTCAACTACTTCAACCTGTTCTGGGTATTCTTCGTCTGCTGCGTGCTCGGCCTGATCGCCGAGGACATCTGGCATATGACAGTCGTCGACCCGGGCGTCTACCAGAACCGCGCCGGCATGCTGTTTGGTCCCTTCAGCCCCATCTATGGCTTTGGCGCCGTACTCATGACCATGGTGCTCAACCGCTTCTATAAAAAGAACCCCATCATCATTTTCCTGGTAAGCGCTGTGCTCGGCGCGAGCTTTGAGGTGTTCGTGGGCTGGTTTATGCAGACCTCATTTGGCGTGGTCTCGTGGAGCTACTCGCACATGAAGCTGTTCGGCATGCCCGACCCACTCGCCGTCCTTACGGGCGGACGCACCTGCACGGGCTTTGCCTGCCTGTGGGGCCTGGGTGGCCTCATCTGGATCAAGCTGCTGCTGCCGAGGCTGCTCAAGCTCATCAACATGATTCCGTGGAAGAGTCGCTACTCGGCTACCGTCATCTTTACCGTCATTATGCTGGTCGACGGCGTCATGACGCTGCAGTCGCTCGACTACTGGTACCAGCGCGTCAACGGCACGGAGCCGGATATTCCCGTCGCGCAGTTCTACGGCAAGTATTTCGATAACGACTACATGGAGAACCGCTTCCAGAGCATGACCATGAGCCCCAAGGATGCGACGCGCGTGTAGCGCCCACCGCGCCCAAAACGCAAAATGCCCGCCGGTATCACACGTACCGGCGGGCATTTTTATAAACGAGCCTTCTATCGACGCAAGCCTCTACGCCTCGCGCTCGACCTCGCTCACGCACTCATTTTTGATGGTACCGACGAGCGCCTGCAGTGCATCGACAACATGCGGGCGAATGTCCCCGCCAATGAGCACGAGCATGATGTCGTCGCCTACGGCGAGCTCGCCGCTCGCCAGCCACACGCGCACATAGCCGATACCCGGCATCGCGCGCGTTGTCTCGATAGCGGCCTGTACCTTTTCGGCATCGAAGCCAAACACCATGCCGCCCACCTTATGTCCAGGCGCCACACCATCTGTCTCGACCCCACGCGCCTCGGACTTAGGCGTCGCACGCACCACGCCGTTGTGTGTCAGGTACATACCGCACGCAGGAGCCGACGAATCGACCTTGGCCTCGCGCAGCCAAGCATCAACCGAAGGCATCGATTTGCCACTTTCAAGCATCATTTCTCCCTTTTACCGTCGTCGAGTAGCTCATTTGGGACGGGGCTTTTTAGCTACTCTTGAACAACTTATTCCTCGACCGGCGTGAGCGCCATGACGGCGCGCGTATTGCTAAATGACAGCGAGCGGCAGGTCACAAGCGTTACGACCTTGGTTGCCGAAGCGGCACGATCGGTGGCATCGCTCGCCACGGCAGAGGCACCGGCAAGCATCTCGGACAGGTAATTTTTCAGTCCGTCATCGCCCTCAAAATTGGGCGTGCGCGCCTTGGCATACGTGTCCTCGACGACTTTGGTCGCCAGCGGTCGCAGCTTATACGTAGCATCCCGTGTGATGTAATACACAAACTCAATGCTGTCGAACGTCGCCTGGTCGGTGGTGTCCGAAATCACATTGAACATCGATCCGTCGTTCATATGGTGGCCGTAAATCGTGGTCTGCTGGTCGACCATTCCCGGCGCGGTGTCATCACTATCCAAGAAAATGGCACCGGACGCGTTAGATGTACCGTCAAACAGCGTGTTGAGGTATTTGGAGTTGTTGTTGGTCTGCACCACGGGATAGTTGATGTTGGTTCCCGGCACATAAATCCAACCCACAATCTCGGGGTTTGTCTGAGCAAGCGCATCGAAGTCGATAATCGGCACGCCGCTGGCGTCCTTATCGCTTACATATTGCTTCTCGATTTTCTGATACGAATCGCTCGCCTGCTTATAGCCAATCTGGGCATTAATAAAGATAGCGGCGGCGGCGACAATCAGGCCGATACCGATGATGATGAGCAAGATGGGGATAACGGAGCGGCGCTTTTTGCGCGGCGGCTCGGTATAGCTCGACGGAGCAGCGCCCGACTGTTTCGTAGAACGTAATTCTTTCTTGGCCGTATCATACGACGAAGGGCGATATGCAGCCGGCGTATCCTGGCGATGATGGGACATCGGCGTTACGGGACGCGGCGCGCGCGGCTGCTGAGGAGAGGATGTCCGACCCTGCTGTGCCGCACGGGCAGCACCCGGCTTCGACGGATCGGGAATCTGAGAAGCCTTGAATCGTTTTCCCTGATAGTCGGACATGGCTCTCCTTATACTGCGGTGAAACGGCGGAACGCCTAGGCGTCAGCCATCTCCTGCTTCATCTTCTCGATAACCTTGCGGTACTCGGGGTCGCATGCGCCCAAGATCTGCGTGGCATAGATGGCGGCGTTCTTGGCGCCGTTGATGGCAACGCAGGCCACGGGTACGCCCGAAGGCATCTGCACCATCGACAGCAGCGAATCCATACCGCCCAGGTCACTCGTCTTCATAGGCACACCGATAACCGGCAGCGGCGTAAAGGCAGCCACGACACCACCCAGGTGAGCAGCCTTGCCGGCGGCGGCGATAATCACTTTGATACCGCGATCGGCGGCAGTCGAAGCCCACTCGTGGACCTTCGCCGGTGTGCGGTGTGCGCTCGCAATGACAAGCTCATAGGGCACGCCCAGCGCCTCGAGCTCGGCGGTGCAACCTTCCATAACGCCCAGATCGGACTTGGAACCCATGATGATCCCGACAACCGGCTTCTGATCTGCCATAAACAAAGACCTCCTGTTGAGAGCGGCGACGCGGCGGATCCGCGACCCTTAACTACTGAGAGTAGTATAGCTGCCGATGCTGATGTGTTCGGCGGGAGACGGAACGCTTTGCGAGATTAAGGCCGAAGGGTCGGAGCTTTCCGCCCACATTCAAAAAGCGTGCCCACCGTCCTTGGGTGGGACGGCGGGCACGCTTGCTTAGCTGTTGCTGGGGCTACTTAGCCTTGCTGCGACGATGGAAGAAAGCGCCGATCGCGGCGATGATGGCGCCAAGACCACCGACGGTCGCGACGGTCGCCGCCGTCTGGTCTCCGGTATTGGGAATCGCCGAACCGTTCTTCTTGCTGCCCTGGGCCTTGTCGCCTGCGGGCTTGCCCGCCTGGTTGCCGCCGTTCGAGCCATTGCCGGAACCCTGGTTGCCCGAGCCGCCCTGATTGCCGGAATCGGCATCCTTGAGGCTCTCAATAGCCAGCTTGAGCTGGTCATAGGCCGCCTGGAGCTGGGTGTCGGAAGCATTCTCATCACCCAAGACGTCCTCGGCGTAGGTAATGGCATCCGTCAGGGCCTTGACAGACTCGGCCGTCTTGCCCCTGGTGTCAGTCTCCTTCGCCTGCTTGACCAGGGCCTTGAGCTGCTTCTTAGTCGGATTCTCGACCGGGGCCACCGGGGTCTTCTCGAGCGCGCCGCGGGCGCTCTCGAGCGCCCTGAGCGCCTGGTCGACCTCGTCCTGCGTGGCGTTCTCGTCGCGCAAGATGGCGCGGGCGCTCGCCAGGGCGTTCTCGAGCGCCGTCCAGGAGGCCTCGGTGTAGTCACCGGCCTTGAGGTCGCCGGCAGCAACCTCGGCATCAACCTTTTCGATCGCGGTAGCGAGATCATCCTTCGCCACCGGATCGGGGACGGCCGTACCGTAGAACTTGAGCTCCGCCATGCTGCAGTAGGCATCAACGTTGCCACCGCCGGCGTGAATCACCTTGACGGTCACGTAGCGACCGCGCGCGGCGCCAAAGCTCATCTGTTTCCAGTCGCCACGGTCGGTGAGCACGCGGCCGTCGTTGTCGAAGGCGAACGTACCCATCGACGCGGCGGTGCCCATCTCATAACCGTCGGCAGTGTCGGAGACCAGTATCTCGGCCTCGAAGATATCGCCGTTAGTGCCGCCGTCCTGGCGCGGCAGGAATGTAACGTCGGTGAGATCGTAGTCGCGGCCCAGGTCGACACTCAGATACTGGGGCATACCGGTCCCATGGGCCCAGTCGCTGTGCCAAAGCGTCCGCTCGTCGCCGTCGAGAGCGTTGACGGCGTTGCTGCCCTCGTAGTCGGCCTCACTCGAGAAGCCGGCCACCTTGACGTTCTTGCGGTTCTCGGGCGTGTTGATGAGAATCTTCTCATCGACAGGGCGCATCTTGAGGCCGTCGATTGCCTTCTCAATCTTGGCTGTGGCGTCTGCGACATCCTTCTTGCTATAGCTGCCTTGGCCGCCGTCGAGGAGCTTCTGAGCTGCCTCGACCGCAGTGGTGAGAGCTGCATAGGAATCCTTAGTGTAGACGGACTCGCTGTAGCCCGCGGCCTTGGAAAGCGCTGCCACGAGCGCAGAGGTATCGACACCAGCCTTGACCTCGACCTCATAGGATGCGGTCTTGGAGGGGTCGAGTACCGACGCCACCGTGATCTTTGCCTTGCCGGCCTTGTTGGCACGCAGGTAGTAGCTCACGCTATCGCCAGCCTGAACAGCGGAGACGCTTACCACAGAGGGGTCGGAGCTCTCGACCGTCACATAGGGGTAGCCGGCGCTCTCAGGCGTGGCCTTGGCGTCGACGAGCGTAACGTCGCCTTCAAAGAACTCGGTCTGGTTCTTGCCTAGCTCGACACCCTCGATGGCCTCGACACCCTGCGTGTAGTTGAAGTTGACCTCACGCAGTGTGAGCATCTGGTCACCCGATGCCTCAAGCGGCGTGACCTCGACCTTGGTCGCCTTCTTGCCCTTGTTCTCGGCAGAGAGGCCAAAGGCGTAGCGAGCCCGGAAGGAATCGTACTCCCCGCCCGCGAACTCTTGGGTCGAGCCATCCTCGAACGTCACGACAGCCTTGATCTTCTGCACGGTTCCGTTGCCACCGTTGCGGTTAACGACCTCGACACTATCGAGTTTCGACGGCGTCTTAAATGCGAATGTCATCGTGGTGGGAAGCTTCACGTAACTCGGAAGCTTACCCTCGCTGTCCCAGTTGCCGCTCCAGTTCCATAGGAACTCAAAGCCGTTGTCGCCCTCGTTATTATCGAACAGCGCGTTATAGCTCTTCTGCTGGATAAGTTTCTCGACGTTGGTCCCGTCGTCGGTCGTGAGCTCATCGTTGGTCATCGTGATGTTGAAGGCATCCTGACCGTACTCGGCGACCGTTGGCTGAGGAACATCCGGCATCGTCACCGTGCCGTCGCTCGCAAACTCAAGTGCGTCGCATGCCGGACCGATGAGCCAAGATGTCGAGGGCAGTTCGACCTTGCCGGCGGTCTTGGCCTTGAGCTTGAAACTCGCCACCGCGCCGGTACCGTTGTAGAGCTTGCCATCGCCGCGGTTGGCAAAGGCGAGATTGATAGTCTGCGTTCTGTCCGCGAACTGGACCTTCTCGCGAGACAGGTTCTCCATGCCGGCAGTCGAGCCGTCCTGCGCGATGCTCTCGGACACAAACTCGAACTGGTCGCTCTTGAAGTTGACGAGAGCGCCCAGGGCGTTGACGTTCTTGGCGTCGGCCGCATAGACATCAACGGTGATCTCATCACCGGCCTCGACCTCGGTCTTGCTCGGAAGCACCGCGAGCGAACCTGCGACCTTGCCCTTTTGTTTAGTGCCGCCGTCAAGACCCGCCATGGTGAACGAGTAATCGTAGACGTCGTAAACGCCGTTATCGTTGAGGTCGGCGAAGTGGTCGCGGATCTGCGAACCGAACGTCGGGGTATCGGGCTCGCGGTTCTCGAGGCCCAGATAGTTCTTCATGTTGGAGTAGTCTCCGTCGGAGATCGTGGCCTTGTTGAGGTTGGAGCCCACGGCGAAGCCATCCGTGCCGTCGGTCTTGTAGATGGCAATCTCGGACGCGGAGAAGAAATTGCCGACCGAGGCGAGCGGTGTCATGCGCACGTAACGGGCGGCCACGGTGCCGTCAAACGCTACCGTCTTACAATCAGCGGAACGTGCCCAATCGACCTCCTGGCTCGTCCAGTGGACGCCATCGAGACTCGTCTCAACACGCATCTTGGTCACAGTGCCGTTGCCGGCGTCATCGCGCGGATAGTACTCGAGCTTATCGAGCTTGTAAGCGCGTCCATAGTCAACGGTAAGCGCCTTGCCTAGATCGTTGCCACCGGAGTGGAAACCGCCGTCGCCCGACTGGAACTCATGGTCGAAGGCAAGCTCGGCCTTATGGCTGCCGTAAAGTGAGCCCTCCCAGGTGATTTCCTCGGCGTCGGGGACGTTCCGCCACGGATCGAGTGCGGAGTTCGCCTCGAGCACATCGCTCCAGGCGGAGTAACCCTCGGCGTTGCGTGAACGAATCTGGTAGGTGTGCTTGCTATTGTAGGCGAGGTCGGTGTGCGTGAACTCGGCCGCATCACCCACGGCAAACACAGTGCCGTCGACCTTAAGGTCGTAGGAGGTAGCACCATCGACCTTTCCCCAGGTGAGCTTGATGCTCGTTGGGGTCGTGACGTCCTCGGGGGCAGCAAGGTTCGTGGGTGCGGAGAGGTTCTCGTTGAGGCGATCGGCTGTGAGCGTGGCGTCGGCGTTCACGAAACCGCCCAGCTCAAGCGTCTGCGCCGCTGCAGCAACATCGGTCTTCGCGAACTTGACGTAGACCTTGGGGTTCGTGGTGATCTTGGTGTTGTTGAAGCTCTCGCCCTGCTCGGCCTCGGTGCCGTCCGCATCGCTGCCGTAGTGGTTGAGGTTGGGGGTCTCGCTGTAGAAGTAGACCGCCTGGCCGGCCTCGGGGGTCGCGGCGTCAAAGGCCTCCTGCGAGTCGACCTCAACCACGTTGAGTGCGGATCCGCCGTTCTTGGCGACAACGCTCGTGGGCTTGGCGGACACATTGGCCACGAAGGTCGTGGTGCGGTTGGAGTCGTAGCCGTTGTAGCCGCCCTGCGAGGCCTCGGCGGTAAAGGTCGCGGTGCCGCCTGCGGCCTTGGAGCTGTAGACGGTGCTCACATGCTCACCGTAGGAGATATTGTCGATCGTGCCGTAGGAATCGTCCTCAGTCGTGTTGTTTTCGATGGAGGAGCCGTCGTCCTCGTACTGCGTAAAGGTGCCGTCGCCCTCGGTGGCGAAGAACTCGACGATACGCTGACTGCGGTCGGTACCCTTGGTGTTGGTGTCGCTCACTGCCTCGGGGTTGTTGTTCTCGGCGTACATCGGCACGATAGCGTTGGCCTTCACAAACAGCGGCAGCTTCCAAAGCGGAGCCTCGTAGTTGTTGAGAACCTGGCCGCCGCGATACTGCTTACCCGAGAAGTAGTCGATCCAGATGGTGGGATTCTCGTCGGTGCCGTAGTTGGGGAGGTAGATCCCATTGCGAATGTCGTTGCCGTTCTCATCTGCCTGGGTATCCTGATACACCGGTGCCACTAGGAAGTTCTCACCGAACATATACTGGTACTGTGTCGAAGTGCTTGCGGCGTACTCGGAGTTGTCAGAAAGCAGCATGGCGCGGATCATGGGCAGGCCGGCATCGCCGTTACCCGTGTCGATGTTGGCCGCCGAGGCCGCGCTCGTGTAGATATAGGGCATGAGCTGCGCCTTGAGCTTGAGGTAGAAGCGCGAGATGCCTGTGTAGGGATCGCCGTGCGTCATGGGCGATTTGCGGTAGGTGCCCCAACCGTCCATGTCGAGCATAGAGGGCGTGAACGTCTTCCACTGGTAGTCACGCGCAGAGATGATGGGGTCGCCGCCAAAGATGCCATCCATGTCGGAGCCGATGTTGGGGTTGCCCGAAAGACTCTGACCGATATACGTGGGGATATGGAAGCGAATGTACTCCCAGTTACCGCCATACTGGTCGCCGGTCCAAATGCCGCCAAAGCGCTGCGTGCCGGCCCAGCCATCGAGCGTGATGATGTTGGGGCGCTTGTTGGCGCCGGTCGTCACCGTGTCATAAGCTGTCTTGATGCCATTAAGACCAAAGGAGTAGCCAGATCCAACCCAGGCGACGTCGGTCTTAAGGGTAGAGATGCCTCCCGTCTTGACCTCGGCGTCGAAGTCGCGAAGCAGGTGCCACGGAGTCTCGGAGTTGCTGTCGGGCTCAAGGTTGGACTGGGTCCACAAGCCCGTGCTCACACCCTTGGAGTTGGCATACTCGGTGAACTTCTTAAGGTTGTCGACATTGGCACGCACAGCGTTAAGACGGTCGGCCGAGCTCTCTCCGTCGGAGTTGACGCCGCCGGTCTTGTAGTAACCGTTCTGGCCATAGCCGGCGCCGTAGCCGTCGTTCGGCAGGAACCAGCCGAGCGGCATGTCGTTGTCCTCGTAGTCATCGATAACCTGCCGAGCAGAGAACTGGCGGTCGAAATCGGTCGCTTTCATGTTCTCGGTATCAACCGTAGGGCCCTCACCGTTGAGCGTCTCGGCCGCAAGTGTGCCGTCGAGCTTGTAACCCGTCGACATACCAGACTCGTACTTAACGTCGCCCTTCTCGCTCGAGGACTTGCTGCCCTTGGTCTCCCACTTCTTTTGACCCGAGGTCGTTGACCAGCCATCACGGTTATAGGCATTAAGATGACCAAGGTAGAACCCGTACTCGGGCAGCAGTACCGGGTTACCGGTCACCTTGTAGTAGTCCTGCAGCATCTCGGTTGCCACGTTCGAAGCGCCCTCGTTGGTCGCCACGAAGTAGTAGGCATCAAACTCATTCTCGCTGTGCAAAGTCGTGACCGTCGATGAGTCCGTGGAACCGAAGTCGTAGGAACCCTCTGCAAACGTGTTTCGGAGTACGCCGTAGCCGTCACTCGTCCAATAAAACGGGTTGGGCGAGGCAACGCCGCCATCGGTCCAGTTGTTCGTGTTGGAGATGGCGATGGTCTGGTTGGTGTGCAGGAAGCGTCCGTTCTGGGTGCCGCCGCCAAAGAAGTTCTCGGACTTCTCCTTGGCGAGCGTCTGGACGGTACCCTTCTTATCAAGGTCGAGGGACGCGGACTCGGAAACCACGACACGGTCGCCTGACTTGATACTCATCTTGCCAGTCGCCTTGTCCAGGATCACGGTCGCCTTTCCGCCGGTGATCTCGATAGTGTCGCCCTTGTCGGCAACCGTCGCACTCGGCTTGCTGTAGGTGTCCGAGGTATCGGGCTGAGCCTGGATCTTAGCCGTGTGGGACTTACTACGCGGCGTGGCGTACTCGGAAAACTCACCCTTGGGGTCGACGTTATAACGGAAAATACCGTCCTCGAGGAACGTAATACGGCCCTTGATGCCGTCAGCGAAATCGATGTCGACGACATTCGAGGCAGACTGGGACACGGTCGCCGAGTCGACGCCCTTGAGTGGCGTGGCAATCGCCTGCTGGGGATTGGCAAACACGAGCGTCGCTGCAGTGGCAACGAGGACCGCGCTTCCCTTCACCCACCGTTTCGTAAAAATGGAATTCCTGCGCATCTGGTCTCCTTTCTTCCGACATGCTGAGGTGCCGAGGACGCCCCCCGGCAGCATGGGAAAACGTATCAAACGGAGATGTTCGGTACATTCCGCACAATGGGGGCCACCCGTTACCAAGGGGCCAACTGGTAGTAACCAGATAGCCACCTACTAGGTTATATCAACATATGGGAGCACTTGCGCACCCAAGTTCGGAATTCTCCCAGCGGCAGCAAAATAAGCGTCAACGGCAAGGTGGGCTTAATAAGCCATACCAATTGGTTCTTCAGTCAAATACCAATCTAGCAAAAATGTACTGTTTGTCTGGTATTACACAGACCATACCTTTCCCTCGGGAACTGGGCTTCGCGAAGTTTCCCGAGGGAAAGGCTCAGCCGCCATCCTGCAACCTACCGGGGATTGCCATGACGTACGTTGGCTGATTTGGTTTGGAATGAGATGTTGACGGTGGCTGATGGGCACAACTGTCCCGGGTGCATTTCAAGATGCACCTAAATGTCTGTCTTTATCCTTATAGATTGTCCAGGTAGTCGTCGGCATCATAGGTAAGGCTGTAAGCTTTATTCAGGATGCGCACGAGCTCCTGGGCATCGTGCTCGCCGAGCGCTGAGAGTTGTTTCGAGAGCGATGCCACACTCTCGGCATTTTTTTTCGCCGCGAAATCACGGCCTTCCTCGGTAATGCTCACCAGCACACGCCGACGATCGTTTGGATCAGTCCTGCGCTGAACGTAACCCTTACTCTCGAGTGAATCCAAGATATGCGACATGCGCGCACGGGAGAATTTCAGCTTCTTGGCAATCTCGGAGGGAATGACATCACCGTCAATACCCGATAGATACTGTAAAACCGGTGCCTCGCCCACACTGGCGCCGCCGGCAGCACTCAAGGATCCCTTGGCAAGGGAACGTGAGTACACAATCAGTTTTCGAGCGACGTCATCGTAATCCACTGGGGATATTGTCCTTTGCAACTCTAGAAGGGCCATAAAACCGTCATTTGCCGTACATTAGTTAACATTCGCAACAATTATTTATGATACCCCAACGCGGAAGTCTATTGCTCGTCCTTCTTGCGTCGCATAAGCTCCTCAACGTCGACACCAGCGGCCTCGAGCATGCGCTCGACATTCTTTTTGGCGTTGGTCGTGCCGACCTTAAGCACGATCGAAAGCGGAGTGCCCACCACCAGGCACACGATGCCCACGGGGACACCCCAGCCGGGGCCGCCCTGCATACCCCACATCCCCATCAAAAAGCCAATCGCCACGAGCGAATAGCCCAGGCGCAGCCAAACATTGAGCCGCTGAATAGCATCGGTCTGCATCTTTGCCTCGCGAATCAAGTCGTCGCGCGAAAGGTCGTGTCCATGTTTCTCGTGCATATGGTCCTCCTCGTGCAAAGTGTGCATCATGCGCAAGTGCATCGTTTGTCGAATACGTCATCTTTCAAGAGCAATATAGCGGGTGTCGTGTAGGCGATGGAGGTTGCTGGCCATATTGCCCTTGAAGGGCGGCGCAAAATCAGAAGGCCGTGCGGTTGAGGCCGCACGGCCTTACAGGGGGCCAGGGGATGATGACTAGTAGCTCAGTGCCGGGTCGAAGAAGCCAATGAGAACGCCCACAAATGCGATCACAACGAGGATCAGCATCATAACGATGGGGTTGACCTTCTTCTTGGTCATCATGTACCAGCAGAAGATGATGAAGATCATCGGCAGCAGGTGCGGATAGATGCCATCGAGCGTGTCCTGGAACTTACCGCCACCGGGCAGCACCAGGTTGGGGCTGCAGGTGATGGAGACCCAGGTAGCACCGACTGCACCGATGACCATGGTACCGACCATCACGATGGAATCACGCAGAGCCTTGGCCTTGGGGCCGACGAGGGCCTCGACCGCCTTGCCGCCGAGCTCATAGCCCTGGTTGTAGGCAAAGCGCATGCCAAGGAACATGAGCAGGTTCCACACGACAATATAGAAGATGGCGCCGAGCGGGGAGCCGCCGGTCGAGAGACCGAGGGCAATACCGAGCAGGATCGGGATCAGGGTACCGACGATCAGCGAGTCGCCAAGGCCGGCGAGCGGGCCCATGAGGCCGGCGCGGATGCCGTTGATGGCGTCGTCGTCGATGGCCTCGCCGTTTGCGCGAGCCTCCTCGAGGCCGGCGGTGACGCCGACAATCATGGTGCCGATCTGCGGCTCGGTGTTGAAGAACGCGGAGTAGGTCTGGAGGGCCTGCTTCTGCTCCTCGGGCGTGTCGTAGAGCTCCTCGACAATCGGAAGCATGGCGCACAGGTAACCGAAGGTCTGCATGTGCTCCTGCGAGAAGCAGGTCAGGTTGCCATAGGACCAGTTACGGAACGACTTGGCAAGCGTTTTCTTAGAGAGCTTTTTCTTCTCTGCCATTAGATGTCCTCCTCTTCCTCATCATCTGAGCCCGAGGCGATAGCTGCCTTGGGAGCGTTTGCGAGGTCGATCTTGAGCGAAGCGATCTCATAGTTGATCAGGGCGAAGAAGCAGCCGATGCCGGCAGCGGCGATCAGGTTGCAGCCCATAACAGCGGACAGGGTGAAGCCGAAGAAGAACGTCAGGAAGTCCGTGGGCTTAGAGATGACCTGCTTGAGCAGGATGGCGATACCGACGGTAGGCAGCAGCGAGCCGACGGTAAACAGCGTCTTCATCGCGATGCCGTCCATGGGCATGTAGGTCTTCATGAGGTCGACCATGGCGGTGCCGCCCATGGTGATGATGAACGTCGGGAGGAACGAGCAGACGATGTGACCGATCCAAGGCAGAACGTTGTTGACCAGGTAGAGCTTGTGGAGATCGCCCTTCTCGAGCCACTTCCAGCCCATGCCCTGCCACACCAGGTTGATGGTGGCGGTGCCATAGAAGAGCACAGTGCCGAGCGTGCCGACGGCGGCACCGAGGGATGCGGCCATGCCGGCAGCCTCAGCGGAGGCGGGATCGATGCCCGAGTTCTTGATGGCGAGGATCGCCAGCGGGATGCCGATATAGGACACGGCGCGGACGTCGGCGGAGACGGTTCCGCCGGGGGTCACGAGAGCGATGTAGACAACCTGGATGGCAGCGCCGACGAGGATACCCGTCTGCATATCGCCCATGATGATGCCGACGATGAGGCCGGCGACCAGAGGACGACCCAGAGTGTAGTTGCCGATCGTCGTGCCGCCCATGCCAGGCAGTGATGCCAGGCAGGCGAACAGGCCGAACAGCGCGGCTTGGAATGCATTGATTGCCATGCTTTCCCCTTTCTTTATTCCTCAGCCCCTTTCACCAAGGGCTGTAGATACCAAAATGCGGCTGGCACCTAACTAGAAGCCAAACTGACCGCGGAACTTGGGCCACTCACCGATGGACTTCTCCTTGATAAGGGCGAACTCGACCGTGTAACCGGCGTTGGTGAGATCCTCGAGCGCCTGGGCCTCTTCCTGCGTGATCGACTGGTTGTTGCCAAGCTTGGTGGTGCCGGGACGATCGTTGCAGGGACCGACGATGATGCGGTCCATGCCGGGCTTAAAGCCAAAATCGACGAGAAGTTCCTTCATGTCGAGCGGGTTCTTGGTGATCAGGAAGTACTTGGTGTCGGACTTGAGAACCTTCTCGGAGACCTCCTTGAAGTGCTCCTTGGTCCACACGAACGTCTTCTTGCCCGAGGCACTCTTGTAGGCCTCCTTGAGCACGGGGTTGGACGCTGCAGCGTCGTTGACGGCGATAAGACCGTCGCAGGGATACTCGAGGGCCCAACGGGTAACGGTCTGTCCATGGATCATACGGTCATCAATACGGATGAACGAAATCATGCGTTCTCCCTTTCTTTATCACCGGGGGTCTTTCCTCTTAACCCCCGCTCCATCACGAAAATTTGGGCGGATGCGCTGCCTAGATGTCGTCGTCCTCGTCGTCGGCGTCATCGGTCGGGACAACGAGCTCGGACATACCGTTCTTGCCCTCCTGCAGCATCATCTGCTTGAGGGAATCCAGGTCCATGGTGGCAAGCCCCATCATGGCGGTCATAGCCATGGGCAGATTCATACCGCCGAAGGCAATGGTGTGGGCGAGCAAACCCTTCTCGGCCAGCGTGTTCATGGCATTGGTGAGCGGCGATCCGCCCAGGATGTCACCAAGCAGGACAACCTCGTCATCGGCGGTAACGGGAGCGAGCATCGCCTTGACGTTCTCGACATACTCGTCAGCGCCCATGCCGTCCACGAGACTCGTCGACAAGATGTTCGGGGCGTCATTGCCGAGCATCTTGAGGACACTGTGCAGTCCGGGAGCGAGCGTTCCGTGACTGACCATTACCAGATACCGCATGCGGTCTCCTCTCGACCTGCCGTGTGTCGCACGGCTTTGCTTTTTGCTGAGATTATTGTTGCGCCGGGGCATGTTCGGTACAAGAAAATAGTTGCGAACGGCAACTATTCATCGGTTAACGGTAGCGACTATTTTTGTGCCTAAATTATTTTTCCTTCTAATTATTTTTAAAATAGCAGGTAGATTGCCTGATAAATGTTTTATGTTCCTTATGCACCATACATACCAGCAAGAATCGGGCCTGGCATCTCCGGTTTGCCCCGCAGTGTCAGACCATGTCACGTACGCCCACGACATGGAGGTACCCCATGGATATGATCTCGTTTCTCGCCTCCGAACCCTTCGACCGCAGCGGTGATACGCCGCTCTATGTCCAGCTTAAACATCGAATCGCTCTGCTTATCGCCAGCCAGGCGTTCGACACCAAGACGCCGCTGCCACGCGAGCTCGAAATCTGTGAGCGGCTGGAGTTATCGCGCGCGACCGTGCGCCGTTGCTTCCAAGATCTCGTCATCGAGGGGCGCGTGGTGCGCAAGCGCGGCCAGGGCACGTTCATCAAGCCCCAAACTTCAGCACCCGGCATCGACCTGGCCCTGAATTTCAGCGCGCGGATGCGCGAAGCGGGACGGGTTCCGAGCTCGCAGATTCTCGCCTTTTCAAGCATACCGGCCGTCCGCGGCATCGCCTCCGGGCTCAAAGTGCCCGAAGGGACACCCGTCTGGGAGATTCGCCGCCTGCGTCTCGCCAACGACAAACCCATGGAGCTCAACTACGTCTATATCCCCGTGTCACTTTGCCCCGAGCTCACGCGCAAAGACGTGGATGGCTCGCTCTACGCCTACATCGCGGAAAAGACCGGCATCCTGCCCGCAAGCGTCGATGCCGTCTACGAGACGGTCAACCTCGACAAGCATGAGGCGCGTCTTTTGGGACAGAACACCGGTAAGGCGGCGATGCGCATCGTGCGTTCGACCTACGACAAGACGGGAACCCCGTTCGAGGTGGGCGTGCTCATCAGCTGCGACGGTCAGGCAAAGCTGCACGTGCACATCGCCGCCGACAAAACAACCTTCACCGCCACAGCCCAATAAATCCAAAACGTGGGCGCCGTCGTTCAAACGAACGACGGCGCCCACACTCATTTTCTATTCAGCCCTAGTCATCGCACAAAGCCCCTTCGGCAGTACACGGTGCAACCGAGTCACCGTAGGCCGGGGCGGGAGGCGGTCCTTTCTCTCGGAAAACTTCGCGAAGCCCAGTTTCCGAGAGAAAGTGTCCGGCTGCCGCCCCGGCCGACCAGGTCACATTACACCGTGTGCTGCGGCAGGTCCTGCAGGGCGATGACGTCCATGCCCATGTCGTTGGCGCTGCCGTGACCCTGCTGGTCCTCACGCACCGCCTCGATGGCACTCACGTACGTGTTGGCGGCAGACATCGCGGTCACGCAGGTCACACCGCGTCGCACTGCCTCGGTGCGCAGCAGATAGCCGTCGCCGCGCGAGCCCGGACCGTACGGCGTGTTGATGATCACCGCGATCTTGCCATCGGCGATGAGGTCGCCGATGTTGGGGCGCTCGCCGTCGTGCGGGCCGCTTATCTTCTCCACGATCTCGCACGTCACGTTGCCTCCACGCAGCACGCGCGCCGTACCCTCGGTAGAGCAGATGTCAAAGCCCAGATAGCGCAGGATACGGGCGACCGAAAGGATATGGCGCTTGTCGCGGTCGCACACGCTAATGAACACCTTGCCGCAACTCGGGTCGGGCAGCTTGTAGTCGATCGCCAGCTGCGTCTTGGCGTATGCCTCGGGATAGCTCTTAGCGATACCCATGACCTCGCCCGTCGACTTCATCTCAGGCCCCAGGATGACGTCGGCGCCCGGGAAACGACCCCAGGGCATGACGGCTTCCTTCATGCAGAACCAGTCCAGTTGACGTTCGTCGCTCGGCAGGCCCAAGCTCGCGATGGAATCGCCTGCCATGATACGTGCGGCACACTTGGCAAGCGGCACACCGGTGGCCTTGGAGATGAACGGCACGGTACGGCTGGCGCGCGGGTTGGCCTCGATCACGTAGACGGTCTCGCCCTTGATGGCATACTGCACATTGACCAGACCGCGGACTCCCAGCGCCATCGCGATGCGGCGCGTAGTCTCGCGGAGCTTCGCCTGCAGGCTCTCGCTAAAGCTAAACGGTGGGATGCAGGTCGCAGAGTCGCCGGAGTGAATACCGGCCTCCTCAATATGTTCCAGGATGCCGCCGATGTATACCTCTTCGCCATCGCACAGGGCGTCGACATCGGACTCAATCGCACCCTCCAGGAAGCGGTCCAGATACACCGGGTAGTCGGGGCTAATGCGCGCGGCCTCGGCCATGTAATCGCGCAGATGCTCGGCATCGTAGGCGATCATCATGCCGCGGCCGCCCAGCACATAGCTCGGGCGCACCAGCAGCGGATAGCCGATGTGCGCGGCCACGGCCTCGGCCTCCTCAAACGAGGTGGCCTGGCCCGCCGGCGGGTACATGATGCCCAGCTTGTCGAGCAGAGCGGCGAAGCACTCGCGGTCCTCGGCAAAGTCGATGGCATCGGGCTTGGTGCCCATAATGTTCACGCCGCTCTCCTCGAGCATGCGCGCCAGCTTAAGCGGAGTCTGGCCGCCGAGCGTCACCACGACACCGTCGGGGCGCTCGACATCGATAACGTCCATGACGTCCTCGTAGGTGAGCGGCTCAAAGTACAAGCGGTCGGACGTGTCATAGTCGGTCGAGACGGTCTCGGGGTTGCAGTTGACCATGATGGTCTCGAAGCCGCGAGCCGCCAGTGCGTAGCTCGCGTGCACGCAGCAGTAATCGAACTCGATACCTTGGCCAATGCGGTTGGGGCCGGCGCCCAGGATCATCGCCTTGGGCTTGTCCGCCGGCGTGGTCTCGTCGGGAGCCACGCACTTCTTGGCATCCGGGCTCGTGCGGTAGATGTTCTCGTACGTCTTGTAGTGGTACTCCGTGGCGCTCGAGAACTCGGCCGCGCAGGTATCGACCGTCTTCATGCTGGGAACCACGCCCAGACCCTTGCGATAGGCGCGCACAAAGCGCTCGTCCGAGCCGGTCAGCGCGGCAATCTCGGCGTCGCTCGTGCCGTATTGCTTGAGCAGGCGCATCGCGTCGGCGTCGATATCCTCCACACGCAGGCCGCGGATGCTCTCCTGGACCTGCACCATGTCGTTGATACGATTGAGGTACCACGGATCGATACCGCAGATGGCATGGATGCGGGCGATGTCCCAGCCACGGCGCAGGGCCTCGACCACAAAGAAGATGCGGTGCTCGGTCGGGGTTGCCGCGGCCTGAGCGAGCTCATCGTCGCTCAGCTTGTCGGCACCCTCCTTGCCACCGGCGCAGATGCCCTGGTGACCGTCCTCCAGTGAGCGCATGGCCTTGCCGAAGGCCTCCTCAAAGGTGCGGCCGATCGCCATGATCTCGCCCACGGCCTTCATGCGCGTGGTGAGCGTGGGGTCGGTACCCTTAAACTTCTCGAAGGCAAAGCGCGGCACCTTGACCACGCAGTAGTCAATCGTGGGCTCAAAGCAGGCGGGCGTTGCCTTGGTGATGTCGTTGACGATCTCGTCGAGCGTGTAGCCCACGGCCAGGCGAGCGGCGGCCTTGGCGATGGGGAAGCCCGTGGCCTTGGAGGCCAGTGCGGACGAACGGCTCACGCGCGGGTTCATCTCGATGACGATCAGGCGGCCGGTCTGGGGGTTCACGGCAAACTGCACGTTGGAGCCGCCGGTCTCGACGCCGATCTTCTCCAGAATGGCGAGCGACGCGACACGCATGCGCTGGTACTCAAGGTCACTTAGTGTCTGCGCCGGCGCCACGGTGATGGAGTCGCCGGTGTGCACGCCCATGGGGTCGAGATTCTCAATGGAGCACACGATGATGCCGTTGCCGGCGTGGTCGCGCATGACCTCCATCTCATACTCTTTCCAACCCTCGATGGACTCCTCGACCAGCACCTCATGGGCAGGCGAGAGCTCAAGGCCCTGGCTCACGATGGAGACGAGCTCCTCGTGGGTGTGCGCGATGCCGCCGCCGGCGCCGCCGAGGGTAAAGCTCGGACGCAGCACGCAGGGATAGCCCACGCGCTCGGCGATAGCCTCGGCGTCGGCCACGCTGTAGGCATAGCCCGAGCGCGCGACCTCCAGGCCGATCTCGGCCATGGCCTCGTTAAAGAGCTTGCGGTCCTCGCCGCGCTCGATAGCGGCCAGGTCGCAGCCGATCATCTCGACGCCGTACTTGTCCAGCGTGCCGTCTTTCGCCAGCTCAACAGCGGCGTTCAGACCGGTCTGGCCACCCAGCGTGGGCAGCAGCGCGTCCGGATGCTCTTTCTTGATTACGCGCTCGATAAACTCGGCGGTGATGGGCTCGACATAGGTGCGGTCGGCCAAGCCCGGGTCGGTCATGATGGTCGCCGGGTTGGAGTTGACCAGGATGACCTCAAAGCCATCCTCCTTGAGCACCTTGCAGGCCTGGGCGCCGGAGTAGTCGAACTCGCAGGCCTGGCCAATAACGATGGGGCCCGAACCAATAACGAGGATGCGCTTGATGTCAGTACGTTTAGGCATGTTAGTTCTCCTCGGTCGCAGCGTTCTCGGACTCGGCGAAATTCCAGCCGGCGAGGCGGTCCTTCGCGGTGTCGATGTCCAGGTAGTTCTCCTCGCCGTCCATGAGTCGCGTAAAGGCGGTAAAGAGATAGTGGGCATCGGTAGGGCCAGGCGAAGCCTCGGGGTGGTACTGGACCGAGAAGCACGGGGCGTCGAGCAGCTGGATGCCCTCGGCGGTGCCGTCGTTGAGGTTCACATGTGTCAGGCGAATGCGACCAAAGCGCTCGTTCATCACGACCGGCGCGATGCCGCGACGCACCCAGGCGCGCAGGTCACCGTCGGCCGCATGCTCGGTTTCGCCGCCGGAAAGCTCCGGAATCAGTTTGCCCAGACTGGGGAACAGCAGACCAAAGCCGTGGTTTTGCGCGGTGATCTCCACGCGACGGCTCACCAGATTCATAACCGGCTGGTTACCGCCACGGTGACCGAATTTAAGCTTTTCCATTTGGGCGCCGCACGCCAAGCTGATCATCTGGTGACCAAGGCAAATGCCAAAGACCGGCACCTTGCCGATCAGCTGCTGCACCTGCTCATAGGTCTCCACCACGGCATCGGGGTCGCCGGGGCCGTTGGACAAAAAGACGCCATCGGGATTCATGTCGAGTACCTGCTGGGCGGGCGTATCCCACGGCACGACGGTGAGATCGCAGCCGGCACGGACCAGGCCCTCCAGAATACCGCGCTTCACACCGCAGTCGTAGGCGACCACTTTGTGACGGGCAGGAGCGGCAGCCGCAAGCGCAAAGTCATGCGTGGCAGGCAGGTCGGCGGCCACAAATTCGTGAGGCGCGGGGCAACTTACGGTCTTGACCAGGTTCTCGCCTACCAGCGTGGGCGCTGCGGCCAGACGCTCGGCAAGCTCGTCGACGTCGAAGATCTCGGTCGAGATAATGCCCATCTTGGAACCATTGTCGCGCAGATGGCGCACCAGAGCGCGGGTGTCGACACCCTCGATAGCGACGATGCCGTGAGCGCGCAGGTACTCCGGCACGCTGACGGCCGAGCGCCAGTTAGAAGGCGTGGCGCACATGTCGCGAACGATCATGCCGCGCATAGCCGGAGCGCTCGCAGGACGCACGGCGTCGCCGGGGAAGGCCGACTGGACGTCGGTCTCGTCGATACCGTAATTGCCGATCTGCGGATAGGTCATGGTTACAATTTGGCCGGCATAACTCGGGTCGGTCATGACCTCAAAGTAGCCCTCGAGCGAGGTGTTGAAGCAGACTTCGCCGGTCGCGGTGCCCTCGGCGCCGCATGCACGTCCATAAAAAATGGTCCCATCCTCAAGATACAGGATACAGGGACCGCAGGTGCCCTTGCTGGTTTTGGCCAGCATACGCTGGCAAAGCTCGCTGGGCGCGAAGGTGCGGGCGGCAGCGCCCGCGGTATGGTTGTTCGCCATAATTCTCCTTCCCGGTCTCACAGGACCGGCTTAAAGGTGTGTAGTTAGGCCTCGCGGTATTGTAACCGCAAGCATGCCTCATGGCGTTAATTTCATCGAAATGTTTACGAAATGATAATTATGACTTTCTATGCATAATGATTATTTAATCCCCGTCCCAGAAAAATTATCCCGCGTGGGCTTGTGGCTCACGCGGGATAATGGCCTCTTACTTTTGCTTGTCCTGTTCCAGCAGATCGGACGGTGAGCGATCGGGCTTGCCGCCGCGGAAAATCTCGCGGCCATGCAGACGATGCTCCAGGTCACGTTCGGCCTTTTCCTCGTCAATCTTGGTCTGGCTCACCACCGGGTCCTCGATCAGCGACGAAACCGAGTTCACCTGTTTTTGAATGCGCTCGGCAATGGTGTCGTCCATGCTTACGATGCGCATCTTCCAGTCGATACTCGTGGCGTTGGATGAGCTCTTGGTCCACACAAACGTCAAAATGGCGCTCTGATGACCCCGCGCGGGAAACATGCCAAAGAAGGAATCGTGCTGAATGTTGCTATCCTCGTCGATATAGGCGTGAACGTTATACACCACGCGGTCGATCTTATCGTTGAGCAGCGCGTTGGTCGCAAGCGCAGCGGCCTGAATCTGCCCGTTGGACAGCAGCTCGAGCTCGTTGGCAGACGATGTGTCCAACACCGTCACCTCGACCGTGCCCGTACGCTCATCAGCTTCATCGACGGTAAAGTCGAGCGGGAACTGCGTAAAGCCGTTACCCCACTCAAGGCCGCCCTTCAGCGCCGTCGAAACGGTATCGACTGAAACGCTCTCGGACAGGTTGGCGGTGTTCAGACGACGCATCACGCCGTAGCCAATCTGCATGCCCACGATCAGCACCAAAATACCAATGACCACGGCCATCGCGGTCTTCGTAATGGTATGACTCACCTGCGAGCCCGAAGGATCGTCCTCGGACAGCGGGTCGATATGTTTTGCCTGGCTCGCACGGTCCTCGCTGCGCAGCTGCGCTAGCGCCGCTTTGTCACCGCGCTTGGCCGCAGCCTCCTTCTCACGCATGCGCTCGGTTCGCTTTTTGGCAAGCGTGGGATCCAAGACACCGGATGCATCGATTTCGGAGAATAACTCCGTCACTTCTTCCGGAGTCAAAGGGTTCTTGTCAGCCATAAACTTCCTGTCATATCAATCAGTCGAGCTCGTGCGCACGCGCACCTTCGAACTGCATTCGATAGTAACGGGCATAGGTGCCGCCACGGGCGAGAAGCTCCTCGTGCGTGCCACGCTCCACAACGCGACCATGCTCAACGGTCGCAATCTCATCGGCATGCTTAATGGTCGAAAGACGGTGGGCAATGATGATTGTGGTACGGCCGCGTGCCAGCTCCTCGAGTGACTCCTGCACCGCCTCCTCGCTCTCGTTATCCAAAGCACTCGTCGCCTCGTCCAAAATCAGGATCTTGGGGTTCTTGAGAAACACGCGCGCAATGGCAACGCGTTGCTTCTGTCCGCCCGAAAGACGGCTGCCACGCTCGCCCACGACCGTGTCATAACCCTGTGGAAGCGACTCGATAAAGGCATCGATGTTGGCACGACGGGCGGCCTCGGCGATCTCTCCTGCCGTAGCGCCCGGCTTGCCGTAGGCGATGTTCTCGCCAATCGTGCCGTCAAACAGATAGACATCCTGCTGCACCAGGCCGATGGCGCGACGCAGGCTCTGCTGCGTCACATCGCGCACGTCCTGGCCGTCGATGCTAATGGATCCGGCAGCCACGTCATAAAAGCGCGGCAGCAGCGAACAGGTCGTGGACTTGCCGCCGCCCGAAGGGCCAACCAAAGCGATGGTCTGTCCGGGCTTGATGGACAGATTCATATGGTCGATAACGGGACGCTCTTCGGCATCGCCCTCGCCCAGCTCAACGTCCTCGTAGTTAAAGCACACGTCGTGATACTCCACGGCGCCGGCAGTCACCTGCAGATCCGTAGCGCCCGGCTTGTCCTGGATATCCGGCGCGGTCGAGAGCACCTCGTCCATGCGCTTAAAGCCGGCGATGGCCTTCTGATACGTTTCGGCCGAATTGACGAGTGTCTCGAGCGGCGTGCAGAACAGCGAAATATAGAGTGCAAAGGTCGCCATATCGACCGCCTGCAGCTGTCCCTGGGCGACCAGCCAGCCGCCCAGCAGTACCACGATCACATAGAGCACACCCGAGAGCAGGCCATACGTCGCAGTATAGACGCCCATGGCGTGATACATGTTCTCCTTGGACGAAAGATAGCGATTGTTGGAGGCGCGGAACTTAGAGTGCTCGGTCTCCTCATTGGCAAAGCTCTTGACCACGCGCATGCCCGCCAGCGAATCCTGCAGCTGCGCATTGATGCCGCTGATCTTTTTGCGGTTGTCGCTAAAGACCTCGCGCATGCGCATGTTCTGCCAAAACATGATGACCGCAAACGCTGCTGTCACCGCAGCCATGGCAAGCGCCAGCACCGGGGCGATGGTAAAGAGGATCACAAACGAGCCGATAATCTCGATGCCGCAGATGATGATCCACTCGGGCACGTGATGCGCCGCCTCGCAGATATCGAACAGGTCGTTGACCACGCGGCTCATCATGTCGCCCGAGCTGTTACGGTCGAAGTACGCAAAGCTAAAGCGCTCGTACTGGTCAAACAGGTCCTCGCGCATCTTGGACTCCATGCGCGCGCCCATCACGTGGCCCCAGTAGCTCACAAAGTAGCGGCAGGCGCAACGGATGATATACATCAGCACCAAACCCACCGCGATCATACCGAGC
Organism: uncultured Collinsella sp.; assembly: GCA_958436995.1. Lineage (GTDB taxonomy): Bacteria > Actinomycetota > Coriobacteriia > Coriobacteriales > Coriobacteriaceae > Collinsella. The sequence continues at coordinate 77,324 of CAUBMI010000001.1, forward strand.
GCCTGCATAATGGCAGCCTGACCCTGGGTAAACAACCCGCCGGTCAGATTGCGCAGAATAATAGGAAACGCAAGGTCAATGGCAGCAAGCACCAGAGCGCAAACAGTATCGGCAACAAAAAGCCCCATCTGGGGCTTGTAGTAAGAAAGAAACCTCTTCAGCATAATCACCTTACGCGGTTTTACCAAACCGCGTTTCGTCTCGACGCTGCAAGCGCCCCATTTAGACAATCTGGCCTTCAATCGTCGGTCGCGTATATCCATACGCTTCCCTCCTCTTTTAGACCACCTTGTCTCAAATGGAGCACTTTCGCTGACTTACACAAACCTGCGGGATCATCCCCGCTCGTTACAACTCTGCCCCGCCTAGTCGGTGAGCGATACTGTCGCAGGCAAGAGCGCCCACGACGGTCTTGGCGTCTTCGATCTTGCCGTCGAGCACGGCGTCGATCAGCTCGTGCAGCGGCACCAGGTCAACGTTGACAAACTCGTCATCGTCGGGGTTGGGCGCATCAAACTCCAGCTTGGTAGCCAAGTAGATGTGAATGATCTCGTCGCAAAAACCGCAGGACGTGACAATCGACGTCAAAAAGCGAATGCGACCGGCCCTAAAGCCCGTCTCCTCGTGTAGCTCGCGCTTAGCGCAATCGAGTGGGTCCTCGCCCGGGTCGAGCTTGCCGGCGGGAATCTCGACCGTCACGCGGTCGATGGCGGTGCGGTACTGACGCACCAGTACGATCTTGCCGCTCTCGGTCAGCGCCACAACGGCCGCCGCACCCGGATGGCGAACGATATCGCGGGCGCTGCGGCGACCGTTGGGCAGCTCAACCTCAAGACGGTGGACGTCGAGGATCTTGCCCTTCCAGGCGCACTCCTCCGAAAGAATCTTCTCGTGCAGCTCGGCATCGTGTGGGTCGTCATCGCCCAGCACCAGCGCCGGCTCGTCAGCGACCTCGCCGCCAGGCTCGCCCTCGGCGTGCCCATACATGCGGCTGTCCTCTTCAACGATCTGCGCATCCACGAGCTCTTCGTTCTTCTCGTCCATCCGTCTCATTCCTCTCGGATTTTAGGCATCCCAGGCGTCGCGGCCGCGCAGCGCGCGCAGGCCAATATCGTGACGCAGAGTCTTGCCCTCAAAATCAATCTTCTCGCAGGCCTCGTAGGCAAGGTTGCGAGCGTTCTCGAACGTGTCGCCCAGCGCGGTCACGGCGAGCACGCGGCCACCATTGGTCACGAGCTGGCCGTCCACCATGGCAGTGCCCGCCTGGTACACGGTCACGTTCTCCATGGCCTCGGCGTCGGCGATACCGGTGATGACCTTGCCCTTCTCGTAGCTGCCGGGATAGCCCGCGCTCGTCAGGACAACGGCCACGGCCCACTCGTCACGCCAGTCGAGCTCAATCTGATCGAGCTCGCAGTTGGCGCAGGCGAGCATGACCTCAACCAGGTCGTTCTTAAGGCGCGGCAGCACGACCTGCGTCTCGGGGTCGCCAAAGCGGGCATTGAACTCCAGCACCTTGGGGCCGGCGGGCGTGAGCATAAAGCCGCCGTACAGGCAGCCGCGGTAGTCGATGCCCTCGGCAGCAAGCTCGGCAACGGTCTGCTCCATGACCTTCACCATGGTGGCGTGCTCCTCGTCGGTCACGATGGGCACCGGGCTGTAGACGCCCATGCCACCGGTGTTGGGGCCCTTGTCGCCCTCGAGCGCGCGCTTGTGGTCCTGCGAGGTGGCCATGGGGCGCACGGTCTTGCCGTCGGTAAAGGCAAGCAGCGAGCACTCGGGGCCGGTCAGCATCTCCTCGATAACCACGGTGTTGCCGGCATCGCCAAAGGTGCCGCCAAAGCACTCTCGCACGGCCTCCTCGGCCTGCTCAAGTTCGGTCGCCACGATAACGCCCTTGCCCGCGGCAAGGCCGTCGGCCTTGACGACCAGCGGGGCGCCCTGCTCGCGCACGTAGGCGAGAGCCGAAGCCTCGTCGGTAAACGAACCATAGGCTGCCGTCGGAATGCCCGCACGCTCCATGAGCTGCTTGGAGAACAGCTTGGAGCCCTCCATCTGGGCGCCCTCGGCACCCGGGCCAAAGCAGGGAATACCCGCCGCGCGCACGGCGTCGGCCACGCCCGCCACGAGCGGAGCCTCGGGGCCAATTACCACGAGTCCGCATCCGTGGCTCTGAGCAAACGCCGCCACGGCCGCAGGATCGCAGTCGTCGAGAACAACGTTCTCGCCGCAGCTCGCGGTGCCGCCGTTACCCGGCGCAATGTAGAGCTTGCCGGCGCGCGGTGATGCTGCGAGCTTTGCTGCCAAAGCATGCTCGCGGCCGCCGCTGCCCAACAACAGGATGTCGATGGTTTGAGTGTCCGCCTTCAAGGGTGCCTCCTCTATGGATGAATGGCCCGCTCCGCGCGAGCCCTTTGCAAGCAAATATACCCCTCGGCCGCCCACTTGGGCTGCAAAGGGGTATATCGCAATAACCAAATGGTCCCGATTACTTCCAGAATCGGTTGATGATCTGCTCGCGACCAGCGCCAACGCCAATAAACGTCACGCGGGTGTGTGCTAGATCCTCGATAAACGCCACGTAGTCCTGGGCCTCCTGCGGCAGCTCGTCAAAGCTGCGGCAGCCGGTGATGTCGCACTTCCAGCCAGGGAGCTCCTCGTAGATGGGCTTGGCATTCTCAAAACGCATCTGGTGCTCGGGCACGCTCGTATAGCGCTCGCCATCGACGTCGTAGGCGACGCACACCTTAATGGTGTCAAAGGCCGAAAGCACGTCGAGCTTGGTCAGGGCGATATCGGTGAGGCCGTTGACGCGCGAGGCGTAGTTGGCGATGGGGCCGTCGAACCAGCCGCAGCGACGACGGCGACCGGTGGTCACGCCGTATTCATAGCCCTCCTCGGTCAGCGTGTGACCGGCCTCGGACTCATAGGAAAGCTCGGTGGGCATGGGGCCCGAACCGACGCGGGTGATATAGGCCTTCATGACACCCAGCACGCGGTCGACGTTCTTCATGCCCACGCCGGAGCCGGTGATGGCACCGCCGGCGGTGCAGTTGGAAGACGTCACGTACGGATAGGTGCCGTGGTCGATGTCGAGCAGCGTCGCCTGGGCGCCCTCAAACAGCAGGTCCTTACCCTCGTCGATCATGTTGTTGAGCAGCAGGCTCGTCTCGGTGATGTAGGGGCGCAGGCGCTCGGCCATGGGCAGATACTCGTCGCAAATCTGGTCCACGGTGTAGGTGGGCAGGTTGTAGATGAGCTCGAGCTCGGGGTTCACACGGGCAAGAGCGGTCTCCAGCTTGTCGCGGAACAGCGCCTCGTCCAGCATGTCCTGCATACGCAGGCCGATGCGGGCCATCTTGTCCTGGTAGCACGGACCGATGCCGCGCTTGGTGGTACCGATGTTCTTCTTGCCGAGCTTCTGCTCAAAGGCGCCATCCAGATCGATATGGTACGGCATGATGACATGCGCGTTACCGCTGATCCTGAGGTTCTTGGTGGTGATGCCGTCGGCCTCGAACATGTCGATCTCCTCAAGGACAACCTTGGGGTTGACGACGCAGCCGTTACCGATCACCGACACATGGTCGGAATACATGATGCCGGAGGGCACCTGGTGCAGGCCGTACTTCTTGCCGTTGACGACGATGGTGTGGCCGGCGTTGTTGCCGCCCGAGTAGCGCACGACGGCATCGAAGTCGCCGGCGACCAAGTCGCAAATCTTACCCTTGCCCTCATCGCCCCACTGGGCACCGACCAAAACGGTTGACGGCATGTTTACTCCTTACATTCATGGACTGTCTACGCGCCACGCCGGCACGCAGAAGCACAAAACATTCCCAGTATACCCGTGCAACGGGCGCCTGTCCTACTCCTCGGCATGTGCCCCATCAAGCTCATAGAACTTGGTGGATGCCGGCAGGAACATCAGGTCGACGTCGCCGATCGGGCCCGAACGGTTCTTGGCCACGACGATACGCGTGACGCCCTCATCGGGTCGATCGTCGCGCGAGGCTTCGGCCTCGTCGGCGGAGCGGTCCAAGAACATAACGATATCGGCGTCCTGCTCGATGGAGCCCGATTCACGAAGGTCGGAAAGCTGCGGGCGCTTGCCGGTACGGGATTCGACCTGACGCGAGAGCTGCGACAGCGCGATGAGCGGGATCTTGAGTTCCTTGGCCATGATCTTCAGACCACGCGACATCTCGGAGACCTCGACGGTACGGCTCTCGGAGCGGCGTCCCGGCGGAGGACTCACCAGCTGCAGGTAGTCCAGGATGATGATGGCCTTCTCCTTGTTGTGGAGCATGCGGCGGCTCTTGGCGCGAATCTCGGTCACTGTGGTGCCGGGCGTATCGTCAATCAGAATATCGAGCTTGGACAAGGTCTGCGTGGCCTCGTTGATATTTGCCCACTGCTCGGGGCTAATGCGGCCCATGCGGAAGTCACTGATCGAGATCATGGCGTAGGCGCAAATCAGACGCTGGGCAATTTCCTTGCCCGACATCTCCAGCGAGAAGAAGCCGACGGTATAACCGGCAGCGGCAGCGTTGAGCGCCAGATTCAGGGCGAACGACGTCTTACCCACAGCAGGGCGGGCGCCGATGATGATGAGCTGGCCCTCGCGAAAACCCATGAGCATGCGGTCGAGCGACGGGAAGCCCGTGGGCACGCCCGCAGCCTGGCCGCCTGCCTGGCACACTTCCTCGGCCTCGTTATAGGCCTCGACCATAAACTCGGTCAGCGTCTTGTAGCTCGACTTGACCTCGCGCGCCGTGACCTTGAGCAACTTGCTCTCGGCCAGCTCCACGACCTCTTTGGTATCGGTGGGAGCGTTATAGGCCAGCGCGTTGATCTCGTTGGTGGCGCCGATCAGCTCACGCAGCATCGAATCGCGGCGAACGATAGCGGCATGGTGCTGCCAGTTGACGAGCGACAGGGTCTGACCCATCAACTCCAAAATGTAGGCCTCGCCGCCCACGGCATCAAGCTTGTTGATGCTTCGCAGGTAATCGATCAGCGAGATGGAGTCGATGGGAATGCGGCTGTTGTACATATCGACCATCGCGGTATAGATGGTCTTATGAATGGGCCGGTAGAAGTCATCGGGCTGCAGCTCGACCTGGGCCTCTTCGACCACCTCGGGCGATAGCAGCATAGCGGCCAGTACATTGGCCTCTGCATCTTGGTTTTGGGGAAGACCCAACTTGGAGCCGCGGTCCTCAACCGTCAGCCCGGTCTCCCTATCGTCATATGCCATGAGCATCCTCATTCATATCGCTTGCGAGCATCCATAGTATCAGCCACGGTCCCAAAACGCGCCGCGCGCCGCCAATCATCACCGAACCAAACGGATGAACGGTCCTGTATATAGGACTTCGACGCAACGTTCACCATGACACTCACTCAGCGCAAAAAACAAAAGGGCGCCCTGGTTTCCCAGAGCGCCCTTCTTAGAACAAGATTGTTGCGTTGCAGCAAATGCTACTCGGCAGCAGCCTCAGTCTCGACCTCGGCGGTCTCGGCCTCGGCGACCTCAGCGGCCTCCTCGACCTCAGCCTCGGCAGCGAGCTCCTCGGCGGTAACGCCGACGAGAACGACAACCTCGGCCTTGATCTCGCGGTACAGCGAGATGGCAACGGTGTGGGCACCGGCAACCTTGATGGGCTTACCGAGCTCGACGCGCTTGCGGTCGATGTCCATACCGAGCTGAGCCTTGATGGCGTCAGCGATCATAGCGGCGGTAACGGAGCCAAAGAGGATGCCCTCGTCGCCGACCTTGACGTCAACGGTGACCGTCTTGCCCTCGAAGGCAGCCTTGGTCTCGTTGGCGGTAGCCAGACGGACGGCCTCGCGCTTGGCGATGTTGTTGCGACGCTCGTCAAGCTGCTTGAGGTTGCCCTTGGTGGCGGCAACAGCGAGCTTCTTGGGGAACAGGAAGTTCTCAGCGTAACCCTGAGCGACCTCTACGACGTCACCCTCGCCGCCCTTGCCCTTGATCTCATCGAGAAGAATAACCTTCATGATGCGTCTCCCTTCTTAGCCGCGGTCGCGGTTGCCACGAGAGGAAACCACGGGGACGGTGTACGGCAGGAGTGCCATCTCGCGGGCGCGCTTGATGGCATTGGCGATGTCATGCTGATGCTGCGTGCAAGCGCCAGTGACGCGACGGGGCTTGATCTTGCCACGGTCGGTCATGTACTTACGGAGAAGCTGAGTGTCCTTATAGTCGATGAACTCAGTGTTCTCCTTGCAGAACTGGCAGTACTTACGACGCGGCTGACGTGCAGAAAAATCATTAGCCATGTCAAAATACCTTTCATTTGGCAACTTCGGCGAACCGAAGCCGCCTCTCACTCAAAAATAGGTGAACAACCCTTAGAACGGGATGTCCTCATCGTAGACGTCGACCGCGGGCGGCGTAGCCACCGGTGCGGCAGGACGTGCTGCGGGCGCGGGAGCTGCGGGGGCGTAACCGCCCTGATCGTAGCCACCCTGGCCACCACGGGAGCTCATAAACTCGATCTCATCGACGATGACCTCAAGCTTGCTCCGGCGCTGACCGTCGCGCTCCCAAGAGCTGTAGCGCAGCTTGCCCTCGATCGCGACCTTGTTTCCCTTTGCCAGGAAACGGCTCACGGCCTCGGCGCGGGTGCCGAACATGGTGCAGTCGACAAAGTTGGGATAGTCCTCCCACTCGCCAGTCTGCGCGTTGCGGCGACGATCGTTCACGGCGACGCCAAAGGACAGAACCTGGGTTCCGCCGGCGGTGGCGCGCAGCTCGGGATCGCGGGTGAGGTTACCGGTGATGTTCACTCGATTGATGCTCATAACTCACTACTTCCTCTTGGGGCACAAGCCCAGTCCAAAACGACAGTCTTACTCCTGGTCGTCGCGACGGACGATCATGTGGCGGACCACAGCGTCGGTGATGCGCAGGACGCGATCAAGCTCGGCGATCTGGGTAGGATCTGCGTGGAAGTTGATGAGGGTGTAGTCACCATCGGTGAGGTCGTTGATCTCGTAGGCGAGCTTGCGCTTGCCCCACTCGTCAACGGAGTCGACCTTGCCAGCGCCCTCAGCGATCGTGGTATCGATACGCTTCATAACAGCGAGACGAGTCTCGGGGTCGAGCGACGGGTCAACAAAGAACAGCAGTTCATAAGCCTTCATATTGTCACCTCCTCTGGGCAAATGTGGCTTCAGGTCGTGAAGGTGCGCCTGAAGCAGGAAAAGACTTGGTAATAATATCTTTCAACCTCCTAGGCTGCAAGAATATGCAGCTACAACCTCATGACCTCCACATATGCCCATACTCACACGACGTTTCATGCGCATTCCAACCAAATGCTGACCAAAAGCTTGACGGATCTGTTGACAAGATACGGTGCCGTGGGGACAAGCTGAGCCAAGCCGCAGGTCAACGGGCACAAGGCTGTGGTCGCAAAATGCATACCAGTGGCCCACAGCACCACCCAAAGATTTTTAAATTCATTGCCAAGTCGCTTATGAATACCCTTTTTTGAACAATTGAGTTGATCAACCACGCTGGTCGGAAGCCGTTTTTTGGCACCTCAAGCCCCACTGCAGCGCCAAGCACGGCCAAGCGTTTTAAAAAATGCCAACTTTTCTGTTTGCACTTTGCGATTCCTCGTGTATACTGACTTTCGCATTTAACGGAGAGTTGTCCGAGTGGCCGAAGGAGCACGATTGGAAATCGTGTAGGCGTCAAAAGCGTCTCCAGGGTTCAAATCCCTGACTCTCCGCCAGTTAATTCCAAAGCAGGCCTTCGAGCCTGCTTTGTTTTTACCCCACGCGGAGGGGTGGCAGAGTGGTTGAATGCGGCGGTCTCGAAAACCGTTTGGCCTGTATAAGGTCACGAGGGTTCGAATCCCTCCTCCTCCGCCATTAGATGGTATGAGCCCCAGCAATGGGGCTTTTTTCTTTTTGAGCACATTTCAATAACGCGCAGGAGGAGGGATTCGAACCCGCCAGGGCGCGAAGCGTAAAGAAAACGCGCCAATGGCGCGTTTTTAGCGCAGCGCGGTCGGCGTAAGCCGACCGGATAAATTTTGAGCGCTGCTCAAAATTTAGACATCCCTCCTATTCAACCACGCCCCCATCGCGTTCAGCATCGACCCAGATCCCCAAACATGGAACCTACGCCCGCATCCAGTCCCGACCGTTTGCCGAGCAATAGGGTCGCAATCGGCGCCGAACATGTACTATGTACGGGCATTGTCCAAATCCGTAATCCAAAGGACCCCATCTTGCCCGTCGTCGCCGCTATGACCGTTACCTCACACGCCACGGATGCCAT
>CAUBMI010000002.1 GCA_958436995.1 uncultured Collinsella sp.
ACGCGGTCGGCGGGGCCATTGTGGCCCTTGACAGTGGATTGGGTCATATGAGCGAAAACCCGCCAGAGCGAGCAAGGTGCCTTGAAACGAGGCGGCATTGACCTTCTGGTCATGCCGCCGAAGTTGAAAGGCAGATTGCCGCTCTGGCGGGTTTGCAGCGTCGAGCAGTTACGGCGTTTGGTAAAACGCCGTAACTAACGAGCTCCGTACTGCTCGTAGTAGGCGTCGATGGCAGCCTTGAGCTCGTCGTCGATGACAACCTTGCCGTCGATCTCGTGGTTGTAGAGGGTCTCGACGACCTCGGCCATGGAGACGATGCTCGCGACGGGGAAACCGTACTTGGCCTCGATCTCCTTCTGCGCGGTAGTCACGCCACCCTTGCCGACCTCCATGCGGTTGAGGGACACGATCAGGCCCTTGATCTCGACATCGGCAGCAGCCTTAACCTTGGGATAGGTCTCGTCGATGGACTTGCCGCTGGTGGTGACGTCCTCGACCATGACCACACGGTCGCCGTCCTTGGGCTCATAACCCAGCAGGTTGCCCTTATCGGCACCGTGGTCCTTGGCCTCCTTGCGGTCGCAGCAGTACTTGACCTCCTTGCCGTACAGCTCGTGGTAGGCAATTGCGGTAACAACAGCCAGCGGAATACCCTTGTAGGCCGGCCCAAACAGGACGTCAAAGTCGTCGCCAAAGTTATCGTGGATGGCCTGGGCGTAATACTCGCCCAGCTTCTTGAGCTGATAGCCCGTCACGTAAGCGCCGGCGTTCATAAAGAACGGGGACTGACGGCCGCTCTTGAGCGTAAAGCTGCCGAACTTAAGAACGTCGGACTCAACCATAAACTTGATGAACTCTTGCTTGTAAGCCTCCATGCGGGCTCCTCTCGTAATCGCGTACGTGCCTTCCAGTTTAGCGCAGGCAGGGCGCGTTGCGGGCGCGCTTTGAGGCCGCGGCATTCTGTAAAGGCTTTGTCAGGGGCGATGGTTTTCCGAACAATGGGGTTGACACGGCAAACCCCCTCATCAAGAATACGGGCGGATTCAAACGGGCACAAGATGCCCGAAGCGCGCTGCGCCCGGTCTTAAGGAGGTGTGCCATGGAAGGCAGTCATAGTCGAAAAACCTGCATGTCGCCCTCGGCACGCCGCGAAGATTCCGCACACGCATAAGCGCCACCAACCGATCGTCAAAACCCCCACAAAGGTGCCTGTCCCCTTTGTGGTGGTTCGTGAGCATGGCGTGAGCGACATCTAGGTTTTTTAAAGCAAATACGACACGTACGCTAACTCCCTTCAACAAGGAGGACCCTATGCTGATGCTCAAAACCGCTACGGTACTCGAAGCCATCTCCAAGCGCCGCCGCACGGCGCGCCCCGCCGCTCACGCCGGCATGCCCAAGAACACCATATTCGCCGCTACCCATAGCGCCGAGGACGCCCTCGTGCTGCTCGACGCCACGGCAAACGGCCTCACCGCCGAGCACGCCGCCGAGCGCCTGAACGCCGCCGGCCCCAACACCATCGAGGCGCCGACCAAGACGCTCGCCCGCCGCATCGCCGACGCGTTCATCGATCCCTTCGCCGGCATCCTCGCCGCGCTCGCGCTGGTCTCGCTCTACATCGATGTACTCGCCGTGCCCGAGCCGCAGCGCGACCCCTCCACGGTCATCGTCATCGGCATCATGCTGCTGGTATCGGGCGGCATGAAGTTTATCCAGGAAGCCCGTAGCGGCAATGCGGCCGAGGCCCTTAAGGACCTGGTCTCCAACACCTGCTGTGCCCTGCGCGACGGCGAGCGCGTCGAGATCCCCTTCGACGAGCTCGTCCCCGGCGATGTAATCCGCCTCTCTGCCGGCGACATGGTGCCGGCAGATGCCCGCATCATCACCGCGCGCGACCTGTTTGTGATCGAGTCCGCACTCACCGGCGAGAGCGAGGCCGTCGAGAAGACCGCTGCCACAACGATCGTCGAGGGCGCCGACAGCTCCGCGCTGCCGCTCTCTGCCTGCAAGAACATCGTCTTTACCGGCACCTCCGTGCAAAACGGCACCGCCATGGCGCTTGTCGTTGCCACCGGCTCGGACACCTACCTGGGCGGCATCGCCAAGATGCTCAACGGGCGCGGCGAGAAGAGCGCGTTTGACCGCGGCGTCTCGAGCGTCTCCGTGCTGCTCGTACGCCTCATGCTCGTTATGGCGCCGGCCGTCTTTGCCATCAACGCCGCCACCAAAGGCAATGTCATCGACGCGCTGTTGTTCGCCACGAGCGTGGCTGTGGGCATCACGCCGCAGATGCTCCCCGTCATCGTGACCACGAGCCTGTCGCAGGGCGCCAAGGACCTCGCCCGTCGCCAGGTTATCGTCAAGGAGCTGCCGGCGATCCAAAACCTCGGCGCGATGGACGTCCTGTGCTGCGACAAGACCGGCACCCTCACCGAAGACCGCATCGTGCTCGAGCGCTACCTCAACACCGACGGCAACGAGGACGTGCGCGTACTGCGCCATGCGTTTTTGAACAGCTTCTTCCAGACCGGCCTCAAGAACCTTATCGACCTGGCCGTCATCGACCGCGCCGACGTGACGCCCTCGGCCACAGCACCCGGCTCCATGCTGGGCCAGAGCCTGCGCGACCGCTATACCAAGATCGACGAGGTGCCCTTCGATTTCTCGCGCCGTCGCCTGAGCGTCGTTGTCGCCGACGCCCAGGGCAAAACCCAGATGGTTACCAAGGGAGCTGCCGAGGAAATGCTCGAGATCTGCTCCTTTATCGAGGTCGATGGCGCCGCCCAGCCGCTCACCGAAGACAAGCTCGCCCAGATTCGCAAGCAGGTCGCCGGGCTCAACGCCGAGGGCCTGCGCGTGATTGCCGTGGCGCAGAAGACCAATCCGCGCTGCGTGGGCGAGTTTGGCATCGCTGACGAGTGCGACATGGTGCTGATGGGCTTTTTGGCCTTCCTCGATCCGCCCAAAGCAAGTGCCGCGGGCGCCGTCGCTACCCTCGAAGCCAAGGGCGTGGCGGTCAAGGTTCTGACCGGCGACAACGACCGTGTCGCCGCCACCGTTTGCGAGCAGATCGGCATCGACGCGAGCAACGTCTTGCTCGGCTCCGAGATCGATGCGATCGACGACGCCGAGCTTGCCGAACGCGCCGAGAACACCCACCTCTTCGCCAAGCTCTCGCCGCTGCAGAAGGCGCGTCTGGTGCGCGTCATGCGTGAGCTGCTCGACCACACCGTGGGCTTTATGGGCGACGGCATCAACGACGCCGCCGCCATGCGTGCGAGCGACTGCGGCATCTCGGTCGATTCGGCCGTCGACATCGCCAAGGAATCCGCCGATATCATCTTGCTCCAGAAAGACCTGGGCGTGCTCGAGCGCGGCATCATCGAAGGCCGCCGCACCTACGGCAACCTGCTCAAGTACCTCAAGACCACGGTGAGCTCCAACTTTGGCAACGTGCTATCCGTGACCGTCGCGAGCCTGTTCTTGCCATTCTTGCCCATGAGCGCTCTGCAGTTGGTGCTGCTGTCGCTGGTCTACGAGATCGTGTGCATCGCGCTGCCGTGGGACACCGTCGACGACGCCTGGACTGCCCGTCCGCGTGCTTGGGACGCCGCGTCCATCAAGGGCTTTATGCTCGAGCTGGGCCCCGTGAGCTCACTGTTTGATATCGCGACTTTCGCCGCGCTCTTCTTTGTGGTGTGCCCCGCCGCCGTGGGCGCAAGCTGGGCAGAGCTTGCCGCTATAGGCGACGTCGCAGGCATGGCGGCCTTTACGGCGCTCTTCCAGAGCGGTTGGTTTGTCGAGTCCATGTGGTCGCAGACGCTCGTGGTCCACATGCTGCGCTCCCCGCGCCTGCCACGCCCGCGCGACCACGCCGCGCCCGCGCTGTGCCTCCTCACCGTGCTGGGCCTGGTGCTCGTCACCTGGCTGCCGGCAAGCCCCATCGCCGATGCGCTGGGTCTCATGCCGCTGCCGCCAATCTTCTTCGCGCTGCTCATCGGCATTGTCGCCGCCTACATCGCGCTCACCCAACTGGCCAAGCGCCGCTACATCGCCCGCCACGGCGAGCTGCTGTAACGCACGAGTTGTGACGCTCGACCCATCAGGCGGTCAAAAAGTCCCGCCTCACTGTCCCCTTTGTGGTGGTTTTGGTGCGCTACGAGGCATTGGTCAGTCGGCTCCAGAGTTCGTCAATATCGATTTGGTCGCCGCCGCTCAGATAACCGGTGTGAATAAAAGACTCACTATAGATATAGATGTCATGCGCGCTGTCGCCATCATCTTCGGTGTCGTAGGCCGAAATCACGTAACGGCTGCCGTCGAGCGCCTTGACCAGCCAATACACGGAATCGTCGATTGTGCACTTCTCCTGCACTATCGCCGCATCGCCGATTGCGCCGGTGAGCGCACGATTGCCCGTCGTATAGCCGCCCACCGAGAGCAAAATCGCCACGCTATCGTCTCCGCCGCCCGGCTCAAGTTCCTCGTACTCGGACTCCGAAAGCGGTATCGCGCTGTTCGCAAGTTCGTCCACGTCATCCGAAATCTTAGAAAAGGTAAAAGCGAAAAGTCCCGCGTCATCGGCGGCACCGTAGCCCACGCTCTCGCCTTGCCACTCATAGTTTTGATGCTTGAGCAGGCGCACCAGGTCGGCGCCGTCCAAGTTGATCGCAGCATAGACCGTCACGTTGGCGTTGTCGTCTACACAGGCGGCGTCCGCCGTGGTCGCCTTCTTGGCACCGCCCGCGCCGCCCAATCCGCCCGAGCAGCCAGCCAGCGCACAAGCCAGCGCACCCGCGCCTGCCACAAAGGCCGCACGGTTCATCGTCACTTCATTCATCATGTTCGTTCCTCGCTATGGTATTGGCCACGTCGCACCTAGCCGAGCGCGCGTCCAGTCCTTTCCTGCCAAAATTCGTCTATCGTCGGAGCACCGCCGCCCTGGGTAAACCTACCAGTCTTGATAGCCTCCTCGGTAATGAGATCCAAGCGGTAGTCACCGTTTTCCATCGGGCTCGCCATGGCAACGTGCCGCGCCATGTTGGAACCGTATACGCACGCGATCCATGAGCCCGAAGTAATCTGCGCCCGGTCCTCGACCGGCACAGAAAAGCCCGCGATAACATCCTCGCAGCTCGAATAGCCCGAAAGTTGTAGCGTGAACATCACGGTGCTTCCGGTGCCGCCCTTGTCGAGCTTTCCGATTTCTTCCTCGCCGAGCCATTCGGTCGCGCCGTCCTTGCTGATATTGCAGACGCTGAGCACGTGTCCCGCCTCGTCCTCGTACATCTCGAGCGCGTCTTGCCAGGTATAGCCCTGCTGCGAGGCAAACTCCTGCAACTGCCAGCCCTTAAGCTCGAGGAGCGCCGCGATGCTGATGTTGCGGTGCGCGTCCCAGCAATCTTCCGACCACGTATCGAACGCATCCGCCGAGCCGCTGTCCGCGCCCGAGCCGCTGTCCGCGTCGCCGGAATCGCCCGACGTCGCACCCGCGTCCATCTTGTCCTTTACCGGGCGGTCGTCGTTAAAACCCGTCGCATCCTGCGTCCGCTGTCCGCCGCACCCCACAAGCGTCAGCAGCGCCGTTCCCGCCGCCGCGACAAATGCCGTGCGCGAAAGTACCGTCTCCCTCATCATTGTTCCTTTCCCGTTCTTTAGCACAATGCCGAGAAACACACCCGGCATCGATTCACACATAAGCCACCCCACGCTATTGACGAGGCAGTTCCGTCCAGCCAAAACCAGGTTCAAAACCATCGCGTGTACCGATCACATCGCCCGAACCGTTGACCCAGGCCTGGTCGGCCATCACCGAGACCTCGACATCGGTGCCGTCGGGTCTGGTGTAATGGTTGACCCCGCGAATGGCATCGGAATACGAAGCGGTGCCCGTCCCCACGCCCGCGCTGGAAAAATTGGCGGCGCTGGCAGCCATATTCGCGGCGTGCTGACGGTCGCTGCGATCGAACCACGCCTGCTGGTAGCTGTCGAATGCCGCCTGTTGCGAGGCATGCATCTGTTGCCAGGCTGCAAACTGCTGTTGCTGCTGGGCAATGTTCATCTGCGTGCGTTGGCGCTGCTCAAGCACCATCTGTTGCTTTTGAGCTGACGCTTCGCGTGCAATCGCTGGATTGAGCCGCAGAGTCGACGCCATTGATGCAAGCGCCGTGGAGGCCGCCTCGTCCAGGCGACCTTCTGGCGCAGCCAAACAGAAGCTGTCCCTGATACGCCACTGCAGCAGGTCGGCCGCACCCAGCTCGAACGACGCTCCGTCCGGGCAACCGCCTCGACCCGTGGGCTGTTCTTGCGCGACGCCCTGTCCCGCCGCTGCCGCCGCCTTGCGCTCGCGCAGGCGCTTGCCCAAAACACCGCCGATCAGCCCACTCGAAAGGCTCGCGCCCAGCAGCGCCTCGGCCCCAGCGGCAACACCTTTGCCCATAGAACCCGCGACGCCTCCGATTGAAAACATATAGCCCTCGACTTTGGCCGCCACCGCGAGCTCGGTGGGCACCGGAGCGCCCGTGAGCCGATATCGACGCATGCGGCACTCATAGACCACATCACTCGGTTCCATCGAAAAGCCCTGGATTGCAAAGTCGTTTGCCGCCTCGCGCTTTACGCGGGCACGCTCGCGCTCGATATCGACCGCCGCGCTCGATGGGTACGGTTGCTCGGCAACAACCTCTGCCCGCGCGCCCAGCCGTGCTGCACAGGCCTGAGCCAGCTCGTCGCAAGCTGCCTCCACGTGCACAAACACCTTGCGTTCGGTTTGCGTGGGGATACGCTTGGCAACGGCGCCCGCATCCACGTAGCAGAGCTCGGAGCGGTACATAATCCGCTCACCCATCGGACCCGCCGCCGTCACGCCAACCGAAATCGGGCAGTCGAAACTGCCGCTGCGCTCAAGATGCGCTTCTTCGATATGCCAGCCCCGCGGCAGCACCACCTGCGCGAGTGCCTGGCCGCCAGAGGTATCGCATGCGGCATGAAGCTCAAGGTCACCGATGTGAGGCGCATCCGTCGTGGCTGCGTCACGAGACGACGCGACGCCGGCAGTCTCCACCGGCGCATCGGCCGGCGCGTCCACACTCGGGTCGCCGCCTTCGTCCGCATCGTCATCGGCAGTCGCCCCATCTGTAGCCCCCACGGCGCCCGAGTAGCCCACAACGCCCTCAAGTCGGACGCCGCACCCCGGGCAAAATCGCACCGGCACGCCGGCGACCCGAGGCAGCTGCGCCCCGCACGCCGGGCAGAATCTCAAGTCACTCATCCCGTACATCCCTAATTTCGTTAGCTGTTTTTGATTGCGGCAAGCTGCCGCCATAACTCATCGGCACCGTTAAGTCGATACGCCGTCTTATCGAGCACGATGTTTTTGCCCTCAAGTTCTACCGATTGCTCCGAGCCATCCGTATAGACAAAGACGAGCGTTCGGCCGGCATCGCTCGTCCGCTCATCCACCGCATCCCCCACGGTGCAGCCATCGAGCGCGGCAAAAGTCGATGCGACCAGTTCGGCATCGTCGGTCTCATAGGCCGTCCGCGCCTCCCCGTCCTCGATAAGCTTGACCGCCACCGGAACGGCAGCGCAATCGTTGAGCGACACTTGCGCGGCAGTCTTTCCCTGAGCGCCATGGTCGCCGGCAACGTAAACTCGCATGAGTGTCACCGCCGCGGCAAAGACCACCACGGCGATAAGCGCGCCCGCAATTTTATTAGACGCGCAACCCCGAGACGCCATAGGTGCACCCCCTCCGTTCTGCTCTGCTCAGCATCACATTCATATGCCTTTGAGCACCAAAACGGCAGGTGACAAATGTCTCATATTCATATTTTTGCAGGTAAAAAACCACCACAAAGGTGCCTGTCCCCTTTGTGGTGGTTAGCTAGTCTTGGGGTGTCCAGGACCAGAAGAAGTTGATGAGGGCTACGCGCGAGGAGGCACCTGTCTTTTTGTTGATCGAAGCGATGTGGCGATAGAGCGTGGAACGCGAAAGGAAGAGTGCCGCCGCCACGTCCTGCACGCTGTCGTCCGAAACGACCAGTGCCTCCAGAACATCGCGCTCGCGCTTGGTGAGCCCAAAGGCGGCAACGAAGCCATCGAGCCGATCGTCAAACGAAAGCTCCGGCGCCTCCAGGGGCATCGTGTCGGCCTGGCCGGGCTCACAGCTCACGCCAAGATCGTCGGTGGCAAGCGCCAGCCTGCCGCGCGTCGCCTCGCCCTCACCGTCTTGTCCAAACTGTCCCAACAGCGAAATCGCGATGCCGACAAACAGCACGAGCACGACGCTCACTGCCGCCAGCACGTTCTGGCTCGAGACAATCGCCACCGCCGGCGCCGTCACGAGCATCGAGCAAACGTTGTTGACAACACGGCCCATGCACGGCCACAGATACGCCCAGCGGGCATACATCGAAATCGCGGCGAACTTCGCGGTGAAGAACACCACGAAAAAGCCCGTGCCAAGGTAAAAGATAATCGTGGCGGCAAGCGTGTTGCCACCGTTGCCATCGGTGATAAGTACAAAGAACGAGAGCGTGGACAGCATGGCGGCGCACGTCATGATGATATTCATATACGAACGCCCACGCAGGTCATACAGGACGCCGGCGGCAAGGGCGCTCACAACCAGCAGCAAGCGCGGCCAGTCGCCCAGATCGATAGCGCCAGCGGCATGCGAGGTCGTAAGGCCGGCATTGAGGGCCGCGAACACGCCGGTGAGGCAAGCGGTCGCCACCGTCAGACGCACCACGGCACCCTGAAAGGCCGCCTTTGCCTCGGGGTCATCATGCCACCTGGCGCCACGCTCCGACGCATCGACCGATAGCTCGGCAATCTCGACCTCGAACTCGGGCGCAGGCTCATCACGCAATTTAGCGCGGCGGACACCGTGAAGCAGCCCCACCAGCGCAATCGCACAGGCAATGAGAACAGACTGCTGGGGAATGCCCGCAGGCATCACCATATGGTTGAGCACCTGCACCAAAATGCCCACAGCATAGGAAACCGCCACGGTGCGCGCCAGGCAGGGCGTCTGCGCAAAACGCCGCGCAAGATTGGCATGGGCGGTCGATCCGCAATAGCCCAGGGCGCAGCACGCCACCAGGCCGCCGGCAATTACTACCTCAAACCGCATTGCCATAATCATCAGCAGCAACGCCGATACCAACAGCACGCCCGTAATATCGCTCGTCGCATCGATCGTCTGGGGACGGCGATAGTACAGAAATGGGCGCACGAAAAAGCCAATCACGCTCGCGCCGACAACGATGCTCTCGTAGATGACGACCTCACTCGATGGCACGAACTCGGCCATGCGCGCATCAAAGAAATACTCGCACGCCATAAACGTGAAGAAGAACAGCGCTAGGCACAGAATCTCCCGCATGCCCCGGCGCAAATATGCGGTTGTGTCTCCCAGGTCCCTCATGGTAACCCCCACCCGCTTTGTTGTCCGGAACACCATTTTAATAAAGAACCAATCTCAATATCGAAGCCAAGTTCGAAATGTTGCAAATTCGACCCCAGCCGTCCGCATGACGCCGCGATTTTGAGCCGCATGACCCAGAAGGGGCGCGCGCGGCTTGCAGCTCGACAAGGAGTGCCCTCCAACTGCCACTCATTTAAGCACTCATTTAAGTACGTCCCCAATGAGTAAGCAAAGGGTGCGACGGAATGGCTCCCCTTGGCAGCTTGAAGCCGTCATGCAGGAACCATTCCGTCACAGCCTAATGAAAGGGACTGGGTTGTAAATGTTGGAGAAGAGCCGTTAGCGCCCGGGGGCCAGGATCACCAGCGCGTCGTGCTCAAAGGGATGCTGCGCCACGCGCACGGTGCCGTCACCGTTGTCACGGACGGGCAGCTTTGCGATGCGCTTGTCCTCCATGTCGAGGACCGTCGCCGTCCAGCCACGCGCGCCGTCGAGCTTAAACTTGAGCGCCGTGGTACGCGGCAGGTACGCGACGATGCGATCGCCAACGCGCGCCACACGGATGGACTCGCGCGCGTCGTCGAGGAGCTCCTGCGCCGGAACCACGGCAAGTGCATCGTCGGCAGCCGTAGCGCCCAGGGCGGCAAGCACGTGCTCGATCGCGCCAAAGTCCCACACACCCGCAAACTGCAGGCACTCTTGCCAGCGGAAGGGCATGTCAAAGCCCTCGCCCAGGACCGAGCCCTGGCTGCGCGATGTCTGCCAGTTCCACACGCCGTGTGCGCCATAGGTCACGCCGGCACTGGCGCCGGCAAGAATCGACGACCATACGCTCGCGCGGCAATCCTGCGCGGTAAAACGCCAGTAGACGTTGCGCGACGCACCCATCTGCTCGTAGCAAGGCTCGGAGTTGACCATCGGCTTTTTGGGATAGTTGGCGATAAAGTCCTGCGGCAGACGCCATGCCTCGGGCTGGCCCTCGTAGTTGTGGCCGGGCTGGAACATATAAAAGTCCAGACGGTCCAGATACTGCGCCGGAATGGTGCGGTTACCGCGGTTGATATGCATGGTGCGCAGTGCCTCGGGCGCGCGCTTGACGACCTCGTCGAGGGCGTCCTCGTAATAGGCGATCGCCTCGTCGCCGGCAAAGTCGGTATCGCCCGTCACCACGTAGACGGGGTCGAACTCGCCCAGGTTCTCGACGACGCGGGCAACGTGGACGCGAACCTCCTCACGCGGCATAACCTCGGCGCCGCAACGCTCGGCGATCTTGGCGCCCCAGGTACCGGGCACGTAATTGCACCACATGAGAACGAGCGCCGGACGAATGCCGTGCTCGACGGCAGCACGGCACATGGCGGCGGCACGATCCCAGTACGCCTGGTTGGGACGGGACCAATCAAAGTGCACGCCGTCCTCGCTGGCATAGGGCCAAATGCCCAGGTCGGGGCAGCAGCGATCCCACTGCGGCAGCGTGTTGATCTGCAGTGCGTTCATACCCTGCTCGGCACGGCGGGTCAGGTAGTAATCCCAGTCGTTCTCGGCGATGCTCGTAAATGCGCTCCAGCACGTATCGGCAAACCAGAAGAACGGTTTGCCCTCGCACAAAAAGCCATCCTGGCGACCGTTGACGGTCAGCTTTCCCAAACTCATCTGCATGTCCTTTCGTTTGATAAAGGATTTGCGAACCGCCGAGGGCTTTCGCGGTAACCCCGCGCGAAAGCACCCGCCGCTTGGCAAACCATCGCGGGCGAATACCGTCCGCCCCATCAGTCTACCTTGCAAGAAGGGCCCCGCCGGGCTTACGCCTGACGGGGCCCTGTCGTGTAGGTGAGGTCATATGTGACCGAACGGTTTGGCCTTAGGCCTCCATCTCGGCGAGTTCCTCCTTGGAGAAGCCGCAGGCAAAGACGACGGCAGCGGCGATGACAAAGGAGATTGCCATACCAACGATAGCCCAGACGGTGTTCATCTGGCCACCCTGCAGGTAGTTGGTGAAGACCAGGAAGTTGGAGGCACCGCCTGCGAGGTAGTAGGTAACACCCATGAGGCCGGAGAACACAGCGCCGATAGCACCGCCGATGAACATGCCAAACATGGTGCGACGGAAGCGCATGAGGATGCCGAAGAGCGCGGGCTCGGTGACGCCGCCGGCGATGGCGGAGATGACGTAACCGATGGCGAGAGACTTCTCGTCGGGGTTCTTCATCTTGAGGAAGGCACCGAAGGCGCAGCCCCAGACAGCGGCCATAGCGCAGTTGGTGGAAACGAAGACGAAGGGATCGTAACCGGCAGCGATGATCTGAACCTGGGCGAGCAGGATGACGGGCATGTGCATGCCGCAGACCACGAAGAGCTGCCAGAAGGCGCCGAGGATGGCCATGACGATCAGGATGCCGATGCCGCCAAGGTCAGCAAGGCCGAAGAGGGCGTTGGCGATCAGCGTACCGATCTCGTTGCCGATCGGAGCGAGGACGATGAAGGCAATGGGGATCGTGACGATCATGGTGCAGAACGGCGTGAAGACCGTGGACAGCACGTCGGGCATAACCTTCTTAAAGAACTTCTCGATGAAGTACAGGACGGGCACCGAAAGGATGATCGGCAGGACGGACTGCTGGTAGTTGGCAGCGGCGATCTGGATGCCGTAGACGGAGATGATTCCGCCGCCCTCCTGGGTGGCGACGCTCACCACGGAAGGAGCCATGAGGGCGCCACCGAGCAGCATGCCGAGCACCGGGCTGGCGCCGAGCTTCTTAGCCGCGGCATAACCCAGGTAGATGGGGATAAAGGTGAACGTGGCCTCGTACAGCGTGGTGTAGAGGAACGTATAGGTCGGGTCGTCGGCCGAGAGCACACCGAGCATGGTGGGGCCGAGGACGGCCGCGATGGTACGGAACAGACCGCCGGCCATGAGCAGCGGGATGAGCTGGGTCATGGAGCCCGACAGATAGTCAAGGATGATGTTAGGCAGGTTCTTGAGCTCGAACTTCTGCTTGGAAGCATCGAGGTTCTCGTCGACGGCGGCACCCTGCTTGACGCCGGAGATGGCGACGAACTCGGCGAGCACCTTGGGCACGTTCTGGCCGATGATGACCTGGAGCTGGCTGCCGGCGAACTGGCATCCCAGAACACCCTTGACCTTCTTGATCTTCTCCACGTCGGCCTTGTTGTTGTCCTTGAGCGTCAGACGCAGGCGCGTCATGCAGTTGGTGGCGACGGAAACATTCTCCGCACCGCCCACGAGCTCGAGGACATCGGTGGCAATCTGCTTGTTATCTACTGCCATGGGACCCCTCCCCATATCTTCGTGTGCCAGCCCCCTTGGGCTTAGGCACGCCTTTGGCCCGGCGACTATAACCCCTTACGGTTGCCGGACCCTTGGATACGCTTTTGTAAACAAGGTGTTTACTGAACGTTTACGGGCTTTAGTTTACACGGAGCGCCGAATTTATGGCAATTTTGCCGTCTACAGTCCGGTGAACGGTAGGTAATCGGGGGTGAACGTATTTGAATGGCGGGAAATGGTCTCTTTGACCCTCTATTGATATATAGCCATTTACGTGGGATTTTATTTTGATGAACACCTCACTGATCTGTTAACTCATCAACAGAATCCCTGCTAGAAGCTAGTAAACATATGTTTAGTAGCTCACGACGTGTTCAATTTTGCCGTTTACCGAGTTCATCTGGTTATTCTTCAATTCTAGATTACACTAAACATGTTTAGTTTGTATTGCCGCAGATGCCAGGCATTCGCGGCGCAAGGGAGGCAGCTCATGGAACTCAAATTGTGTACCTACGCAACCGTCACCACCTTGGGCGACTTTGGCCCCTGGATCAGCAAGGTCGTACTCGACCTGCCCTGCACCGTGCGCGCCAACGACATCGACGCGAACACCTTCCATATATATGTAGAGCGTCACGAGCGCTCGGGCGATGTTCTGATGCGCAAGGAACGCGGCGCCGACCATGCCGCGCCCTCCGTGGGTTACATCGACATTCTCGCCGCATATCCGTGCGACGAGAACGGACGTAAGCTCGCCGTGGGCACCCATGTGGCGCTCGAGGTCGCCGAGCAGCGCCTGACCAAAAAGATCGAAGGCGGCGTCATGGGCTCGCGCATGCTCGATGACCAGTTGCACATCACGCAGCTCGCGGCTCTTCCCGGCAACGACGGCGACGATCCCACCTGCGGCCTGGTCTTCGACACCTGCCGTGGCGATATCTGCCCTGCGCTCAAAGGCTGGAGCAACGACACGCAAAAGACCGCCGTCGACGGTATCGCGCTCGAATACGGCTTCTTTGAGCCCAGCTTTAAGGCCGAGGACTCGGCATGCTTCAACCCCTTTGCGCCCGAGGCCACGGCCGTGCCCCAAAAGGCACCGCTCGTGGTGTATCTGCACGGCGCCGGCGAGGGCAAGGGCGCCACGCAGGGCGAAGGCGCCACGCGCGCCTATATCGGCAACCGCGTGACGGCCATCAGCCAGGCGCAGATCCAGCGCTACTTTGGCGGCTTTGCCTGGGTGCTCGTACCGCAGTCGCCCACGTTTTGGATGGACAACGGCGTCGAGCAGCTTGGTCACTCCAACCAGAGCATCTACTCCCCCGTGCTCAAGGCACTTATCGATGAGTTTGTCGCCGAGCATGCCGACCGCATCGACACCGACCGCATCGTGGTCGCCGGTCTTTCCAACGGCGGCTTTATGACCCTGCGCCTGTGCGCCGACTACCCCGATTTCTTCGCCGCGGGCCTTCCCTGCTGCGCCCCGTGGTACAACGCCACGGACGAGGACGTGGCCGCGCTCGCCAAGACGCCGCTGTGGTTTACGCACTCCAAGGGCGACGAGCTCGTGTCACCGCAACAGACCGTGCTGCCGCTCACGGCGCGCCTGCGCGATGCCGGCGCCAACGTGCACCTCACCTACTTTAGCCATGTCGAGGACCTGACCGGCGTGTATCGCGAGGCCGACGGCTCGGCCAAGAAGACGTTCAACCACGGCGTGTGGATCCACCAATTCAACGACCTGTGTTATCAAGACTTCGACGGGGGCAACGTACTCATCGACGGCGAGCCGGTGGGCTGCTGGGAGTGGTCGGCCAGGGTCGACCGCTAAGCCCTCCCATCGCGGGGACCGGGGTTTAGTCTTGCCTTGCGCGTAACTGGCTGAATTGATTTTGATTGGAGCTGTTCCTATGTCCCAGAAGTTGACTCGGGTGATTGTTACCACTGATATGGAAGTCGATGATATGAACTCACTTGTTCATTTGGCTCTGTATCTCAACTTGCTTGATGTTCAGGCTGTGGTGTATACGGCTTCGCAGTATCACTTTCTTGGGGATGGGGTTCATACGCTCGGCGAGGTGAATTCGCATTGGCGGACCAAAGGGCGGCGCTCTTATGAGTGGGCTGTTGTGCCTCATGAGCCCGATCCGCTAGCCGGCGAGCTTCGTGAGTATCGGCCGTTTCCCGAGCATTGGATTGAGAGTCTCTGGAGTAATGAATATGCCCAGGCTTGGCCGCAGTTGCAGGCAAATGCGGCCGCTGCCGGTGAGCCGCCGTTTCCCACGCCCGCCCAGATGATCGAGCGCACCTTTGTGGGAAATGTTGCCTTTGAGGGTGATGTGACTGAGGAAACTGAGGGGTCTCGCGTAATTGCGCAGGCGATTCTGGATGATGATCCGCGTACGTTATGGTTGCTCAGCTGGGGTGGTATGAATACGATCGTTCGCGCCCTCATGAGTATTGCCGAGCGCTATCGCGCCACGCCCGAGTGGCCCGCCGTGCAGCAGCAGGTCTATCAGAAGGTGCGCGTGATGGGCGTTGCCGATGGCGTGGGACAGGACAACTCGTGGCTCGACCATGGGCGCGAGCTCTTTCCCGAGCTCATCTTTTGGCGTACGCCCTATATGTATGGCAACTATTTCGACGCCAAAACAGCTCAGCCCGATACGCTGCCGCTGTTTAAGGCTCCCTGGCCCGAGCAGAATCTCACGCAGGGCAACGGCCCCCTCATGGCACGCTATATGCTCTATGGCGATGGTAAGGTCTACGAAAACGAGCCTGAGCGCTTTCAGTTTGGCAAGCATGCCCGTCTGGATTGGGGCCTGGAAGGCATGCCCGCGATGCAGTTTGAGCGCGGCGATTTTATGGCCGAAGGCGACAGCATGACCTATATTCCGCTGCTGCCGTTTGGCCTGCGCGGTATCGACGACCGCGGCTTCGATACGCTGCTGGGACGCATGTTTTTTGATGGGCATCCCGATGCGAACGCGCCCGCCGGTTTTGCCTCCATCGGCACGCCCGCAGACGACAATCTCAATCCCTATCTGCGTGCCTATCAGGAAGACTTTGCCGCCCGCGCGCAATGGTGTGCCCATGATCCGGCCATCTGCTCGCATCCGGCGCATGTTGTCGAGGTCACTGCCGACCGCAGCGCCACAGCCGGCGAGCGCGTCAACCTTACAGCGACCATCGTCGACCCCGACGGCAAGGGCTTCGATGCACATTGGGATGTGGCCGTAGACCCATCGAGCTATGCAGGCGTCCAGGATCTGTCGATGTGGCAAGAATGCACGGTAGACACCGCTTTCATCGTGCCCGCCGACGCGCGACCCGGCGACCGCCTTGTGCTCACCCTCACCGTCCAGACGCGCGCCGAGCGCCCCTGCACCCGCTACGCCCAAATCGCCGTAACCGTGGCATAGCAAGGGCGGCGCCCACATTCGGCAGCCGCCGCATTCGGCAAAGAGTATCCCCAGGCGTCAAACGAGCGGGGATTTTTGGACACCCAAACAACGAGAGTGGACAATCTCCCACTTTGAGCCCACAAGCAGGCCAAAAATGGGAGATTATCCACTCTCGTTCTGCGAGCACTCATTGGGGACGTACTTAAATGAGTAGTTTCACTCATTTAAGTACGTCCCCAATGAGTAGGAAAAATGGGCCATGTGTCCCAGTTGTGGAGACTCGTTGAGCCGTCTGGGTATCGTGAAAGGCTGCGCACTCCCCCATCATCAAAAGTGACACACGCTACCAGTTGATGGGAGGCAGCCATGGGCTTCTTTGACAAGATGTTCGAGAAGAAAGAGTGCGCGATTTGCGGTACCGAGCTGGGACTTCTAGGTAAGACAAAAATCAATGAAGGCTACCTGTGCAAAGAGTGCGCCGGCAAGCTCTCCCCCTACTTTCACGGCTATCGCTCCAGCACCGCGGACGATATCCGCGAGCAGATCGCCTACCGCGAGGCCAATGCCGAGCGCTTGGCGTCGTTCAACCCCACGCGCACGCTTTCTGCCGGGCGCACCAACATCATGCTCGATGAGGACGCGGGCCTGCTGATCATCACCTCGCAGAGCCGCTGGCGCGACGCCAATCCCGACATCATCGAGTTCTCGCAGGTACTCGGCTGCGATATGGATATCGACGAGCATCGCACCGAAATCTATCGCGAGACCAAGGACGGCGAGCGCGAGAGCTACAATCCGCCGCGCTACGACCTGGATTACGACTTTAATCTGACCATTCACGTCAACACGCCGTACTTTACCGAGATCAACCTGCGCGTGAACGACTCCACCATCGATCAGCGCGGCTCCATCGAATACCGCGAGGCCAAGCGCCAGGCAACCGAGGTCCGCGACGCGCTGGTGCAGCTGCGCCAGGAGACGCGCGACAGCGTCGTGGCCGCCAAGGCCCCCAAGACCGCGGTGACCTGCCCCTTCTGCGGAGCCACCACCATTCCCGATGCCAGTGGGCGCTGCGAATACTGCGGCGGCGCCATCGGCGCATAGCCTCCGGCACGGAAAGGACCGATCATGGCCTTCGAGAGCGTCAACTATCAGTGCCCTGCCTGCGGTGGTCCCCTGCATTTTGCCAGCGCCGAGCAAAAGCTTGTCTGCGACTACTGTGACTCACGCTTTGAAGTCGAAGAAGTCGAGGCCCTCTATCGCGAGCGCCAGGACAAGGCAGATGCCAAAGCCGATGCCGCAGCCGCAGCTCCCAAACCTGCTGCCGACGATGCCGTGCAGGAGCTCGCCCAAAACGCCGGCTACATCTGCTCGTCGTGCGGCGCCGAGCTCGTGTCCGACGGCACCGTCGCCGTCACCACCTGCCCGTACTGCGGCAACTCCGCCGTGGCGCCCGGCCAGCTCTCTGGCGACTTCTCGCCCGACCTGGTGATTCCGTTTAAGCTCGGGCGCGACGACGTCACGGCCGCACTCAAGAAACACTACAAGGGCAAGATCTTGCTGCCCAAGAGCTTTGTCACCGGCAACCACATCGACGAGGTCCAAGGTGTCTACGTGCCGTTTTGGCTCTACGGCGCCCGCGTGGACGGCGAAGTGTACTTTGACGCGACCAACGAGACCGTGACCGAGGAATCCGACCGCACCGTCACGACCACCGACCACTACGATGCCTATCGCAAGGGCAATATCTCGTTTAAGCGCGTGCCCGTCGACGGATCGTCCAAGATGCCCGACGGCCACATGGACGCCATCGAGCCGTTTGACTACGACGCGCTGCGTCCGTTCTCGGTCGCATATATGCCCGGCTACATCGCCAACCGTTACGACGAGGACTGCGAGACCTGCAAGGCGCGCGCCGAGCGCCGTATGGAAGAAAGCACGATCTCGGCCCTGCGCGAGACTGTCGTCGACGAATACGACGATGCCACGGTCGAAAGCAAGCAGCTCGACTACACCTGGGAAGACAGCGACTACGCCCTGTTCCCCGTCTGGATGCTCTCCACCTCGTGGAACGGCAAGAGCTACCTGTTTGCCATGAACGGCCAGACCGGCCGCTTGGTCGGCGAGCTCCCCTGCTCCAAGCCCAAGCTCGCTATTGCCTCGGTGCTGTTCTTTGTGATCGGATTTATCCTCTCCCAGATTCTCTTTATGGGTGAGAACGCCTTCGATCCGGATTACCTCGCCTTTGATATCGAGGGCATCCTCATCAACATCGTCGCGCCGCTGATCATCGTGATTATCGGAGACGTGCTACTGGTAGGCCAGCTCAAGACGGCCAACGAGGCCACCCACGCCGACGAGTACTGCGGCGAGCTCGACCTGACCGAGAAGCACGACACCTTCAACCACACCGAGACCACCGTTGTCATGAAAGACGACAAGGACGACTAAGCAATCCGACCAATACCACCCGGCCTTTGACGAGAAAGGAAGATCACCATGGGACTCTTGAAAGCTGGATTGGGTGCTGCCGGCGGCGTCATGGCCGACCAGTGGAAGGAATTTATCTATTGCGAATCGATGCCTGCTGACGTCTTGGCCTGCAAGGGCAGCAAACGCACCGGTGGCCGCAGCTCCAACACGCGCGGCGAGGACAACGTCATCTCCAACGGCTCGGTCATCGCCGTCAACGACGGCCAGGGCATGCTCGTGGTGCAAAACGGCAAGATCATCGAAGTCGCACTGGAGCCCGGTGAGTTCGTCTTCGATACCGGCAGCGAGCCGAGCGTCTTTAGCGGCAACCTGGGCGATTCCATCAAGGAGACCTTCGCCAATATCGGCAGCCGCTTTACCTTTGGCGGCGACGCGGGCAAGGACCAGCGCGTCTACTTCATCAACACCAAGGAGATCATCGGCAACAAGTACGGCACCGCCTCGCCCGTGCCCTTCCGCGTGGTCGATAACAACATTGGCCTGGACGTTGACATCTCCGTGCGCTGCAACGGCGAGTACTCGTACCGCATCACCAACCCGCTGCTGTTCTACACCAACGTGTGCGGCAACGTGACCGATAGCTACACGCGCGACAAGATCGACAGCCAGCTTAAGTCCGAGCTGCTCACCGCCCTGCAGCCCGCCTTTGCCAAGATCTCGGAGATGGGCATTCGCTACAGCGCCATCCCCGGTCACACCACCGAGCTCGCCCGCGCGCTCAACGAGGTCCTCTCTGCCGACTGGCGCGACCTGCGTGGTGTCGAGATCGTGAGCTTTGGCGTCAACTCCATCGCAGCCTCGCAAGAAGACGAGCAGATGATCAAGGACCTGCAGAAAGCCGCCGTCATGCGCGATCCCACTATGGCGGCAGCCAACATTGCCAGCGCCCAGAGCGATGCAATGCGCGCGGCAGCCGCCAATCCCAACGGCGCGATGGCAGGCTTTATGGGCATGGGCATGGCAGGTGGCATGGGCGGCATGAACGCCAGCCAGCTGTTCGCCGCCGGCCAGGCACAGCAGCAGGCCGCCCCGCAGCCGGCTCCGGCACCCGCTCCCGCACCGGCTCCTGCCGCTGCCCCCGCGGCCGGCACATGGACCTGCAGCTGCGGCGCCACCAACACCGGCAAGTTCTGCTCCGAGTGTGGCAGTCCCGCACCCGCCCCGGCACCGGCCAAGTGGTTCTGCCCCAACTGCGGCAGCGAAAACGGCGGCAAGTTCTGCAGCAACTGCGGAACGCCCAGGCCCTAGCCCCTCTATCTGGTAATTGGCGGGGGATCCGCCACCCCCGCATTTGCTTCTATGGGTTTTTATACAAGAAGGAGGACACCATGAAGACAACGTTCAAAAAGTCCGTACTCGCATTTTTGACATGCGTCCTGGCGCTCGCCTTTGCCCTCACGGGCTGCAGCGGCGGCAAAGACCCCAAGGCCAACTTTGTCGGCAGCTGGAAGCTCTCGGGTGGAACCACGGAGGGCGAAGAGCTGACCGATGAGTATATGGATATGTTCGAGGAATGGGGCATCAGCTGCATCTTGGTCCTGGACGAAGACGGCACGGGCAGCCTCGATTTGTTCTCCGAAGTTTCCGACCTAAAGTGGGAGGCCAAGGACGCTACCACCGCGAGTATCACCGTCGACAAGGAGACGACCGACGTGAAGCTCGAGGACGGCAAGCTTGTCCTTGAGGACGGCGAGGACAAGCTCATCTTTAGCAAGTCCGATAAGGACCTATCCGGTACCGTGAAGAAGGATCGCGAGGCCGCCGAGAAGGAAGAGGAAGTCGAGGAGGCCGTCGAAGACGGCGATGTCCAGAGCGTCGAAATCTCCCCCGCCGTCACCGTCGCCGATGACGATCTGTGCACCATCACCATCACCGAGAAGTTCAAGGACGAGTGGGACGACATCGGCTTTGTCGTCAACATCACCAACAAGAGCGACAAGGACCTGACCTTCTACGCTCCCACCGGCAAGACAAACGTCAACGGCACCATGAAGGAAGCCTGGTTCTCGGCCCACCTGATGCCCGGCACCAACGCCACTGAGGAATTCACGTTCTCGAACGGCACGCTCGATAGCCTTGACGACCTGGTCAACACGACCATCGGCATCGACGCCTACCTGACCGATTCCTACGAGGACGTCGCCTCCTACAGCGCAACCATCGCGTAACGGCACGTAACATCAGCCGCGGATTGGCGGACACATCCGCGCACACCAGACGGGGCCGCAGGAGATGATCCTGCGGCCCCGCCGCTTTATGCCGATGCGCAACGAGCGCTAGCGCTCTATGTTGGGAACGATGCTGCCCTCGGTCACCGCATGTACGGCCAGACGCATGATGTTGTCGTAGCCGGTCTTGCTCAGGATCTCCGAGATGCGGCGCTTGATGGTGCCCTCGCTCATAAACAGCTCGGCCGCAATCTCGCGGCGGCTTTTACCCTCGCAGGCAAGGCGCAAGATCGACAGCTCGACATCGTCGAGGGCCGCCGTGCCCGAGAAGATGCTCTCGGGCGGCTTGGGAAATGTGCAGTAACCCGCCAGCGTGGAGCGCATCACGGCGAACAGCTCGTCGATACCGACGTTCTTGTACACAAAGCTATCGACGCCCGCCTCGCGGGCCTGATCGACAAAGGTGATCTCGGGCATGCCTGTCATGATAATGATGCGACACTCGGGCAGCTGCTCCTTGATGCGTGCCGCCGCCACGATGCCGTTTGAATCGTGCTCGGTGCACACGTCCATCAGTATCATGTCCGGGCGCTCCTTGAGCGCGACACCCAAGGCCTCGGAGGCATCGGCGATCGCGGCAACGACGGTCATATCGGGCTGGTCGCCAACGGAGCGCGCCAGGCTCTCGCGCAGGATGGCCTGATCTTCGACAATTAACACGCGGATCATGAGTTTCTCCTTTGGGACGTGTCGCTAGCGTTAAGCGGAATGGATACCGTAAGCGTAAAGGGCGGGGTGGCGTGGACCTCTAGGCTGCCACCCAGATCTTGCGCGACATGCCTCATACCTGGGATACCCGTTCCCTCGCGATACGATACGGGGGCCGGGGACCCGTCGTTAGAAATCGTCATGTGCGCGACGGCGTCAGCATCCGTCCTCTCCTGCCACAAGCGCACATGGACCCGATGCGCCTGCGCATGCTTGGTGGCGTTGGTCGAGGCCTCGCGGATAATCTGCAAAAAGGCAGCGGCGACACGCGCGTCCTCAGGCAGCGCACCCTCAACATCGATCTGCACGCTCACCAGGCCAAAAGCATGGACGATATCGCCCAGTTGCTCTGCCGGTTCGGTGTCGCCCCCGCTGCGCAGATCGGCAGCGATTGAGCGCAGCAGCGGGTCGATCTGCTCGAGCGACTCGTCGTCCAAGCGCCCCTCCTCCAAATAGCGATGAAGGATTGATAGGCGCTGGCCGATCACATCGTGAACGCGGGTGCGCATGCGCAGATAGGCCGCATTGTCGGCAACTTTTTTGACTTCTTCGATCTGGGCCTGGAGCTCTTGGCCCGCAAGCTCAAGCAGGTGATTGGCCTGCGCCAGGCGGTCATGCGCATGCGCATACTCTGTCACGTCCAGACCGATTATGCGCTCGAACGAACGGCCCGAGACCATAACGTCATCGCACACAAACAGGCGAATCTCGGCGGGAGAAACCTCGACCACCGCACGCGCCTCACCAAAGCGGTCCAGGTTGATCCGCACGCGGTTCTTACCGCCTTCGGGCATTTGCATGCTGAGCTTGCGCAGGTCGTTCCATGTACCGCTCATATCGCCTAGGTCGGTGGGCATATGAAGCTCCGCCAGGTTTTTGCGCATGCAGCGGTTCATGAGCAGTGGACGGCCCCTCGAGTCCAGATACAGGATGCCCACGGGAATCACGTTGATGGTTTCAATCGTCGAGAACGCGGTGATATCCTCTTGGCGGTTACGGACGTCCATCAAGAGCGCCGCGACGGAACGGAACAGGAAGAACGCTCCCTCTGCGATAAGGACAACGGCCCACACCGAGCCCATGGCAAAAACCACCGGCGGTGTCACGGCGCCAACAAGCAGCAGCTCGGCCAGCATGACAGGGCGACGATAGCGCACCATAAGGACCACGCCATAGGCAAAGATCGCGGCATTGAGCCACAGCACTCCGCCCATTGCCCTGGCGCAAACGTCAAGCGGCGCCACCAGATACGAGCCAGACGACGCGAATAAGATGAGCGCCGAAATCATCAGGTGAAGCACAAGGCTCGTCTCGTAGGCGCAAATCACCTTACGGTTATAGGACGAGCGGCGCGATGCGATGAGCGGGACGTGGATCATCTGCAGACACGCAGCCAGGGCAAAGACAACATCGAGCGCAACGATTTGGGGAAGGATGAACGAAATCTGCATCGTCACTCACCCGCCCTCGGCATCAAGACGATCATGCGCAGCTGGCCGGGCTCGCCCTCAAGGCGGTATGCCACGTTGCGCCCTTGCAGAGCGCTTTCGAGCTCTTGCGCAGCGGGCGTCTGCGAAAGATCTTCATCATCGTTGGAAAAAAGCGTGGCGCGCAGCTCGACACTGCACCGGTCATGGTCGCCCAAGTGATACATAAGCGCCGGATGGTCGGTGGTGTAGGCAAAAAACGCAAAGTCATACACGCAGTCGTACAGGGCGCTTACCGTACTGGCGTGCATCGGGCGCCGTATGGCGATAATCGAGGCGCAATCGACATCGATGGTGCGTAGGTCACTTGCAAGCTCGTTGGCAATGAGCTGAATGCGGTCGCGATCAAAGCCGCTCTCCCCGTGCTGCGCCAGCGTGAGCGACCCCTTGCGCTTGCAATAGGCGACGAGCATCTTGGCGCGCTGCAGCATGCGGTAACGCTCGTGTGAAGACGCCTCGTCGGTCAACGGTGGCAGCGAGCTCAGCAGGTCGTACATCTCTTCGAACGCGCGGGCAAGCGCCTGGTCCACGTCTTGGACCAGCAAGGTCTCGGCCTCTTGATCTGCCAAATGTGTCTTAAGGTCGTAGTCGGCGGCAAGCAGCTCATTTTGGCGTTGCAGCTCCATGCGACGATGCGCCAGTTCGCGATTGAGTTCGTTGAGCTCCGAGACGTCCTGGGCAAGGAGAGCCGATCCACCCAGCAGCGGAAAGGCGCGATACATTACATCGGGATCGGACGCCACGGCAAAGGCGTGAGCGTGCCCGTGCTCTTGGACCCGCAACTCCTCACGCACGCCTACCGGCATTGGCTTTGACACCGGCGTGACATAGACTTCCTGCAGGTCACGCGTTAGAACTTTGAGGTCAAGCGGCAAGGTGCCGAAAATACCGGCGATATCGTGGTACGACGGGATGACACCGCAATCGAGACAGATTTCCATCGCCACCACGCACAGGACGCAGTAGACAAGTGAAAAATTAAGCCTCCATGCCCAGGGCACACGCAGCGCATATGAAATGGCAAAGAACGCGCCGCCCAATAGGACAAGCGCGGCCGTGCCCGAGAAACGCTGAATACGAAAAGACGAGGACCGTCCTACCAAGATAAAAAAGGCAACGAAGTTAAAGGCTGTCCATACCAGAACGGTACCGTAGCCCCAACCATATGTGTAATCGTTGCTCCAGGTTCCACTCGATCGATCGAAATGGAAGACCTGCTGATGAACATCGTTAGTAAGCACAAAGCTGATAAGCAGGACAGCCATGACCCACAAAACGGTGCGGTACCGACGCCCCATACGATGCTGTTCCAAACCCGCGAGGCGCAGACCGCACAGCTGGTAGATCAGCGGAATGAGCGTCATGGGCACGTAGTACAGGTACCACAGCACGGTGGCATAGAACGGCGTGAACGACTTATATTTGAGGATGACCTCGATCATCCACAGGGCACAAATGGCGGCGATGGCAACAAGGCGGCGGCGCAAGACGTAGTCCAAGCAGCGTAGGTACGCCAACACACCCCAGATTGAAAATGCAATTGCGGCGACAAGCAGCGGGAGAGAGCTCGAGTGGACGAGCGCATCCACGACCTCTTCGGACACCTCGCTATAGGCGGGCACGGTGTTGGAAAGCTTGGGGTCGGAGGCGAACAGTGCCGGCAAGACTGCCAAAAGCATAAGGAACAGCGCGGTAATGGCGCCGGCGATAACAAAGACGCGGTGGCGATACACGCCATGCGATATGCCAACAAGGAATCGCGGCATGGCGAAGAGCCTGCCGCCCCTGGGATCCGCCACGGGTGCGGATCGGGCGGCCGCGTGGCCGATATGTCGCTCGCAGGTACCCATAGTGCTTTTAGTGTACCGACAGGCGGGCCCAAAAAGCGGGCCACATGTCCCAAAATCCGCCGACGGCGAGGGACGTCGCCAGCGACTAGTCGTTTAAGAACGTCCCCAATGACTAAGACAAAACGAGCGAGGATTTTTGGACGCCCAAATGGCGAGAGTGGATAATCTCCCACTTTGAGCCCACAAACAGGCTAAAAACGGGAGATTATCCACTCTCATTCTGCGGGCGCTCATTTAAGTACGTCCCCAATGAGTGCTTTCACTTCTTTTAACAAAACGCCCGGCGGGCATTAACTGCTCGCCGGGCGTTTTGGTTAGGAGGCTATGGTTGTTGGGAAGCCTTAGGCCAGGTCCTCGCCGTTCGTCTCGATGACGTGTTTGTACCAGTCGAAGCTCTTCTTTTTGGAACGCTTGAGGGTGCCGTTGCCCGCATCATCGCGGTCGACATAGATAAAGCCGTAGCGCTTGGACATCTCGCCCGTGCCGGCAGACACCAGGTCGATTGGGCCCCAGGTGGTGTAGCCCAGCAGGTCAACGCCGTCCTCGGTCACCGCATCGCGCATCGCGGCGATATGCTGGCGCAGGTAGTCGATACGGTAGTCGTCGTTGATGGAGCCATCCTCCTCGACAACATCCTTGGCGCCCAGGCCGTTCTCGACCACAAACAGCGGCTTCTGATAACGGTCGTACAGGTCGTTGAGGGTGATGCGGAAGCCCAGCGGATCGATGGCCCAGCCCCACTGGCTCTCCTGCAGGTAGGGGTTCTTGGCGCCGGCGAAGGCGTTGCCCTGGGTGCGCTCGACATCGGGGTTATCGGCACCGGCGGAGCAACGGGTGCTGTAATAGCTAAAGCTGATGAAGTCGACGGTGTTGGCGGCCAGGATCTCGCGGTCCTCATCCGTCATGCCCACATCGATGCCCAAACGCTCGAGCTTCTTGACGGCATAGGCCGGGTAGTAGCCGCGGCTCTGAACGTCGACGAAGAAATAGTTGCTCTGGTTGTCAATCTGCGCTTGGCGCACATCGCCCGGACGGCAGCTGTAGGGGTAGTAGCTACCTGCGGCAAGCATGCAACCGATCTTGACCTCAGGGTCGATCTCGTGAGCGATCTTGGTTGCCCAAGCGCTGGCGACGAGCTCGTTGTGGGCGGCCAGGTACTCGACGGCCTCCTTGTTCTCGCCCTCCTCAAAGACCAGACCGGCACCCATAAACGGCAGGTGCAAGATCATATTGATCTCGTTGAAGGTAAGCCAGTACTTCACCAGACCCTTGTAGCGGGTGAAGATCGTGGTCGCGAGGTTCTTGTAGAAGTCGATGAGCTTGCGGTTGCGCCAGCCGCCGTACTCCTTGATGAGGTGAATCGGGCAGTCGAAGTGCGTGATGGTCACGAGCGGCTCAATGCCGTGCGCCTGACACTCGCGGAACACGTCCTCGTAGAAGGCCAAGCCGGCCTCGTTGGGCTCAGTCTCGTCACCGTTGGGGAAGATGCGGGTCCACGCCAGGCTCATGCGGAAGGTCTTAAAGCCCATCTCGGCAAAGAGGGCGATGTCCTCCTTGTAATGGTGATAGAAATCGATGCCAGTCTGCGCGGGGTAGTAATAGCCGTCCTCGAAGTCGAGCATCTTGCGCTGGCCGGAGACCACCGCATAGCGCTCGGGGCCGTGCGGTGCCACATCCACGTTGGCTAGGCCGCGGCCATCCACGTCGTAAGCGCCCTCGCACTGGTTGGCAGCCGTCGCGCCGCCCCACAGGAAGTCTTTACGGAAAGCCATGCATCAATCCTTTCACACGCTGTTTGTCGTGGTTTCAGTATCCCCGTAAGCAGCGCGCTACTCAACGGCAACGACGCAGGCCGACACTTCTTTTCGCACACGGCGGCCCGGCAGCCGCCCCTGCCTGACACTTTCTGATACCGCCGCCCCAAACCACCACAAAGGGGACAGGCACCTTTGTGGTGGTTTGGGGCGGTTTGTCTCGATCTGTAACAGGTAGGCAGCCAAAACCGGGCTTGGTGTTACAGATCGAGATTTTCGGGCAGCCCCCCCGCAGTTTGTCTAAATCTGTAACAGGTAGAGACGATTTAGCCCGCTAGATGTTACAAATCGAGACGGAAGATGCTAGTCACAGGCGATGTCGAGGTTCTTGCCGACGAGGCCCACGTAGCCGCCTTCGGCTGCCTTGGGGCTGTCGGCGTGGCAGAGGACCCACTTGTCGGCCTTCCAGTAGCAGTAGCTGTCACCGGCGGCAGGCATGTCGGCTGCGGCCTCGGGGCGCGGGCCATTGGTGCCCGCCGGCAGCGCCACCATCACCTGGAAGCCGCCGTCGTCGACCATGCAGGGCGTGTAGTGGAGCGTGGTGTTGAAGACTTCGACGACCGTACCCGCCGGCACGCGGAACGCCTTGACGCACGCGGTGTCGAGCTTGCCGTCCTCGATCTCCCAGCGATGCGCCACGAGCAGGATAAAGTCGCGGGCGCCCAGGTTAAACTCGCTGGCGCGGTGATACTCCAGGCAGTTGAGCTGCGTGTTGTGGCCGTTGCACCAGCCCAGCTGGAAGGGACGGCCGCCGTACATGAGAAAGCCCAGCTTATCGGCATCCTTGACGCCCTCGAGCTCCGGCGCGCTTGCTACGTACTTGCTGCCCTCGGGGATGGGCGTGGCAGAGAGCGCCTCGAGCACGGGCGACGTGAGCACGGACGGAACGTCATCCCAAACGTTGCCATAGGATTTGAACTCGGGATCGTTGACAGAATAGATGTGCATGTTCGCTCCTGTTCGTTTATGTGACAGTATGAACATTCTAGAACATCATTCATCCACGACCACGATCAATACCGAAAACATTGCATGACGAAATCACCCGCTCAAAAAGCGACATGCAGCTTCCTAGTCGAGATAATCTTTAAGAAACTCAATAACGCTCATACACCAGTAGTCGGTCTCCGGCGCATGGGGCTTCATCAATGCGTGCCCCCCTTCTGAATACATGACTCCCTCATGGTGTACTCCAGCTGCATCCAGAGCATCGACCATCTTTTCATAATTGTCGGGCGATACAATATCATCGTCAGCGCATTGCCAAAGATATGTCGGAGGATACTGCTCCCACACATGCTGATTAATACAGAAATCATCGAGCGAGTCGCGACCAGCCCCGCCGCACACCGAATCAAGAAATCTATTGTCTGATGCGTTCTCAAAGCCACGAAGATCAATCGGTGCATAACACAGGACCAAGGCTTTGGGTGCCTCGCATCCGTAGGACGCAAATCCCTTGTTGTCCGTCCCCCACTCGGCAGTTAAATGCGCACCAGCAGAAAAGCCGATAACTGCATAACTTTTTGCGACATTAAATTTCGCTGAATTCTCGAAGACAAAACGGACAGCTCGATTTAAATCGTCGATTGGACGCGGCATCAAAGGCTCGACCCTCACCCTGTATGACAGCACGAACACGTTATAGCCCGCATCGTTGAGCTCGGGGGCAACGGGAAAGCCTTCCATTTGATGACAAACCCTCTGATAACCTCCGCCCGAAACCGCAATGATAAAGGGAGCCCCGGGTCTCCCGGGAAAGAAGAACAGTTTCGTGTTGCGTCGAGTCGGATCACGGATGCAGTCGGCTTCATCCCATATATCGTAGGCAACTTGCCTCCCGTCATCCACGAGCTCGACAATCCGATTCAATCCACGCAAAACGCGAGTAGTTTCATATGGATTAGCATCAGAATTCATATGAGACACGATGGGTTTATTCCACATGCGCTCCCAAGTTGAAGGCCGGCAAAGCATAAGGTGCTCGCCAAAGCCAGCGAACTCAGGAAGGAGCGCGATTTCGCCAAACGTCATATCGGCTGTAATTGTCATAGCTAGTCACTCCAAAAATGAGGGTGGGCTCGCGTGAATCAACGGCAAGCCCACCACATGCAATCTGCCGCGGGGTTTTCGGCAGCTTACATCCCAAATAATTGTCTACTCCACTACTGCCTCTTCATCAGGGCGATACAGGATGTAAACGAGAACGAAGTTAAGAATTAAACCGACGACATTGCAAAGAATTGCGCCGATGAGGCTGCTCATATCACCAGAAGGATCCATATAACCGGGGAAGCTAAAAATGCCGCTCGACGTCATAACGAACGTACAGGTGTTGAAAATCGCCGGGATAACAGCACTGATTGCTCCGGCGACCATGGAAGCGATAATGATCTTCTTGTGCTCCAAGATGATGCCGTACAGCGCCGGTTCCGTAATCCCGAAAAAGCCCGTAATGGCACAGCTGAACCCAAGACTCTTTTCACTCGGGTCCTTCGAGCGGAGGGCAAACGCCAAACAAGCGCCGACAACACCCATGCTGCAGCAGAGAAGTCCAAGGATAGGATCGGAGCCGACGGTCATAATATTGTTGATGGAAAGCACGATCAGGGCCCAATGGAGTCCAAGGGGGATCATAACGAGACCGAATATCGGCCCGAGAATAACGCCGCAAAGGACGGGGCTGAACTGATAGACCGCCAGCACTGCAGTCGCAAGCAAAGAGCTCGCCTGCTGAATAACGGGGCCGATCACAAGGAGCGAGACGGGGGCGGCAACAGCAACCGTCAGGAACGGGACGAGCGCAAATGCCACAACATCGGGAAGAACCGCCCGCAGCCACTTATTAAGAACGGATGCGAACCAAGCCGCCACGATAGCAGGAAACACCGTGGAGGAATAGCTCACCATTGTGAACTTCATGCCGAGCAAATCCAGCGCATCGCCCGCTCCGGCCGCAGCAACGAAAGTCGGATAAATCAGGATTGCACCGAGTACCGCACCGATATATCGATCGGTTCCAAAGAACTGAGCAGCAGATGATCCGACAAGAACGGGCAGAAAATACATGCAGGCATTTCCCATGCCGTACAGCAGAGTGTATATTCCGCTCTCGGCGGAAACAGCACCCGCCGTCGTCAGAATACTAAGGACGGCGTTTATCATTCCGCATGCGATCAAGGCAGGAAGAACGGGCATCATGATGCCGCTGATGAGCTTCATTAGCTTTCCCAGACAGCCCTTAGTCTCTCCTTCGCTTGCCTCGGAATCTCCGGCATCAATCCCGGTTTCCTTGGCAACGATTTCATAGACCTTATCGACCTTAGGTCCCACAATCACCTGATATTGCCCCGCGGAATGGCGAATGTCGATCACGCCATCAATCGCCTTGACTTTTGCATCGTCTACGATGCTTTCGTCCTTAAGGTTGAACCTTAAACGAGTCATGCAGTGAGCTACAAATGTAACGTTGTCTGCGCCGCCCACCATCTCGAGAATCTCGGCAGCGAGCTTGGTTGTATCTGCCATAAATACCATTTCTCCCATGTTGAGTTTTATATGTAACCATCAGCAAAGCGCGCGCCTTTGCCAACTAATTACCTTGTTTTCGATGCAATTCGATTGATGTGCATCATGAGGTAGAGTCTTTCTTCGTCTATAAGTTCCCGCCCCGTCAGTCGGCTGAGAACAGAAGCAATATCATCGGCGCACATTGATGCCACCGGATATTCTTTTTTGAGCGAGAGGTACATCTTGCGGTTGTCGCTCACGATGCTTTCGCCAGAGTTCAACCTATTGAATAAGTACTGAAGATGGGTTGCGAACCTTGCGTAATCGAAACCTTCCCGATCAACTTGAATGCCAAGCCGATTTTCAACAGCAACGGTTGACTCCTCCAGAACACGATCGTAGATATCCGCGCTAAACTCTTTAACTACTTCGCATGAGTCCGAATCGGCCATGTTATTGATAAACGCCATGGCAATTCCAACTGCCTCATGAGCTGGAAGCCTAACGTTAAGACGTTTCCTGATTATCTTAAGTGCATACTCGCCGATTCTAAATTCGACGGGATATTGTTGGCGGACATCAAACGATAAAGGCATGCGGACAACGATATTTTGCTCTTTGCGCTTAACCGCATACGCGATATGGTCCGCAAGGATAAACGGCAAATTAGGGCTCACCTCATAAGACAGCAAACCTGTCGACATATCAATAACATCCGAGGTAAGCTCGAGAAGCTCGTCGGGGACCTCGTCAACGAGAGCGATGTAGCGAGAGCTAACGTTATAAAACGTTCGTTGAATCTCCGAAAGAGGGACCTCGTCTCCGACATTCTTAAACCCCAGACCACGGCCGAATGCAACCAACTGTCTGCCATTTCCATCGACGCAGAGGACAGCGCTGGTATTAATTCGTTTAACAATTTCCATGTGTCCCCCCCCCTAAACAGAACAAGGCTCCCGAAGCAGAATCCGACAATCAATGTCGACAGATGCTGCTTCAGGAGCCTTGCCTGAATATCACTCTGAGGACTAGTTTAAGCGAGCTAGTGCTAATGACCTCGAATAAACACTTCTAAACAGTTAAACGGTCGATATCTCCGTGTGAACGGTTTGGAGGCAGAGGGCGGCCCTATGCCTGCTGATAGTGCAGGTGCTTCTCGTCGATATCGGCCAGGTCGCGGTCGAGATAACGACGCGCAAGCCAGTTGGCCATGGGGAGGTTCTGGTCCAGGTAGTTGCCGCACTCCTCGGGAGCAGCGCCGGGGATATCGCCCTCAAAGCCAGCAACAAACTCGAACAGCTCACGCACAAGCGGCAAGATTTCCTCGCTCGTCAGCTCACCAAAAACGACGAGGTAAAAGCCCGTGCGGCAGCCCATGGGCCCAAAGTAGACGATACGGCTCGACCACTCGGCATGGTTGCGAAGGAAGGTGGCGCCCAGATGCTCAATGGTGTGGCACTCGGCCGTGTTCATGACTGGCTCCTTGTTGGGCGTGGTCAGGCGCAGGTCAAAGGTGGTGACGGCGGCGCCGGTCGCCGGATCGCGGTCGATGCGGCTCACATACACGCCGGGCTCAAGCAGCAGATGGTCAACGGAAAAACTTGCAATGCGCTCCATGGCAGTTCCTCTCGGTAGTCAATTTGGGACGGGGCTCTTTTAGCTGGTTCGAATGGTCGCACCAATCATACCAGTCAAAAAAGCCCCGTCCCAAATGAGCTGCCCGGGACGGGGATCAATGAGTTTTTAATCCCCGTCTCAGAATAATCATGCTAGGCGGTGTACGCGATTGTAGATTTCACGGCATGGCGCCAGCCGGCGATCTTTTTGGCGCGCTCGTCGGCGGACATGGTGGACTCCACGATGCCGCGGGCGCCGTAGACGTCGACGACGTCGCGCGTGTACATGCCCAGCGCAATGCCGCAGGCCCAGGCCGCGCCCAGACCGCTCATCTCGTCGTTGCTCGCGATGCGAATGGGCGAGCCAACCAAGTCGCTCTCAAACTGCATCAGGTACGCGTCGCGCGTGGGACCGCCGTCAACACGAAGCTCGGCCAACGCCGCGCCCGAATCCTCGACCATCGCATCAATCACGTCGAAGATCTGATAGGCGATCGACTCGTCAGCGGCCTTTACGAACTCCGCACGGCCCGTGGTGCGCGTCATGCCAAAGATGCAGCCCTCGGCATCGCTCGCCCAGTGCGGCGCGCCCAGGCCAGTGAACGCCGGCACAAAGTAGACATGGCTTGCCGGATTGGCGGCGTAGCACAGGTCGGTGACTTCCTCGGGATTGTTGATGAGTTCCAGGTCGTCGCGCAGCCACGTCTTGACGGCGCCGGCGTAGCTCACGTTGCCCTCGAGAACATACTCGGTCACACCGTCCATACGCCATGCGAGCGAGCTCGAAAGCCCATGCGAGCTGGCGACGAACTCGTCGCCGACGTTCATCATGACCGAGCTGCCGGTGCCATAGGTCGCCTTGGCCATGCCGCGGCTATGGCAGCCCTGGGCAAACAAGGCGGCATGGCTGTCGCCGAGCACGCCGTGAATGGGCACGGGTGCCGGCAAAAAGCCGCCCAGGTCCGTCATGCCGAACATGCCATCGGAGTCGGTCACCTGCGGCAGACAAGCCGGATCGACGCCAAAGGCCTCGCACACCGGCTTGCTCCAGCAGCCACGGCGCAGGTCGAAGAGCTGCGTGCGGCTAGCATTGGACCAGTCGCAGCGAAACTCTGCGCCGCCCGTGAGCGTCCAGACCACCCAGGCATCGATGGTACCCAGGCACAGCTCGCCCGCCGCCGCGGCCTCGGCAGCCGTGGGAACGTTCGCGAGGATCCAGGCCATCTTGCCCGCCGGATAGTAGGGCGAGAGTACCAGACCCGTCGTGTCGCGCACCAGCTCGGCCACACCCTCGCGCGCGGCCAGCTCGTCGCACAGCTCGCGGGCGCGGGCACACTGCCACACGACGGCGTCGCACAGCGGCTCGCCCGTCGTGCGGTTCCAGGCAACGGTGGTCTCGCGCTGGTTGGAGATGCCGATGCCGGCGACATCGGCAGGGTCGACCCCGGTCTCCTCCACCACGGCGCGCGCCGCGGCCAGCACGTTGGCGGCGATCTCGGCTGGATCATGGCTCACCCAGCCAGCCTCGTTGACAATCTGGCGATGCGGGCGATCGGCACGATGAATCAAATGGCCGCCCTCGTCCACCAGCAGCGCCTTGGTGCCCTGCGTGGATTGATCGATTCCGATGATGTATTTGCTCATGTACTCTCCTGTCTCCCCCGTCGATTCAAAACTAAAACCCGACGGACAAGGAGCGCCGCGTACTTTGTGTACACAGGCGACGGTTTGAACGGCAAGGTGCGGTGCTTGGCGGCCGCGCAGCGTCTGTTTCTACTGTTTGCCAAGGAACTCGGCGACCGTCTTGGCGATTCCGGCACCCGTCAGGCCGTAGTGCGCAAAGACCTCGGGGCTCGTGCCGGTGATGACCGGCGCATCGGGCAGGCTCAGGCACTTGACCG
This sequence comes from uncultured Collinsella sp., assembly GCA_958436995.1. Classification (GTDB taxonomy): domain Bacteria; phylum Actinomycetota; class Coriobacteriia; order Coriobacteriales; family Coriobacteriaceae; genus Collinsella. The sequence goes on from CAUBMI010000002.1 coordinate 33,731, forward strand.
GACGCGGGCAATGCTCGCCCACGACCTGCGCGACCATGGAACCCAGGCCACCGAAGGGGCTGTGCTCCTCGACGGTCACGACGGCGCGCGTGGCACCGGCGGCCTCGATCACGGCCTCGGCATCGAGCGGCTTGACGCAGTACATATCGAGCACCGTTGCCGAGATGCCCTGCTCGGCCAGCAGATCGGCGGCGTCCACGGCATGGCGGACCATCTCACCGGTGGCGACAATCGTCACATCGGTGCCGCGGCGCACCCAGGTGGCGCGATCCATCTGGAACGGGCACTCGTCCTCAGTGTACACGTCCTCCACCGGGTTGCGGCCCACGCGGATGTAGGCCGGCTTGTTGTCGGCGACCAGGGCACGCACGAGCTCGGCGGTCTGGAAGCGATCGCTCGGCAGATACACGCGCATGTTGGGAATCGCGCTCATGGCGGCGATATCCTGCGCGGAGTGATGGCTCATGCCTAAGGCGCCGTAGGACACGCCGCCCGAGATGCCGATGAGCTTGACGTTGGTGTTGGAGTACGAAACGTCGACCTTGCACTGCTCATACGAGCGCGTGGTCACAAAGGACGCCGGCGAGGCGGCCCAGGCCTTCTTGCCGCACGAGGCCATGCCGGCGGCGATGCTCACCAGGTCCTGCTCGGCAATGCCGACCTCAACGGACTGCTGGGGATACTGGTCAAAGAACGGCGTGAGCGATGCAGAGCCGCGGGAGTCGGAGCACAGGACGACGATGTCTTTATCGGTTGCGGCGGCCTCGAGCAGCGTGTCGCAGATAGCCTTTCGGTTGGCGATCTTGTTAGCCATTGATGGCCTCCTTATGGGCAGCGAAATCGGCGATGATCTGGGCATATTCCTCATCGTTGGGCAGGTGATGATGCCAGGCGGCCTTGTCCTCCATAACCGGCGAGCCGTAGCCCTTCACTGTGTTGAGGATGATGACCGTGGGCTTACCCTTGGTCTCGGCGGCCAGCGTCAGCGCGGCATCGATGGCCTGGACGTCGTTGCCCGGAATGGACAGCACGTTCCAACCGAAGGCGGCCCAGCGCTCCTCCTGCGAATCCTGCTTCATGACGTCCTCGGTGCTGCCGCTGATCTGCAGGCGGTTGCGGTCCACGAGCGCGCACAGGTTATCGAGCTGGTAGTTGCCGCCGCTCATGGCGCCCTCCCAGACCGAGCCCTCGGCAAGCTCGCCGTCGCCCATGATGGTGTAGACGCGGTAGTCGCGGCCATCCATCTTGCCGGCAAGCGCCATCCCGACGGCCACGGGCAGGCCATGACCCAGCGAGCCCGAGTTCATCTCGATGCCCTTGAGCTTGTTGTTGGGGTGGCCGATGTAGGGGCTGCCGAACTTAGAGAAGCGGGCCTTGACGTCGTCGAGGTCCAGATAGCCCTCGTGGCAGAGCACCGCGTAGTAGGCCTCCATGGCGTGGCCCTTGGAGAGTACGAAGCGATCGCGGTTGGGATCGTCGACGGTCTCGGGAGAAATGTTGAGGTGGTTGGCATAGAGGGTCATCAGCGCATCGATGACCGACATGTCGCCGCCGATGTGCCCGCCAGCGCCAGCCATGATGATATCGACGCAATCGCGGCGAAGGTCCCAACGCAGGGATTCAAGCTCTTCGATAGTTGCCATTTCTACTCTCCTCGCAGGTAAGCTTTGACGTCTTCTTCGATGGGGTCGTACAGGTCGGGGACAATGCCGATGTACTTGCACGCCTCGTAGAGCACCGGCACCACGTTGGCGTGAATGGCGACGCAATGGTGGATGTAGGGACCCTCGACGATCTTGGCCTCGAGGCGCTTGAGGTTGTCGACCTCGACCCACAGGTAGGTGCCCATGCCGGCCGGGCCGTCGATGCCGCGGGCGTTGCCCAGCAGCAGCGAGTACTCGCCGTTGTCGCCGTCAAAGCGGGCAAGGGTGAGGTCGCCGTGCTTGGCCTCGGCCGTCAGCGCGCCGGGGTGATCGAAGGCCAGCGGATAGGTGAGCTTGGGCTTGACGGCCGCGCAGCTGCAGGGCCAGGGGCCGCAGTGCTGCAGCAGCTCGCCGTTCTCGTTATCGGGATGACGCACGGTCCAGTCGGCGAACATGCCGCGGTGACGGCCCAGGTCGGCGGCCTCGACCATCAGCGCGGTGATAGCGCCATGGATGTCGGTCTCGCAGACGATGGGGATGCCCATCTCGTTGAGGATTGCGTTGGCGGCGCAGGGCATAATGCCCAACTCGTCCTGCAGGGCGTTCCAGCACTGGATGGCGCCGGCGTTGCAGCCGTACTTCTCGACCAGGCGCTTCATGGCAATGGCGAGTCCTGCGACCGCAGGAACCTTGTCCTCGGGGATGCAGATCTCAAAGCTGTCACCAATGTGGGCGAGCATGGTTGCCATGGCCTGCTCGTCAGCCTGGGCGTCGCGCACGGCCTGGACAAGCTCGGTCATGGGGATGGGCGAAAGCTGGATGTTGAACTTCTCGAGCAGCTCGCCCTCGTTGCACATGGTCGACCAGAAATCGAACGGACGGGTGGCCATCTGCAGGATGCGGGTGTGCTTGAAAGTCTTGACCACGTTGCACACGGCCAAAAAGTCCCAGACACCGCGCTCGAACTCGGGATCGGTCAGACGGCAGTTGGTCATGTAGGTGAAGGGAACCTGGAAGCGACGCAGGACCTTGCCGGTGGCGAACAGGCCGCACTGGCTATCGCGCAGACGGGTGCCGTCGGGCTCGGGGCGCTCGTCGCGCGGACCCCACAGCAGCACGGGCAAGCCGAGCTCGCGGGCAAGGCGGGCGCAGACATACTCGGTACCAAAGTTGGCGTGGCAGAGCATGATGCCGTCGACGCCCTCGGCGCGGAACTTCTCGACGATAGGCGCGATATGGCTGTCGTCGAACAGCAGGCCCTCGTCGTTGATGTCGTCGATATCCACAATCTCGACGCCGATCTCGCGCAGGCGATCAGCCGTAAGGCCGCGATACTTGATCGCGTCCGGCGCGCTAAAGATGCTACGGCGCGTGGGCACAAAACCGAGCTTGATCTTATCCATGTACGTCCTCCCCTAGTCACATGTTCAGTAAACAGACGCATGTTTCGTTTTGTTCTGTTTACTAAATGTTTTACTCTTTTGTTTAGAAGTTTAGCGCGAAATACCCGTAAGCGGTAGAGAAATCAGCCTAAACGGTATGTAAACAAACTGAACATACAAGGGAAACAAAAAGAGGACCCCGAAGGATCCTCTCTTGGTAGCGTTATGTTTACCGCCCTGGCGCGCTTTGACACGCCGCAGACGATGCCGTCTCCGCCTAGATTTCGCGCACGCTCTGGCGCTCGACAAAATAGGTCGACACAGCCGTTTTGCAGGTATAGCTCTTGGGATTGCGGATGTTGCCCACCAGGCGGCGCACCGCGATCTCACCCACCTCGTGCTTGGGAACGTGAACCGTGGTGAGCGGCGGGTTGGAGAAAGCGCCCAACGACAGGTCGTCAAAGCCGATGATCGAGACATCATCGGGCACGCGAATGCCGTGCTCGTTGAGCGCGCGCATGGCACCCACGGCGAGCACGTCGTTCTCGGCAAAGAAAGCCGTCGGCAGGTCGTCGCGTGAGACGCTGTCGAGCCATGCACCCATATCGCGATAGGCACCTTCGAGCGTGGTGCCCAGCGTGACGCGCCATGCCGGGTTTGCCTCGAGGTCCGCATCCTCAAGCGCCTGGCGATAGCCGCGCTCGCGATCCTTAAAGTTGCGGATGCGAAGGTCGCCTGCCAGATAGCCGATTTGCTTGTGGCCTTTCTCGATAAGGTAGTCCACGGCACGCAGCACCGAATCGGTGTTGGCAATGACCACGGCATCAAAGTATTGACGATCGCTCCAGCCATCGAGCACAATCAGGTGGGCGGCAGCGTTGGCGAACAGGGCGTAATCTTCCTCACCCAGCTCGGTGCCCATCAGCACGATGGCGGCAGACGGGTCGGCGATCAGGCCCTCGACCTGCGGACGCACGGCGTCTAGGTCGCTAAAGTCGAGCGAGACAAAGCTCGTGCTCATGCCGTGGCGACGCGCCTGGCGCTCCACGCCCTCGATGACCGCGGGGTGGAAGGTGCTCTCGTCCAGGATGGCGCCCGTCTTGCGCGCGAGCACAAACTGGATGCTCTCGAGCTGCGTCGACTGCTGATAGCCGAGCGACTGCGCGCACTCCAGGATGATTTTGGCGGTCTCCTCGCTCACGCTGCGCTTGCGGTTGAGCGCGTTGGACACGGTCGCAGGCGAAAAACCGGTGATGCGGCTGATCTCGCGAACACTTGCTTTGGCCATTGTTCCCCCTAGTAACGGTCGCGGTCGAGCATCGTGGCCTGACCGCCCCGTGACTCGACAGCTAAACGACCGCAAATTCAATCTAAACAGAATAGTAAATGTTTAAGAGATAGTTTAGCCTGTTGTCAAGCGAAGCGACGCGACTATTCCCCCAACGGGCGTATTTACTCGGTAGCTAATCTGGAACGGGGCACAGAAACCGTTTAGCCAAGGATGCGAGCCATGCGTGCCTTAAACTCCACGAGGAAACGTGGGGCGTCCACGGTGAGCGCCACGAGCGCGCTCTTATCCGGATCGGACAGACGGTGCTCGTCACAGATAGTGCGGCCGCGGTACTCGCCCAGCAGGTCGACACGAAGATTGCAGCCGAGCGCACCCACGAGCGTGGGATCAATCGCCACGGCAACCGCCAGCGGATCGTGCAGCGCGCAGCCGCCCAGGTAGGGCGCGTTCATTTCGTACGAACCGATATAGTGCTCGACCATGCTCGCAAACGCGCAGCCAGCCATAGTGCCCGAGCCCGTCCAGCCGGCAACGTCGCGACGTGTGAGCACCACGCGGTGTGTCACATCCAAGCCCACCATGGTGAGCTTGCGGCCCGAGCGCAACACGGCGTCGGCAGCCTCGGGGTCGCCCGCCATGTTGGCCTCGGCGCCCGCGCTCACGTTGCCGGGCACGGTAAGCGCACCGCCCATCACGACCACGCGGCCGATGGACATCATCGCCGCCGCATCGCGCTCCAGGGCAAGCGCCAGATTGGTGAGCGGGCCGGTCGCGACGTAGACCAGATCGGGACCATAGGTACGCGCGGCATCAATCAGGTAATCGACCGCCGCATTGCCATCGGCCGACGTCGCGCCCACTGGCTCGTACGGCGAGGCGGGCACGCTTGCGCCGCCAATACCGTTCTTGCCGTGGATAAGCGTGGTGGACGCCGGCGGCGTGTAGGGTTCGGTCGCCTTCATGGGACGATCGGCGCCCAGGTACACCGGCACCTCGGGACGACCCAACAGGTCGAGCACCGCCAGGCAGTTGTGCGCCGACTGCTCGACGCGCACGTTACCAAAGCACGTGGTGATGCCGACGAGCTCCACCTCGGGACTTGCGATGGCATAGGCGAGCGCCATCGCATCGTCCACACCCATATCCAGATCAAGGATCAGCTTCTTGGTTGCCATTGTTCTACTCCGCTTCTCCGCCTTGTACTAAATCGTCCGACCCAAACTTGCGCTCGACTTCCGCACGCGTGGGAATTGATTGCTGAGCGCCCAGGCGCGACACCGTCACCGCCGAGGCGCGAGCGCCCGCCGCCATGCACTCAAAGAGTGGCAGACCCTCCAGACGAGCTGCAGCGAGCGCACCAATAAACGTATCGCCCGCGGCCGTCGTATCGACCACCGCGCTCGAAAGCGCCGGCATGCGCAGCGGCTCACCGCCATCGCCGAGCGTAACCGAGCCGGCGCCGCCCAGCGTGATGACCGCAGCCCCGGCGCCCTTATCGAGCAGCGCATTGAGCGCGGCGACGCAGCTCGCATCATCTGTGGGTAGAATACCCGTCAGTATCTGGCACTCGGTCTCGTTGGGGCAGACCAGGTCGACCGCAGGCCACGCTCCTGCCGGCAGGTCGCAGGCGGGCGCCGGGTTAAAGATCGTATAGAACCCCAGCTCGTGAGCGCAAGAAAGCGCCGCGGCCGTTGCCATCAGATCGCATTCGCCCTGGGCGATAAAGACGCCGCCAGCAGCCGGGGCAATCTCGCTGGCATCGCCGTCGAGCTCGTCGGCCACCAAGCGCCTCAGCGCGCGGGCAACGTCCTCGCCCGCAAGCGCATGGTTGGCGCCCGGCGACAGCACGATGCGGTTGTCGCTCTCGCAGCGAATGATAGTCGCGGTACCGGTCTCCACGTCATCGCGACGCGCCACGAACTCGACGCCCACGCCGGCATCCTGGAGCCCTGCCACGAGCGCATCGCCAAAGGTATCGCGCCCAACAGCGCCGATCATGCATGTGCGCGCACCCATGCGCGCAGCGGCGACGGCCTGGTTAGCGCCCTTACCGCCGGCGTTGGTGATAAAACCGCTGCCATCGACCGTCTCGCCCGCGCGCGGCATGCGCTCGCACGCCACCGAAAGGTCCATGTTCATGCTGCCGAACACCGCAACGATGCTGTGATCCGCCATGGAAACCTCCTCGTCTTCAGGCTTTGCGCCCACCGTCGACCAACGATTGTGCACTCTCGCACCCCCTATAACTTTAGTCCACTTTGATGTGGACGCGCGCTTGAGCTTACGCCAGCAGCAAGCATTCACAGGGGCAGGCAGCTACAATGAATACGTGCTGATTATTCTCGTCATTGGATGATGTTTTATGGAACAATTCTCGCAATCGGGCTCGCGCGGTCGACGCCGCACGGGCAACGAGCCGGCGCCGCACGAACGCGTGAAGGGCGAACGCCGTGCCAACGAGCCGCGACGCACCGCGAGCCCCCATCGCGCTTCTGCCAACAACGCGGGCCGCGCCAACACTCCCGCCGCGGAGCAGACGCCTGCTCGCCCCAAGTCCCGCTACATCCCTGCCCTTGACGGCCTGCGCACGCTTGCCGTCGTCGCGGTGGTGCTCTATCACCTCAACCTCACGTGGGCTCAGGGCGGCCTGCTTGGCGTCACGATCTTCTTTGTGCTTTCGGGCTATCTGATCACGCGCTTGCTGCTCAACGAAGTCGCTAAGACCGGTCGCATCGACCTTAAGAGCTTCTGGATTCGCCGCATCCGTCGCCTGGTCCCCGCCGTGGTAACGGTAGTGTTCGTGACCTGCGCGCTGTGCACCATCTTTAACCACGTGATGCTCACCAAGATGCGTCCCGACATTCTGCCGTCGCTGCTGTTCTTTAACAACTGGTGGCAGATTATGCAGGACGTTTCGTACTTCAACGCCCTGGGCGACCCCTCGCCGCTTACGCACTTTTGGTCGCTCGCCATCGAGGAACAATTCTACCTGGTTTGGCCACCGCTGCTGTTTGCCATGGTGTCCATGCATGTGAGCAAACCCAACACGCGCCGTGTGGTCCTGGGACTCGCAGCGGTATCCGCCCTTGCCATGATGGTGCTCTACAACCCTGCCGCCGACCCCAGCCGCGTGTACTACGGCACCGACACCCGCGTCTTCTCGCCGCTGCTGGGCGCCTGGATGGCCTTTATCCCCGATCGCGACCTGGCGCCGGTGCGTCTCGCTCATCGTTTGGGGCTCAATCGCCTGGCTGGCGCCGCCAAGCACGGCAAGAACGCCGAGGGCAAGCCTGGCGAGAAGGCCGACAACGCAGCCGAGACCGTCCCGGCACAGCCGAGCGCCCTCGTGCGCTTTTGGTCCTCGCCCGTATCCATCGATGTGTTGGGCGTCGTGGGTCTGGTTGGCCTTGCCGCCATGGTCGCGCTCACCAACGGCTACACCGCGTTCCAGTATCGCGGCGGCACGCTGCTATGCTCCATCCTCACGCTCATGGTCATCGCGGCCTGCGTGCAGCCCCAGGGAATGGTTGCCCGCGCACTGTCCGCCGAGCCGCTCGTGTGGGTTGGCAAGCGCTCGTACAGCATCTACCTGTGGCACTATCCGCTACTGTTGCTCATGAACCCGGTCGCCAACATCAACGATACGCCGTGGTGGCAGTACATTTTGCAGGTGTTGTTGGTGGTCGCCGTAGCCGAATGTTCATATCGCTTTATCGAGACGCCGTTTAGAAAGGGCGCCTTTGGGCGCACCGTATCCGAGTTCCGCGACGGCACCACCGCGCCCGCCAACTGGGTGCGCGCGCACGTCCCTGTCTGCACAGCCTGCGCTGTCGTGTTGGTCGTTGCACTGGGCGGCCTGATCTTTGTGCCGGAGACCTCCGCACTGAGCGGTGAGGGCGCCGAAGTCCTCAACAAGGAAGCCAAAAACACCGCGCCCACAGACCAACAGGCGGCCGACGACACCGACAAGGACAACGACGGCTTCCCCGATGGCTCCTACGACCTGTTGATGATCGGTGACTCCGTATCGCTGCGCGCCGTTGATTCCTTTGACGGCGTGTTCCCGCACAGCCATATCGATGCCGAAAAGGGCCGCCAGTTTGATGCGGGCCGCGCGACATTTGAGGGCTATCTCCAACAGAACCTTGCCGGCAAGATCGTGGTCTTTGCACTGGGCACCAACGGCTTGGTAACCGACGACCAGATCGACGCCATCATGACCGATGCAGGAGATAAGCGTATTGTGGTGTTTGTGAACACGCGCAGCCCGCAGCCGTGGGTTGGCTCTACCAACCAGGCCATCGCCAACGCTGCTACGCGCTACAAGAACGTGCGCGTTATCGACTGGTACGGATACAGTGCCAATCGCAACGACTTGTTCGATGGCGATGGCACGCACCTGTCGACCACTGGCGTAACTGAGTACCTCAACTTGATTCACGATGCAGTCAAGAAGGACCTGCCCGTGCATCCCGAGGATCACGTCAACGATCCGCAGCCGGCGGCCGTCAAGTCTGCCACCGACGCGCTCGTCAATGCGCTCGCTCTCAAGTCGCACAAGCTGGGCACCGATAAGTAACCTGCAGCGCAAACTTCCCACATCCGGAGGGGGTGCCCGCCACGGCAGACACCCCCTCCGGCAGTTAGGAACGTTCCTTATGTGCCGGCACCTAGGGACACTCCTGACACAGCCGAGGAACGCCCTCCTTGCGACCGAATTCTGGGCGCCTCGCCACCCCGAACGTTGTTTCCAAGCCCACACCCGCAGCAAACAAACCAAAATCACTCTTTTCGAGCCGGCTTCAAGGGATCGTGGACAAAAAGGGGCAAATATGAGTACTGTTACCATTTTAGTAGCAGGCAAAACCACCCAAAATGACGTCCGAGCGGCCCCTACAACCCCCTAAAGCAGCCAACCTGACTGGTTTAAGACATATTGGAGCCAATTTTAATGAACATACTATCGGCTATGTCCATTATCTTCTTGGATGTAAATGCTCTTCACTTAGCAACAGTACTCATATTTGGCATTTTTTGTCCACTGCCAGGTGGCGCGCGCAGACGTGGTGTAAGAGCGTCCTGAGGTCCGTCGCTGCAAGTCCCGATGTTACTCCTTCTTGAGACCGCGCCTCTCGACTATCTCGTCCACTATCTCCCTGGCGCGCCGCCCGAGCGCGCGGCGCCTCCCCTCTGTCGGGGCCGGCCTGCCCGCGGGCTCGGCGAAGCCCTCGGCGGCCGAGGCCTCGGAGAACACGCGCTGCTGGGACCACTGCCCCTCGGTCTCCATGAGGCTCGCGCACGTCAGGCGCAGCATCGACTCCCTCGAGGGGAAGGACTGCACGACCCTGTAGCGGCGCTTTATCTCGCGGTTGGCGCGCTCCTGGACGTTGTTGGTGCGGAGCTTGGCCCAGTGCGCCCTGGGGAAGGCCGTGAACGCCAGCGCGGAGTCCTCGGCCTGCTCGAAGACCTCGCCGGCCCTGGCGGACACCGACGCCACCCAGGGCGCCGCCTCGGCCCACACGCAGCGCGCGAGGTCGGGGTCGTCCTGGTAGACCGCGGCGTGCACGAGGTCCCTGACGGCCGCCTTGGAGTCCTCGGGCCTGCCCGAGCAGGCGCTCTGGAGGTTGCGCTGCAGGTGCGTCACGCAGCGCTGCCAGGCGCAGCCCTGGAACAGGCGCGAGACGGCGGCCACGAGCCCGGCGTGGCTGTCGGAGACCACGAGGCGAACGCCGGCCAGCCCGCGCTCGCGCAGCCCGCCGAGGAATGCCGCCCAGGAGTCCTCGCTCTCGGTGTCGACCACGTCGCAGCCCAGGAAGTGCTTGCGCCCGTCGGCGCCCAGCCCGATCGCGGTCACGACGCCCTGCGAGACGACCGACGAGCCGACCCTGCAGCTCATGTAGGTGGCGTCGAGCCACAGGTAGCAGCACGGCGTGCCCGACAGGTCGCGGCGGCGGAACTCCGCCACCTCGGCGTCGAGGTCGGAGCAGAGGCTCGAGACCTCCGAGCTCGACAGCGAGGATATGCCCAGCTTGGACGCCACGCGCTCGACCTTGCGGGTGGACACGCCGCATACGTACATCTCCTGCACGATGGCGGCCACCGAGGTGTCGACGCGCGACCATCGCGCGAGCATGCCCTCGGGGTAGTAGGTGCCGTGCCTGAGCTTGGGTATCTCGAGCTCCACGTCGCCCACGGCGGTCTTGAGCGACCTGGGGCGGTAGCCGTTGCGGCTGTTCTCCCTGCCGTCGCTGCGCTCGTTGCGGCCCGCGCCGCACATCTGCTGGGCCTCGGAGTCCATCAGCGCGTTCATCACGCTGCCCAGCACCCTGCACGCGAACTCGCGCGCGTCGCCGCACTCCTGCCAAAGCCTCGCCGCCTCGAGGGCCTCGTCACGGCCGAGGCGCAGTACACTCTCTTCTTGGGGCATCGCCTTTCCTTCCATTCGTCACCTTCATTACTCCAACGACGAATTCTAGGCGGTGTCCCCTCCCTTTCAAGAAAGGGCGGAGGCGGGGCATGCCCCGCCTCTTACACCACATCTCTGCGCGCTACCCCTCATCTTTATCTGTTTAAAGAAAAAGGACGATATGAAAGAAATCGGAGAATTTGTACCCTTTGGCTTGCTCTTTTACAAACGTATTCCCAATACGTTTTAACCATGCGACACTCGCCTTAAGGTCGAAATATAAACGAGGCGAGGCCGGACTACGTCACATACCGCAGGACGGGGGCACAGATCAGATTCGCCTATCATGAATTCATCTGCGCGATAAAACTGTGCATGCAACTTTACCGCACTATGAACTACATCGTGCGGGACATGAAGGAGTCGACGACCCGCTAGCTTCACCCGCTTGAAAACACCCGCAAGCGACGGCAGCGTGAAAAGCAATTGGCCTCCGGGGAAACCTCTGCGGAGTTCTCGATCTCCGTATTTGTCGAACTGCCAATTCTGCCACGCTGCCACTTCCTGCCCGCCGAGGTCATTCCTCAAGCCGCACAGCAGCCCGCCTTCTAAGACCTCAGAGTTCGCCATCGAAGGCGACCTTCCCAGGCTCCTCACAATCGGCTTGTATGAGGCCCCGCGCCCCAACATCCTCTGGACCGTGTCCCTCTCGTACCTGGTGAGCGAGCCCGCCGTTGGCCCTCGGGGCCGGCTTCCCGGCCCCGAGAAACACTCGGATGAAGCTACCAATCGAGACGGGGCGCATGATGGGCGGCCGCTGGAATCGCGCCCCACGCCATCTGCCCGCTCGTGCGATAATCCTCTGCAGAAGTCACCAACAGCAGAGGGAGTTTGTGATGAAGGTTCTTTTGGTCAATGGCAGCCCCAAGGCAAACGGCAACACCGCTCGCGCGCTCGCCGAAGTCGCCGAGCAACTTAAAGCCGAGGGCATCGACAGCGAGGTATTCCAACTGGGCGCCAAGCCCATCCGCGACTGCATCGGCTGCGGTCAGTGCGGCAAGCTTGGCGGTCGCTGCACCTTTGACGACGACGTGGTGAACGAGCTCATCGCTGCCGCCGAGCAGGCAGACGGTTTTGTCTTTGGCTCCCCCGTCTACTATGCGCATCCCAGCGGACGCATCCTCTCGGCTCTCGACCGCGCATTCTATGCTGGCAGCAAGGCCTTTGTGCACAAGCCGGGTGCCGCGGTCGCCGTCGCCCGTCGCGGCGGCACGTCGACCACCTTCGATGTACTCAACAAATACTTCACTATCAACCAGATGCCCGTGGTGGCCTCCACATACTGGAACAACGTCTTTGGTGCCATGCCGGGCGAGGCCGCCCAGGACGCCGAGGGCCTGGCCACCATGCGCAACATCGGCAAGAACATGGCTTGGCTCCTGCATTGTATCGAGGCAGGACAGGCTGCCGGCATCGAAGCCCCCGAAGCCGATCGCGAGCGCACCAACTTCATTCGTTAGAACGGCGGAACATGAATATCCAGATTTTTGGCACCAAGAAGTCCTTCGATACCAAGAAGGCCCAGCGCTATTTTAAGGAGCGCCGCATCAAGGTGCAGTTTATCGACCTTAAGGAAAAGGAGATGAGCAAAGGCGAGCTCACGAGCGTGATGCAGGCGGTCGGCGGCATCGACAAGCTGCTCAACCCCAAGGCCAAGGACGAGGAGACGCTCGCGCTCATCCAGCACCTCACCCCTAGCCAGCGCTTCGACAAGTTGCTCGAGAACCAGCAGGTTCTAGCCGAGCCCATCGTGCGCAACGGCAAAAAGGCCACCGTCGGTTATTGCCCCGATGTATGGGGAGCCTGGGAGTAGCCTGTGTTATTTGCCGGCGCGTGGGTATAAGAGCAGGCGTTTGGCATAAGATTCAACTGTAAGCCATGTCTAACAAAGGAGGGCACATGCCCAACAAACCCGTGAAGATCATCATGCTTACCGGATACCTCGGTGCCGGCAAGACCACACTGCTCAACCACATCCTCGCTAACGACGGCGGCATCCGCGCCGCCGTGATCGTCAACGATATCGGCGAGATCAACGTCGACGCCAGCCTCATCGCCGACGGCGGCCTTTCCGAGACCGACGACCTCATCCCGCTCACCAACGGCTGCATCTGCTGCACGCTTTCGGACGACCTTGCCAACCAGCTGCAGGGCATCGCCGATTCGGGCAAGTTCGACTACATCATCATCGAGGCTTCGGGTATCTGCGAGCCTATCCCCATCGCCTACACCATCTCGAGCTTCTGCGACGAGGCCAAGGTGGGCGGCCAGCCCAAGCTTGCACTCGACAACATCGTGGCTGTGGTCGATTGCGCCCGCATGTACGACGAGTTCAACGGCGGCCGCGACCTGTTGGCCGAGGATATCGACGAGGACGACATCGAGAGCCTGCTCATCCAGCAGATCGAGTTCTGCTCCACGCTGATCCTCAACAAGACCGACACCGTGACGCCTGAGCAAATCGCCGAGCTGAAGGCCATCGTACGCAGTCTGCAGAAGGACGCCGTGATCGTCGAGGCCCAAAACGGCGAGGTCCCCATGGAGGAACTGCTCGATACCGACCGCTTCGACTTTATGCGCGCCTACAACTCCGCCGCTTGGATCGAGGCCATGGAGCATCCCGAGGAGCACGACGACCCCGAGGTGCTCGAGTACGACATCGAGACCTTTGTGTACTCGCGCCGCAAGCCGTTTGACCTGCAGAAGTTCACCGATTTTGTTGAGCAGGAGTGGCCCGACGAGGTCATTCGCGTCAAGGGCCCGCTGTGGCAGACCGGCAATCCGGACATGTGCTACATGTTTGAGCAGGCCGGCCACCAGATGCGCCTGATGGAAAACGGCCTGTTTGTCGATTCTGCGCCCGAGGGCGAGAAGCAGAAGATTATCGACGAGAACCCCGAGATCATGCAGATTTGGGACGACGAGACGGGCGACCGCATGACGAGCCTGTGCATCATCGGGCGTCACATGGACAAGGACGCGCTCATCGCCGCCCTCGATGCCTGCCTGACCGACTGGCACCGCGCCTAGGTTATCAAAGCGGGCGTTTTCCGCCCACGTAACCGCCTAACCACCACGAAGGTGCCTGTCCCCTTCGTGGTGGTTTTTCATTCTGAGCCAAGGAGATTCATGTTCAATATCGTGCTGTATGCACCCGAGATTCCGGCCAATACGGGCAATATCGGCCGCACCTGCGTGGTTACTGGCGCCCGCCTGCATCTGGTAGAGCCGCTGGGCTTTTCGCTCGACGACAAGACGGTGCGTCGCGCCGGCCTGAGCTACTGGCAAAACTTGGACGTGACGACCTATGCCAGCTGGGAGGATTTCCTTGTGCGCAACGACCTCTCCCCTGCCGACGAGCGCCTGCATCTGCTGACCAAAAAGGCACGCCGCACCTATGCGCAAAGCACCTACCGCGACGGTGACTATCTGGTCTTTGGCAGCGAGAGCTCGGGGATTCCCGAAGACCTGCTTGCTGCGGCGCCCGCGCGCTGCGAGCGCATCCCGATGCTGCGCGATTGCGACTCACTCGATAACGCCGAGGCTTGGGAAGCCCACGAGGAGGCGCTCGGACATACCGAGGACAGCCACGAAGCCATCCTTCGGCAGGATATCTGCGGCAACTTTATCGACCCGGCCGACTACCGCATTAGTGCACTCAACCTCTCCAACAGCGCCGCCATCGTCCTCTACGAGGCCCTCCGCCAGACAGACTTCCCCGGCATGTGACAAAGGGACTGTCCCTTTGTCACATTGATGCACCAAATAACGAGCCGTCGCTTTTAATCAGAATTAACTAGAATAAAATGGAGTTAAACGGCGATGTGAAAGGAGAGCCTTGTGGAATATCTCGAGAACCCGTTTACCCCCAGTTTTGGTGAGGTTCCTGCCCATCTCGCCGGCAGACAACAGATTATTCGGGATTTGGACCGTGCCTTCTTGAGCCAGCGTAGACGCCCGGAATTGACCTCGATCTTCTCAGGCGCGCGTGGAACCGGTAAAACCGCTCTCATGTCGTCGCTCGCGACAAGGGCGGAATCCCACGGCTGGATAGCGGTAAAGACGACCGCGCTCTCGGGAATGCTTGAGGAAATCGAGCTCGGGGCGAAACGTGCTGCAGGTCATCTCATCAACCCGTCTAACAACTTCGAAGTCACCGGTCTCGGAATCGCGCCGCTCGGCAGTATCGAGGTCAATCGCGTTCACGATGCCTCGACTTGGCGTTATCGCATGAGCGACATCATCGACCAGCTCAACGAAACGGGCACCGGTCTGCTCGTCACGGTTGATGAGGTCGACCCGACGCTCGACGAGATGATCCAGCTCGCAGCCACGTATCAGCACTTTGTGACCGATGGGAAACGCGTCGCTCTACTCATGGCGGGACTTCCCAACAACGTCTCGACGTTGCTGAACCACAAGACGGTCTCGTTCCTTCGTCGCGCCCAGCAATATCATCTGGGGCGTATCGCCGACTACGATGTACGCGAGGCCTTGATCCGAACGATCCAGGAAAACGACCGTCTGGCGGATGCCGAGGGAATCGATAAGGCCGTTCGCTCGATTTCGGGCTTTCCTTTCCTTTTGCAGCTTGTGGGCTACCGCGCCTGGGATCTCACGAGCAACTCGAGGGAAATATCATCTCGCGACTTTGACCAGGGAATCAAAATCGCACGCGACGAAATGGACGACCGGATCCTCGCAGCGACCTATCGGGAACTCACTGCGGAGGACAAGCGTTTTCTCATCGCCATGCTCGATGACGAGGAAGAGTCCACCACCGCTGACCTTGTCGAGCGCCTTAAGCGTTCGCCGCAACAGGTCTCCCGCTACCGACGCCGCATGATAGACGCCGGCATCATTGGAGAACGCGGGCGCGGAATCGTCGCTTTTGAATTACCGTTCTTCCGCGACTATCTCGCCGCTCAATGCGTGAAATAGGCATCGGATGTGACAAAGGGACAGTCCCTTTGTCACATTCGGCTAGAGGTAGCGGCCAGTGACGCTTGCGGAGCAGGCAGCGATGTCGCCCGGCGTGCCGGTGCAGACGATTTGTCCGCCTGCGTCACCGCCGCCCGGGCCCATGTCGATCACGTAATCGGCGTTACGGATAAGGTCGAGGTCGTGCTCGATCACGATAACTGTGGCGCCCTTGGCAACGAGGCCGTCAAACACACTCAGCAGCACCTGAACATCGAGCGGGTGCAGGCCGATCGTGGGCTCATCGAACACGAACACGGCATCATCCTGCACGCGACCCATCTCGCTCGCAAGCTTAAGGCGCTGCGCCTCGCCGCCCGAAAGCGCCGGCGTAGGCTCACCAAGCGTGAGATAACCCAATCCCAGGTCGTGCAAGGTCTGCAAGCGCGTCTGAACTTTCTTGAGTCCCAGCGTGGCGTCGATGGCCTCGTCCACGCTCATGTCCATGAGCTGCGGCAACGTAAGCAGGCTCCCGTCCCTGCCCTCACGATGGATATGCGAGGCCGCGTCTGCATAACGCGAGCCGCGACATGCAGGACAGACGATCTCGACATCGGGCAAAAACTGCACGTCGAGCGATATCGAGCCCGTGCCATCGCACGTGGGGCAACGCAAAGCGCCAGTGTTGTAGCTAAAGGCACCCGCTTTATACCCTGCCGCCTTGGCCTCGGGCGTACGGGCGAAGGCGCGGCGCAGCTCATCATGGATGTCGGCATAGGTCGCTACCGTCGAGCGTACGTTGGCGCCGATGGGCGTGGCGTCAATCAGGTTGGCGCGCGCGATGCCCTCGGCATCGACCCAACGCACGTGCCTCGGCAGGCGCTCGCCAGCCGCTTGCGCCTTGAGCGCCGGGATGAGCGTCTCGAGCACCAGTGTCGTCTTGCCCGAACCCGAAACACCCGTCACCGCGACAAGGCGGCCGCGCGGGATATCGACTTCGAGCGGTTTGACGGTATGGATGGCATCGGTCGCCATGCGGATATGGCCTAGGTCGAACATTTCGTCGTCAGCCACCTGCGGGCGCAGACGCTTGGGGTCCGAGCGCAAGAACGGCGCGATGCGGCTGCCCTGCGATTGTTCGACCTCGTCTACCGTACCGGCGGCGATTACATGGCCGCCGCCTGCTCCTGCAACGGGGCCCATCTCGACCAGATAGTCGGCTTCTGCCAGCACGCGCGTGTCGTGGTCGACAACAACCACGGTATTGCCGTCGACCACCAGATCGCGCATCACGCCCACCAGACCGTCGACATTGGCAGGATGCAAGCCGATCGAAGGCTCGTCCAGCACATACAGCACGCCCGTCGATCGGTTGCGCACCACGCGGGCAAGCTGTACGCGCTGGCGCTCACCCGTGGAAAGCGTGGCGCCGGCGCGGTCGAGCGAAAGGTAGTCGAGACCCAGATCGACCAGGCGGCGGGCCGTACTCAAAAACGAATCGCAGATGTCCGTCGCCATGGGCCGCATCTCGGTCGGCAAGGATGCGGGCACCCCGCGCACCCACTCAATCGCCTCGCCCAGCGTCATGGCCGCCGCCTGCGCCAGATTGATGCCGCGCACCTGGGGCTGGCGCGCGGCGTCGGAAAGACGCGTGCCGCCGCAATCGCGGCACGGCCCCTCGCGCAAAAAGCGCGCAACGCGCTTAAGCCCCTTATCGTCCTTAACCTTGGCGAGCGCATTCTCGACGGTATAGACGGCGTTGTAATAGGTAAAGTCGAGCGGCGTGGCGCCCTCGCCATTTTTGGGAACGTAGAGAATGTGCTTCTTAACCGCCGGACCATGGAACACGATGTCGCGCTCTTGAGGCGTGAGCTGGCTAAACGGCACGTCGGTGCGCACGCCCATCTCGCCGGCCACCTGCTTCATCAGATCCCACATCAGCGTGCCCCAGGGAAGCACCGCACCCTCGTTGATGGTCTTTGACTCGTCGGGCACCAGGCTCGCCTCGTCCACCTCGCGCATGACGCCGGTGCCTCCGCAGGTAGGACACGCGCCGCCACTGTTAAAGGCAAGGTCCTCGGCCCCCGGCGCATAGAACTCGCGGCCGCATGCGGGGCACGCGAGCGACAGGCCCGCGGCCACGTTAAGGCTCGGCTCCACACGCGCCCCGCAATGCGGGCACACGTGATGGGCGCAGCGGCTAAAGAGCAGACGCAGACTGTTGTTGAGCTCGGTCATGGTGCCAAAAGTCGAGCGCACGCCCGGTACACTGGGGCGCTGATGCAATGCGAGTGCCGCCGGCACGTGCAGCACCTCGTCCACCTGAGCGTGCTCTGCCTGCGTCAGCCGACGGCGGGTATAGGTGCTGAGCGCCTCCAGGTAACGACGCGAGCCCTCGGCATAGAGCACCCCCAACGCCAGCGAGCTCTTGCCCGAGCCCGAGACGCCGGCAATACCCACGAGCTTTCCCAGCGGAATATCGATATCGATGTCTTTGAGGTTATGGACGCGCGCACCGCGCACCTCGATAGCACTTGGTTGTTGCGACACCGTCATCGCTCCCCTTCCTGTTAATCGAATGTGACAAAGGGACAGTCCCTTTGTCACATCACTCGTGCCATAAAACACGATCGCGAATGTACTTGCCCAGCATAGGCACGCTAAACCGGACGAGACCGTATCCGGCGGCCTCGATGACGCGCTCGCGAATTAAGCTTGCGCGATATTTACTCGCCCAGCTCTGGGTGCGGTCGCAGCGCTCAATGATATCCGCCATGCGCGTCAGCTTGCCCTCGTCAACCGCCATAGCCTCGATAAAGAGGCGCTGTGGGGTGCGTAGCCCGTAATACAGAGGCGCGTCAACCGCTTCGTAGAACTCAGAGACGGCATCCGCATGACCAACCTCGACATCGCACCCTTCAATGACCTGCGAGCCACGCCGGACAGCAGACCGCCACATGTAATATCCCACCAGCTGAACCATATAGGGATGCCCCATGCTCTTGTGCGCTGCAAGGTCCGCCGTCCCCGCATCAACGCAAAGACCGGCACACTCGACCGTCTGGATATACGAATCGCGCACCTTGGGCAAAGAAATCGTCCCCAACGTACGCTGCTGGGCACGTCGCAAAAACGTCACGCTCGGCTCTTCGAGCAGATCGTCAACCATGCTGGGCAAGCCGGCAAAGACCAGCGCAAGACCGCGCTGGTCGCTATCGGGCAAGCCCGTGGCATCCTGGTCTCCGAGCACCTGCTGATAGAGAACGGCAAGAGCCGCCAGTTCCTCGATTGACGCAGATTGTGCCTCGTCAATCGCAAACAGTATGCCCTTGCCTGGACCGAGCTTCTTGAGGCGCTCGTTGACCAGTCCTCGCAACGTCTCACCCTTTGCTCGCGCCGCCTCGACCGACATCCGGCCAAACGACGGACCGAATTCCATTGACGTCACAACGGGCTTATTCGAGCGAAGCGCGTCGGCCAAGCGGTCGCATAAACCAAGCGAAGCGGAATCGGAGACAACCGCCCATCTGCGCTCACTGGCGAGACGCTGCAGCTCCCGCAGGAGAACTGTTTTGCCACAGCCGCGGTTTCCTGTAATGAGCATGAGTCTGCCCGGCGCTCCCGCGCCGTTATCGAGCCCTTCCTCAAAATCTTCGATGACCGACTCGCGACCGATGAGCACCGGAGGTCGCTTACCAGCCGTTGGCTTAAAGGGATTTGGATTCATGTCGGCCTCCTCGGATTGGCAAACGCTGGTAATAGTTATACCAACTTATACCGAGTTATACCAACTGAATGTGACAAACGGACTGTCCCTTTGTCACCTGTGGCCGAAAAATTCCGTGTCGGCGGGGCGATAGGGGCGGAAGGTGGCGGGATCGATCTTTACGTGTGCCGCGGCTGGCACGTCGTACCATTTGACCGTGTAGCCGGCGCCATGGGCGCAAAAGACCGAATCGGGCGTGTTGGGCAGATCGGCCTCGGGCTCGTAGGCGGCCGCCTCGATGACGCGCTCGGCATCATGGCAAGCCGCATAACCGGCGAACTCCAGGTACAGATGACCGCGCCCGCTCGTGTAGGCAGCCACCTCCAGCGCGTAATCCTGCACCTCGGATGCTGGCACACGACCCACAAGCTTCGCCCGGTCGCCCGCCATCGCCGGCGGCTTGTACTCGGCGCCCATGCGCGTGACATCCGAAAGCGCCCTGCCCACGCAATCTCCCGGCACCTCGAGCTCAAAGTGGTACCACGGCTCCAACAGCACCGCCGCACCCGCCTCGCGTGCCCGCATCAAACCCTGACGAATCGCGCGGTACGTGGCCTGACGAAAATCACCGCCCTCGGTGTGTTTGGCATGTGCACGGCCACCCGTAAGCGTAATGCGCACATCGGTGATGGGCGAGCCGGCCAACACGCCCAGGTGATCGCGCTCCATGGCGTTGGTGAGTGCCAAACGCTGCCAGTTCAGATCGAGCTCGTCGGTCGAGGTCACGGTGCCAAACTGCACGCCTGAACCCGCTGGCAGCGGCTCCAGGCGCAGGTGCACCTCGGCGTAATGGCGCAGCGGTTCAAAATGGCCCACACCCTCGACCGGCTGCGAGATCGTCTCCTTATAGAGAATGCCGCCGGGCTCAAACTCAATCGAAAGGCCAAAGCGATCGGCCAACACCCGCTGCACGACCTCGAGCTGCACGGCGCCCATCAACTGCAAGTGAATCTGCTCAAGATGCGTATTCCAGCTTACGCCGAGCATGGGGTCTTCGTCTGCCAACTCGGTCAGCGCTTTGAACACCGCGTGGACATCGTGTTCGCCCGGTAGCACCGTATAGGTAAGGACCGGCGCAATGACGGGCGCATCGCACCCGGGCTCCGCACCCAAGGCATCCCCCGGGCGAACGTGCGCAAGACCCGTCACGGCACAAATACCGCCAGCGGCAACTTCCTGGGCAAGCTCGTACTTCTCTCCGTTATAGACGCGCACCTGATCGACCTTTTGCTCCCATGCCTCGGCGCCGGAACGTCCGTCAATCATCTGTTTGGCATGCAGTGTGCCGCCGGTCACTTTAACCCAAGCCAAGCGCTCGCCACGAACACCTCGGCTGACGCGATAGACGCGCGCGGCGAACTCCGGGGCCCACGCCTGTTCACGCATCAGCGTGCACATGCCATCCAGCAGCTCGCCCACGCCCTGGTCCTTGAGCGCCGAGCCGGCAAAGCAGGGAAAGAGCCTGCGCTCGGCAACCATGCGCGACAGCGTTGCGACGGAAAGCTCGCCCGACTCAAGAAACTCCTCGAGCGCCGCCTCGTCCAACGCGGCAGTGTCCTCCCAAGCGGCACCGCCCGCCAGCAGCTCGCTGGCATCCAGGCAGCCCTCGGAAAGACGCTGCCCAAGTTGCGCCAGCAAAACATCGCGGCCGGGATTCTCCAAGTCGATCTTGTTGATAAAGACAAACGTCGGGATGCCATAGCGCGCAAGCAGGCGCCACAGGGTTTCGGTGTGCCCCTGCACGCCGTCGTTGGCACCTACCACCAAAATCGCGTAGTCGAGCGCGCGTAACGTGCGCTCCGCCTCGGCTGAAAAATCCACGTGACCGGGGGCGTCCACGAGCATAACGTGGGTTTCGTCGTGATCGAGCACAGCCTGCGACGAGAAAATCGTGATGCCGCGCTCGCGTTCGATAGCATTGGTATCCAGGTGCGAGTCGCCGTCGTCCACACGGCCGCGCTTGCGAATGCGACCTGCGTTGAACAGCATGGCCTCGGCCAGCGTAGTCTTGCCGGCATCGACATGCGCCAAGATTCCAACGACAGCTTGCTTCGACATGGCTCTCCTCTTATTGCAAGCCCACCGCACGCGGCAACGGGCATTCTCGTTCCACACTGGATGATACAATTTACGGGCCGGCGGGCGAAGCGGGCCCTATCCCCCGACCGAGCTCATCGCCCCGCGTTGCCGCGCGGCGATTTTCGCAGGTTCGCGCCTTGCGAAAGCCGGCACCTCCCCTAACAGCGCAGCGGCCAAAAATGGCCCCACCCGGGGCCATTTTCATGTACATGGATTGTTGATACGCGTCCTCGCTCTTATGCCTCGCGCAGCCAGTCGAACGCAACACGCGACGTGCCGTCCGACACATACACAACGCCGGCGCGCTCGAACCCCGCTTTCATGCTCGCGCCCTGCATAGGCAGATTGTCCGCGTGCGTGTCGATACGCAGGTGGTCAGCGCGCGCCTTGGCAAAGGCAAACATCGCGGCCGCGATACCGTGCACGGTGCCGTCGGACGCCACGCGGTGCAGTACGGCGTACGGAGTGTCGCTACGCCACTGACCGTCCTCGATGACGTCATAGCACTCGTCCGGGCCCGGCAAAAAGGCAAACGTCGCCACCACGCGACCGTCGACTTCGCACACATAGCTGCCACCGGCGGCGATATCGGCAGCCAGCTGCTCGGCCGAAGGCGTGCCCTCGGGCCACTGCGTGGCGTTGCCATGCGCGCGCATAAAGGCGCGGGCGGCATCATAGATGGCCATGACGGCAGGAATGTCGGTCTCGAGGGTTTTTCTGATCATCACGCGGCGACCTCACGTTTATTGGTATCACTTTGATTGAGCAATGATACCAGCGTTTGGAAAGGGCAAGGAGCGGATGGGAAGCAAAAAGCGAGCCGCCTGGTCAAAGGCCAAAAGCGAGTTTTTGGGCGCTGCCACCGGCGGCGATATGAGCGACCTGTTTGCGCGCGAGGACGAGCGCCGCGACGCCCTGGACGCCGAGCGCGATGAGGCTTGGCGCTACAAATCGTGCGAGCGCAAAAACCGCTACGACACACGCGCCGAGGCCGAGGCCGTTATGGCCGACTGCGAAAACCGTGGGCGGCGTGGTTTGGCCTGCTACAAATGCGAATACTGCGGCGGGTGGCATCTGACGTCGCATCCTTGGAAATAGGCTCCGCAACGGAGCGGCGCTCACGCAGCGGCACGGCACCGACACATCGCCGGCCATCGCACGCAGGC
Organism: uncultured Collinsella sp.; assembly: GCA_958436995.1. Classification (GTDB taxonomy): domain Bacteria; phylum Actinomycetota; class Coriobacteriia; order Coriobacteriales; family Coriobacteriaceae; genus Collinsella. Next base: position 56,444 of record CAUBMI010000002.1, read on the forward strand.
TACGGGCGCGGCGGCACCAAGACATCGTAGCGGACAGCCTTGCCCGCAAGCTGATAGCTCGGCTTGATGCCGGCAAGCAGCGGCCCCTTCACCGGCCGCTTGATAACAACCTTGCGCGGGTGCACCGCAAGCGCGGCTTCGACCAGCGTCTCCTCATCGGCGCACGGCTGCTCCAAATGGTGCAAAAGCTGGAACTTCTTTTTGACCGCCGCACTCTTGGTACGCTCGGGAAACATGGGGTCCAGATACACCACGTCGGGAGCCGCGAGCTCAACGCGCTCGACCAGCTCAGCCGTATGGCGAAGGCCGGCAATGCTGTCCTCGCCCGCATGTAAGTGCATGCGCGCCACGGCGGCCGCAAGCGCCGGATCATCTGCCGCGCGATCCAGGGCATCCTGGAGCAGCACCGCGATCACGCAATCCTGCTCATACAGATCGACGGTAAAGCCCGCGGCCGCCAGCAGCAGCGAGTCCTCGCCAAAGCCTGCTGTGGCATCAATCGCCCATGGTTGCTCGATGCCTTTTGTGCGCGCAGCCTTCACCAGTAGCTCTTGCTGCAAACGGCCCTGCTTGAGCCGTGGAAGCATGCGGCCAAAATCGGCACGCAACTCCATCGTGCCGTCGGTGAGCGTGAGGCCCTCGGGGTTCCCGATCAGCTCAAGCCCCGCGGCCCGAGCAACAGAAAAGGGATCGACGACGCCCATGGGCACTCCTTAGCAAGCAAAACGGATACGTGAGCGCCGCATGTGTCGGCACCCAACCGTCCGCTATTGTCCCACATGCGACATGGCCCACAGCATCCCAATGCAAAGCACCGCCATCAATCCCGTGCACACGGCAGCGATCACAGAATCGCTCATGCGCCTTCCCAATGATTGCGGCTCGCGCGCCTGCCCTGTTCCGTACATCATGGCTCCTCCTTAGACCAGCTCCTTGTTACGACTCCATCATCGCAGCGCCGCGCATGAGCTGCCATCGATTTGACTTACGTCCAGCTTTCCTTTTTGAAAGGTTGAGGTGCGCAGGCCTAAAGCGCTTTCAGACGCATGCGCCGCCGCGTTGAACTACAATGTGCTTCACCATATGTGCAGCACAGGGGGTACGCCAGATCGGCCGTACTCGTATCGAAAGGATCCAGCCATGAGCTACGCTCGCAAGACACTCAAAATCCTTGCCCTCATTTACTTTGTTTTGGGCATCGCCAGCCTCGTCATCGCCGGCGTCGGCATCGCCCGAGGCAGTCTCGATTCCACGTACGGGCCGAACGCCATGCTCGCCGCGGCCGTACTTGTCATCAAGGGTCTTGTCGATCTTGCCGCAGGTGTTGCGGGCATCAAGGGTGCCAACAAGCCTTCGCAGGTTGACGGCGCGTTTAAGCTCGGTATCGTTGCTGCAGTCGCCACGCTTGCCCAGGCGGTGCTCACGCTTCCCGCGTTTGGCGGCGACGCCATCAACTTTGGCGCCTTTGTCATCGTGGTGTACGACCTGTTCTTTGTTCAGCAGGCGCACGCCATCAAGGCCGAGAACAAGGACCGCCTGTAAGCGCTCGCTTCTCAAAACCTTTGTAGCCAAGCAACCAACAAGGGCCGATCGCACATCTCCGCGGTCGGCCCTTTACGTTTGCCCAGATAAAACCTGCCAAAATAAACCTGTCCCTTTTTGGTAGGTTAGTGGCGGTACTCGGCGATGATGAAGTCGATATCGGTCTGAAGGGTGTCCAGGTTTGCCAGGCGCTCTTTGTCGGCAGGGCGCGTGCGGTAGTAGTACGGCGTCATCTGGAACACCGCCTCGATGTCTGCCTGCGTCTGGAGCGTAATGTTCGCAGACACCCGCCGCGTTCCCACCAACTCGAGCTCGGTCGTCTTCGGCAGCTTTTCATCATTGAGATATGGCGTGTCGTAGAGTACCTCCTTGAGCCCAAAGAGATGACGGGCACCCGGCACCACGGTGTAGAGCGAGCCCTCGGGTGCCAGCACGCGAGCAAACTCGCGCCCGTTAAAGGGGGCAAAGAGCTCGGTCACCATATCAAAGGCACCATCAGCCACAGGAATATCCTTCATGTTGGCCACGAAGTAGGTCGCATCGCCGCGCTTGGCAGCCAGGCGCACCATCTCTTTGCCCAAGTCGAATCCGTAAGCATCCACGCCCGGCACCGCACCCATGGCGCTGGTGTAGTAGCCCTCGCCACAGCAGATATCGAGCAAGGTCATGGGACCGCCCGCAGACGCCGCATGCCCAGACACCCGATCGCGCACCAGCTCGACCATCGCATCACGCAACGGCGCATAGTAGCCGCGGTTTAGAAAGTCACGACGGCTGCGCGCCTGCGACTTGGGATCGCCCATGGAGTCGCCGCTCTTGGACGAGCGCAGCAGATACAGATAGCCCTCGCGCGCACGGTCAAACCGATGTCCGCCCGCGCATGCAGCACCGCGCTCATCGTCCACCAACGGCTCATGGCAAACGGGACACAACAACATGGCAACTCCTTAGCGCGAACAACACAACGCCCACCATTGTCGCACGCCTTCCCCACCTAGTCATTGGGGACGTTCTTGTTCGACTAGTCATTTAAGAACGTCCCCAATGACTAGTCTGAAGGAGTGTCCCCAGCTGCCGGCAGAAAAGGAACGTCCCTAAGTGCCGACTAGTCGATTAGGAGTATCATCGTCTGCGCAAATAAGCGCGAATGAGCATGTTAGAGATTGAGAGCGTATGGCAGACACCGCATCTAAGCACATTGACATGACCACCGGCTCGCTGTGGCGCAATATTCCCCTGTTCGCCTTTCCCGTCGCCGCCACGAGCATCCTTGAGCAGCTGTCGAACCTCATCGCCACGGTCATCATCGGTAACTTCTCGGGCGACCAGGGAACCCTCGCCATGGCGGCGGTCGGCTCCAATGTTCCGCTTACCAGTCTTATGATCAACCTGTTTATTGGGCTGTCGCTTGGCTCCAACGTGGTCATCGCCAACGCCATCGGCCGCAACGATCAGAACATGGTCAAGCGCGCCGTCCATACCTCGATTCTGATGGCACTCGTGGGCTTTGTCGTCATCGCGCTGGGCGAGATCTTTGCCGAGCCCATGCTCGCCGCGCTCAACGTCCCTGACGAAACCATGCCGCTCGCATCGCTCTACCTGCGCGTCTTTTTGCTCAGCATGCCCTCGATCTTGCTCTACAACTTTGAGGCCGCAATCTTCCGCTCCGTCGGCATCACCCGTATGCCGCTGCAGGCGCTTGCCGTGTCCACCGTCCTCAACATTGGCCTGGACCTCATCTTTGTCCCCGTGCTCCACTGGGGCGTCGCGGGTGTCGCCATCGCCACCGCCATCGCCTATACCGTCAGCGCAGTCACGCTCTTTATCCGTCTGCTCAAGACCGATTCCGTCGTCCGCGTCACCCTGCGCGATCTGGCTATCGACCCCGTCGCCCTCAAGCGCATCGTCAAGATCGGCCTGCCCGCCGGCATCCAAAGCGCCGTCTTTGCCGTCGCCAACATCATCATCCAGTCCGCCATCAACAGCCTGGGCACCGAGGTCATGGCGGCATCCAGCGCTGCCATGAGCCTGGAGTATGTGTGTTACAACCTGCTCAACAGCTTTAGCCAGGCTTGCACTACCTTTGTGGGACAAAACCACGGCGCGCGCCAGATCGACCGTTGCACCAAGACGCTCAAGGTCTGCCTGATCGAAGGCGGCATCGTTGCACTCACCACGATTATCGTCATCGTCGGTCTGGGGCGCGAGATCCTGGCGTTGTTCAACAGCGACCCCAACATCGTCTCGATCGGCTATATCCGCGTGTGTTCGATCTTCCCGGCGTACGCCTTTAGCATGTTCTACGAAAACATGTCCGGTTATCTGCGCGGCTTTGGCATCTCGCTCATGCCCGCCCTCATCACCATGATCTGCGTCTGCGGCATCCGCTTCTATTGGGTGTTCTGCGTGTTCCCGCACTTCCGCACCTTTGCGAACATCATGATGGTCTACCCCATCAGCCTGGGCACCACAGCGTTCTTTATGGTCGTGGCGGTATTGCTCTGCCATCCGGCACGCACCTATCGTCTGGCGCAAGCCAAGACTGGGGCGCGCTAGACACATACAACAAGGTGGCGCATCGGCAACTAGCTCACGATATGTGAGCTCATGTAGTCGATAAAGCGCCTCGTGGCGATCGGCATGGTATCCCAGCTGCGCCAGGCTGCCACGACGTCGCGTGAGGGAGCGTGCACGATGGGACGCACGCAAATATCAGCCTGCATGCCCTCGACCGTACGCCGGTAGAGCATGCTCACGCCGAGGCCCTCCTCCACCATCGCCATAATGGTGTAGTCGTCGGTAACCTCACTTGTCACGTGCGGGGACAGCCCGTGCGCCGCGAATGCATCGAGCACCAGGCTCTGCTCGCCCTCATCCAGCAGCACAAACGGTTCGGACGCCAGGTCGGCAAGCGTCACCTTTTCCTTTGCCGCCAGTGGATGGACGGCTGGCAACAGCGCCACCAGCTCGTCGTGATAGACCACGCGTTTCTCGAGCCCCTCGGTAAATCCACGCGCTGTAAAGCAAAAGTCGACCACGCCATCGTGCACCCACTGGGCATTGCGCGTGTAATCGCCCTGCTTGAGGGTAAAGCGCACGCCCGGATGCAGGGCCCCAAAGTCGCGGATCACACGCGGCAACACAGTACGACTCACGTTGGTAAACGTCGCAATGCGAATTTCGGTCGACGAAAGCCCCAGCAACTCCTGGCGCTTGCCCTCAAGCTCGGCCTCGGCAGTTACGATTTGGCGCAGATACGGCAGATACTGTTTGCCGTCGCGCGTAAGCGAGACGCCCTGCTTGCCACGCTCGATAATCGTGGTGCCCAGCTCGCGCTCGAGCGCCTTGACGGCCTGGCTCACCGCGCTTTGCGTATAGCCCAGCTCGTCGGCGGCACGTTTCAGGCTGCCGCAATCGACCACCATACATACAATCTGATACCGCGATGCCATCGTGCCTCCACATCGATGTAGCCGTAAAACGTTTTGCCAGGGCTTTTTCTTCCAACATTAGTACTTCTTAATCATACTGAAGATACATTCGCTTTACTACATCCATATCTGGGAGCAGAATCCTTTTTGCGAAACCGTTCTGTAACAAAAGGAGTCCCATGGATCGCAAAAAAGCAATCGCGCTCTCATTTTCCGTTCCCGTCGCATGGGGCTTTTCGTACCCCCTCATGAAGATCGGCATGAACAGCATGAATGCCACGAGCATCGTCGCGCTGCGCTGCATCATCGCCTTTGCGGCCTGCCTGCTGCTCTTCCACAAGCACGCGGTGCGCATCAACCGTGACCTGATGGTCCGCGCCGCCATCATCGGCGCCATCATGGCAACCGAGATCACCTGCATGTGCCTGGGCTCCAGCCTCACCTCCGCCTCCACCGCCGGCTTTTTGCAGAGCCTGACGGTCGTAATCGTGCCGTTTGCCAACGCGGCCCTGCTGCGTCGCGCTCCCGAGCGCAAGGTGCTCATCGGCACCGCCATCGTCACCTGCGGCATGTTGCTGCTCTCGGGCGCCGACTTTACCAGCCTGAATCCCGGCGCGATCATCATGCTGCTCTCGGCCTTTATCTATGCCGGCCACATTATCATCGCCAAGCGCTTTGTCGAAGAAGTCGATCCGCTGGCTCTGGGCGTTTGGCAGCTGGGCTTCGGCGGCTTGTTCTCGGGTATCGCCGCATTTACCTTTGGCGGCTTCACGCTTCCCAGCACGCCGAGCGAGATCGTCGTTATCGTTGCGCTCGCACTCATCTGCTCTGCCTACGGCTTTATCACCCAGACGCTCGTGCAGCCCCACGTACCTGCCGAAACCACTGGCTTCGCCTTCTCGCTCGAGCCGGTCTGCTCCGCCGTCTTCTCGTTTTTCCTGGTCGGCGAGGTCCTGAGCCCCATCGCCTTCCTTGGCGCCGCCCTCATCCTCACCGGCGTCATGGTGGCAACTGTCGAGCTTCCGCTCCTTCGCGCACATGGGCATGCTCATATGGCGGCAGCGCCCGAGCACGTCTCGTAGACCCCACTCCTCATACAGCCGCGGCATAAAGGTCTCTGACGCCTTTACAATAGATGCCGACAAAGCATCTGCCCTAAGGGAGTTCCATGGACGCTGCAACTCGCGACCGCAACATAGCAACTTGGTTGGGCGATGCGCCGCAGCCGGTACGTAACGCTACGAACCAGCTGCTCGAGTGCATCGCCCTTCTGCGTGCCGAGCAGACCATCTACCCGGCACAAGACGACATCCTCAATGCCCTCGCCTACACGCCGGCCGACCAGGTCAAGGCCGTCATCCTGGGCCAAGACCCCTATCACGGGCCCAACCAGGCCATGGGGCTGTCGTTCTCGGTGCCTGCGACGCAAACCAAGTTGCCGCCGAGCCTACGCAATATCTATAAGGAACTCAACGCCGATCTGAGCTGCCCCATTCCCGCCACGGGAGACCTAACCCCCTGGGCGCAGCAGGGCGTCCTGCTTCTCAACACGACGCTCACCGTGCGCGAGCATGCCGCGAACTCACACGCCAAGCTGGGCTGGAGCACGCTCACCGACTACGTTATCGAACGTTGCTGCCAGCTGCCCCAGCCGGTCGTCTTTTTGGCATGGGGCCGCTTTGCCCAGCAGATGGTCGAGGGCAAGCTCGCCGCGACCGGCGCGGGCAGGGAAAGCAGCAAGTTCTGTTTAGCCTCTACGCACCCCTCGCCGCTTTCGGCAAATCGCGCCACGGCAGAACTCCCCGCTTTTATGGGGTCGCGCCCCTTCTCCACTGCCAACGAGTTGCTCGAGCAAAACGGCAGCAGCCCCATCGACTGGGGCTGCCTCGCTTCATAACCCGCCTAGCCGGCGATCCAATATTGCGGATACTTATTGATATCAATGGGGTCGCCGAACTCGCCGATATCGCTTATGGCCTCCATGCCCAACAGCGAACGCAAGCGATTCTCGCACTCCATGATGGGCTCATTTACTGCCTTATTGAGCACATCGAACGTCGGCGACTCAAACGTATCCATATTGACGTTGCCGAACCACTTGCTCTCGACATAGTCGGCCTCCTCGTCGTCTGTAGCAACCCCCAGCATCTGACGAGGCCACGTCTTGAGCAGCGATTCGCGATCGGCCTCGGCGATATCGAGCACTACGTTGCCGCCAAACGAGAACGGCATGCTCTCCATCCCGCCCAGCAACTCCGGCAGCGGACAGCCAGTAGGCAGCGTCACCGTCACGCCGCTACAGCCCGCAAACGCACCGCTCTGGATGCCGACCACCTTATCGCACAGTGCAATCTCGGTGAGGTTCGAACAGTGCGAGAAGGCGTTCGAGTCGATTACGGTCGGTCCCGTCAACACACTCGCTAAATCGGCCCGTTCGATATCAGACGGCGCCGAGACCAGCGTGGCAGTACCGTCACCGTTGTCCTCTATCTCCCATTCATGGCTCTCGGCCGCATCGCCACCCGCCTGTATTACCGTAGAAGCCTCGACCAGCGGCAGCCCCATCATGGTTCGCAGGCGATTCTCGGGCTCCAATAGGTTCTGAGCCATCTGCGCCCTAACCGCATCGGCCGTCGGCTCCGGACCCTCCCCCATAAACCAATCGGAGAGCATGCCAAATTCCACAACGCCATAATACGTGTCGTAGTCGTCGTAGCCAATGAGTCCGTAGACCCATGCATTGAGATAGTCCTGCTCCATGCCACTGGGCACCGACAGGCGAATGCGGCTGGCCTCCTCTTGGACATCGGTTGCGCCGTCCAAGAAGAAGCCCACACCTGGCGACGGATAGCCCAGCGTCGCGATACCGGCGCCGACCGTCAAGTTCGTAAAGTTGGCATCGTTGCCAAACACCGATGACGCCAGGTAGTTTCGAGAGCCCGCACCCGTAGCTGCGTCGTAGTCGCCATTGGTATCCGCCACAAACGATGCACTCGCGAGCCTCGGGCAGTCCATGAATGCCTGATCGCTGATTTCGATCGTTGCCGCGTGCACAGACGCCGAGACAAGATTCGTACAGCCTTCGAACGCCGACACGCCGACGTAGATATCGTTATCGGGAAGATCGATGTTCAGGTCGCCGGCGATGCCGGAATTCCTGAAGGCATAGCGATCGATATATGCCAGCTTGGGAGCCGAAGCCCAATCGACATCCCACGCGCCTCCGGTCCCCTCAAAGGCACCAGGCAGGTCCTTGGCGCCAGACAAGGAATAGCCGCCAAAGATCTCAATCGTACTCGGCAGCAGCTCAATCGTACCGTTGAGCATCGAGGGCGCACCGAGCAGGATGCTTGGCTTGCCTTCCTCGTCGCCATCGTAATAGCCGTAGAGAAGGGACGCGTCGTCGCTTTGGGCATCGCAAGCAAAATCGTAAATGCCGTCGACAGTGACAAAGCGGCTGTCGTAGCCCTGCAGCTCGCCATCGGGCGCATACCAGGTGCAGCCGGCCGGATTGGGATTCTCGGTCGTGGCAAAGACAGCCTTTTTAGCACGCGACGCCACAAAGCCCAGGCCCGTGCAGCCCTTAAAGGCATCCGCCCCCACCTCGATGCTATCAGGCGTGCCGATAAACACACCTTGAAGGTTTTGGCAGTTCTCAAACGCGTTACGGCCGATGGCACTCGTCTTCTCGCCCAGATTGACAAACCTGAGCTCCGCATCGCCCGAGAAAGCATACGGTGCGATGGAATCTACTTGGAGCTGCTTGCCGCCATCCGTAAGCAAGGTGCCGTCAAAGGTCGCGGACAGGTTGCCATCCTCATCGCCTGCAGCGGACAGCAAAATCGTCTTGTCGGCGTTGGCGTAATACAAGTACCCATCTTGAGACAGGCTCATCTTGATCACGCGCGCATCGGGTGCACCGGCAGCAGCCTTATGCTGCTCGACATACGCGACCTGCTCGTCGGTTGCGCACACGATGGTCCGCACGGAACCGCCCTCAAGACTGCCGTCCTCGAGCGTCACCTTATCGTCAAACCACGGCATGAGTACCAGCGTGTCAACCGACGTGTTGCCCGCAAAGGCACCCTTCTTGATGGTGTTGGAAATCTGCACCAGGGCAATATTGGAACCCGTATCGAGCACATAGCACAGGTCGCTTTCGAGCTGCGAATTAATGTTGTACACCAGCCCCTGTGAGTACGTGAGTTGGACACTGGGGTTGGTCGCGGGCGACACGTATACGCCGTAGGCATTCTCTAGTTCGTCCGCGTGCTCGGTAATAAAATCGAGCAGCGCGGCATCGTCAACGACCAGGGTACAGTCCTGCAGCTTACTCACGTCAATCTGGGGCAACTCGCCCTCTTTGGACGCGTGCAGAACAATACGATCGAGCTTATTGCGATCGGGAATGACGACATGGGCAATATCGGCGGGAACATCGAGCTCGCGCGTATGGTAGGGAACGCCCAGATACTCCTTGCCATCGCGAGAGGTCAAGATACCCTCATCCGTTGCGGCATAGACGGGGTTATCCGACGCGACACGGTAGGCATCGAGCACTTGAAAGCCCGCATTGACGTTGACGTAGTACACCGAGGACGGTAGCTCTAGATTGTTGATCTGCCACGTAAAGACTTCACGCTGACGACTGTCGGTATAGGCGTCGACCGCCTGCACACCCTGCGGAACGCTGAGCGTCTCGCCCCCGCCATCGACCGACACGACCGACTCATCCACATCGACAAGCGTCTGCAGGCGTGAGTTATTGAGGCTGGTAGGGTCGTCGTCAAAGCGATAGTCCTCGTCGAGAGCATAACCCTGAAAACGCACCTTGTAGGCGGGGCCGATGGACACGACGTCGCCGGGAACCACCACATGGCGACCGGGTGTCAGCGTGTAGAAATACGGGACGGCCGCCTCGTTCTCGCGCCACCCCAGCAACAAGGCATTGAGGTAGCCCTCCGAATCGACATGGCCCGCCTGCTTCATAAAGGCTTCTTGTGTGTTGACACCCAGCAGGTTCTCCTTGGAGCTCAGCGTGCTCCAAATCACGCTTCGCTGGCCCATCGAATCGGGCTGGCCGACCACAAACAGGCGCGACCGCGCCGGTTGGATGGTAACGTTACGCGTCGTCCACGCCGTATCCTGCGACAAGCGCAGCGAGACGCTTACCGTGAGCGGCTGGCTCGAGCACAGCGCCGGATTCTTCTCGCCCGCGGCATTGGTCCACGAGTCGATGCGGAGATACGGAAACGAGGCGAACTCGTCCTTGGTGCAGGCAAGATAGTAGAGGCCCTTGTCGTCACTCCAGTGGACATCCATGGCGCAGAACAGCGTCCAGGCGTCGAGCATCTGCCCATCGTAGATTGCATCCTCCATGGGTGAAATCTGCACGTTAACGGGATCGATGAATCCGGCCGCACCGTTAAACTGCGTAAAGAACGTTGTATCTCCCATGGGGGCACCCTTTTGGGGCGCGGGGTCCGCAAGAAGATACTTGTAGGAATTGGCCGTCGAGGTGGCCGAGCCGCCACTACCGCCGTTACCGCCCGCACCGCCGCCGGCATTGCCGCCAGATGCTCCGCCCGCATTGATAACGGGAACGTTTTGCCCGCCTCCCGAGCCGCCAGCGCCGCCCGCGCCGCTGCCCGAACCACCCGCAACTCCTACGCCCGTTCCATCGGCGCTGCCGGTAACGTTGTAGGCGGTCGTGCCGCTTTGCCCCGTCAGATTTACCTGTCCCTGCGCATTATCGAGCCGCGCCTGCTGCTCACGTGCGCTCGTATCCCGGCTGTCGCTATCCTCGTCATGACGATTTGCCTCGGCATCCGTCGAGAGCGGACTGATCCGATACGCCTCGCCGGACTCCGCGTCACCGTGACTGTATGCAGCGATATACCCCGAAGGATCGAAGCTCAGATTACTCTGAGCCAACTCAAAGGCGACCGCGCCAAATACGCCGACCGCAGCAACCGAAACCGCCGCCACAACGCGCGTTGCAGCCAAAGGCTTGGCGCGATACATTTTTTTGGCGGCATGCTGAACGCGCGCGGACGCATTCCGCGGGCCTTTTAGTTTGGCCGACGCCGCGTTCTTGTGCGAAGCCATATGTTGAGGATATTTAGAAAACACGTAGACCTACTCCCTCTACAACGCGTGCAGCATGTAGCGGCGGAAGCGTTCAATAACAGTTTGCGGAGCCGGCATGCTCCGATGCAGGCGTTCGGTAAAACGTCGGAGCGTGCGCAACTCGTTCGGTTTAAGCTGGCGGCCACCAAACGCATAAGCTTGATGAAGTCGAATCGCTCGACGGTATTCCCACGGGTCAATCTGGGGGAACACTGCAGCAAAGGCATCCAGGCAATCGAGCGGCTTGGTCTCGTCAAAGGCGTCGAGACCGCTTTGGTTCATCACAAGGGCAAGATAGCCGTAGAGTGCCGGCACGCATATATCCTGCTCATCACTCTCGATAGCCCGCGTGCGCCGAGCGCGCAAGACAAACCTGCGAACAAACAGAGCGAGCAGGGCGGCAATCGCCGTGCCGATCAAACCGACCCCAACTTTGGCCACAACGGGAATGTTATGCATTACCGGCTCATCCTCGCGATGCTTATCCTCGGCCTGTCCTGCGACCGAGCCCGCATCGAGCGTCTTATCGTTGGCGCCGTTGCTCCATGCCTCGCCCACATCGATAATCTTATCGGCATCGAGCGTCTGGCTATAGTATCCAGGGGTGACCTCCACGGGCGTCCATCCCTGACCGTCAAGGTAGATCTCGGTCCACGCGTGCGCATCGGCAGCCGTCAAGTTGAGCGCCACGCCTGCCCCAACAGCAGCGGCCAGCTGATCATCTGCTGCCCGATAGCCCTCGACATAGCGCGCGGGAATTCCCTGAGATCGAAACGCGAGCGTCGCCGCCGTGGCAAAGTAGGCAGAGTTGCCCTCGTGCGCCGTGCCCAAGAACCACGCGACAAACGACGTCGCCCCCGTATAGGTTGGCGGGTTATCCGTCTGCCCCGCAAGCGAAGCCAACATCGTGCGCACGCGACTGATCACGGCTGTATCCGAAACATTCGCCCCAGCATCCCAGCTGTCGCTCGAGAACAGGTATGTATTAACGGCATCCCGCTCCTCTTCGGGAACGTCCAGGTACTTATCGCGAACGAAAGCGGCGTATACCCGCTCGCTTTTTGCATAGTCTCTCTTGGAGGACGCCAGCCAGCTCGAATCTGCAATGACGTCATCTGATGGCACGTTATCGACGGTCACACTGTATGTTTTGGACGGCAAAAGGTCCATGCTTAGCATCGTCGAGCCCGTCAACATTGCGTCGGCACCGCTCAGCGAGCGCAGTGTATAGGGAGCATAGGTGTATCTGCGGTTGGCGCCCGAGGCATTGACTGAAATCTCAACCGCCTCGACAGGCTCGCCGCCCTCACGCTCGGTCTCGGTATCAAACGCGGCGCGTTGCTCGGCTACCGTCAAACCGTTCTGACGCAGCCATTCACGCATGCCGGACCATTCGCCCTCGTAGGACATCCAGTCGCCGCGCCCCCAAGACATGCCATCAAACGTCGTGCCCACAAAACCCTTCATGAGCAGGTCGTCGCCGAGCGTCTTGCTGGCGGCAAGCGACAGCGTCGTGGACTCGCCTTCGTTCATGTCCGCCGCTTGCGAAAGGTCGCCCTCGGGCAGCGAATCGTCCCCAAATCGAACGCCCTGGACTGCTCTGACGGCAGACGCCGACAGGGCGGACAACGCGGGAAGAGGTTGTACAAGGGCAACGGTCAGTGCAAAGAGAACGCCGCATGCAACGCACAGGCCGCCAAGACCAAATAGAACCTGGGGCAAACCTACCGTAGAGCCCCGCAACTCGTCAGCACGGCACTGGACAAGCCAGCCCGCAACACCCAGCGTCATAGACATCGCAGAATCACCAAGCTGCAGCGCCATGGAAGCCGAGCCGCAGATAACGATGATTAAGAGCGTGGGCCACGAAACGCTCAAGTTGGCAAAAAGCCAGGCGAGTGAGCCGGCAAACATGCCGGCGAGCACCGCCAGCGACACGGCTTCACACAGCAGACCGGCGTCTGCCACCAATGGAATATACAGTTCACAGATCGAGTTGACGCGAGCGATAACGGTATTGACGCACGCATAGAAGCCCCAGCGTGCCGAAGGAATCAAGAGCGCGCATAAAAGCGCTACGGACGCCGCAGCCAAGGCAATCCAGAGGGGAGCCTTTTTCGAAGCCATCAAAACGCCCAAAGCGCCCAGCGCAACGGCCACGCCAACGGCAACGGCCAGCATTATCCCCATGTACGTTGCACTCAGGCACCGAGCAATTGTGCAGCAGAAGCCCGCAGACAATAAAACCGCGGGAGCCACCGACAGGAACATAGCAACAACGCGACCATTCGAAGCGATGCGCTCCGTCGAGGTAAGAGTCACAAAGTTCATCTTAGAGCTCCAGACTCTTGATACGGGCCGAATCACTCGATACCGGGCAATGCGTGATGATGTAGTTGGCTCCGTGCTCGATGCTATACGACTCGACCGAATCCGACACATGGAGTACCGATAGATCGGTCAGACGGCCTATCTCGATATAGGCCTGTTCATCGACGCCCACCGTTACCAGCACCGTTTTGCCAATGCCCTTTGCTGCCACGAGCTTGGCATAGTGCTCGTGCGATGTTGGATAGGCAGGGCCAAGCGGCGTTGCCGTCAAAGCATCAAGCATCCTATTGAACCCACGTCGGTCATCAACGGGATAGACAGCCAAAGAGCCTTCGGGGGCAGCCACGACCACATGATGGTATCCCTGACGTATAAGCGCCAGCGATATCGATGCGGTAAAACCCAGCACCGCAGAAAGAACCTCAGCGTGGCTTGCGTGCTCAAAGTCGCACGCAAACGCACCAAACAAGATGGCAATAGCGTGGTCTTGTGGGCGCGAAGCCTCGCGCACCAGCATGCCGTCAAAACGCGTCGACAGCTTCCAGTGAATCGACTTAACGGCATCACCCTCGTGATAGGGCCTTATGTCAAAGACCTCGGAGGCATCTTGGCCGCTTCGATGGGGATCGTAGCTCGTGCCCTCAAGACCGGCAGAAGCACTTTGGTTAGGAACAACCTGGATGTCGAGCACCTCGGGATAGACCGTAAACAACCCATGAAAGTCTGCATTCTCGAGAGCAAGCGACGTAAAGCCCATCTCATCGACCAGGCGCGCGGTGTCAAGGGTAATCGTGTGCGCACCGCAGACGGTCGAATCGAGCTCCAGCTCAAACAAAGCGGGCCTGCCCGTCGCGGGGGCAAGACTTACGGGATAGACTGTCCGCGCTCCCGTCAGCTGGTTATAAACCGAAAACGACAGCTCCATACGACCGCGAAACATAAGCGGGCGATCCAGTGTGATGCGCAATACAAGAGGCGCGTTGACAACACACGACCGGGGAAGCTCAAAGCTAAGCTTGAGCAGGGCAACGCTCGAACGGCACGCCGCCACCGTAATCACGGGCATGGCGATCAACGCCGCGGCAGCAGCGAGCGCGGCCGCATTGGCGGCAAACACAAACGTGGCGAGCAGGAGCGCGACGGACACGATATAGGTAATCTTGTTGGCAATCATGGGCGTAACGTAGGACGCAAAGGGTAAACGATCCGCTACGAGCGGCCGCGAACCTGACCCATAGACGGGGCGGGAACGGCAGCGAGGATGCGGTCGAGGACGTCGGCGGCGCCAATCGATTCAATACGCGCCTGGGGGCGTAAAACGAGACGGTGGGCGCAAACAGCCTTAAATACCTCGCGCACGTCCTCGGGCACCACATAGTCGCGCTCACGAATCAATGCGCAGGCGCGCGCCATGCGGGTGAGCGCGATAATGCCGCGGGGGCTCACGCCCAGCTCGACAAGATCGTCATTACGGGTCTCCTCGCACAGGCGGACGATATAATCCAGCACCGTGTCGGCAACCTGTACATTGCCCAGGTAGTTTTGGATATCGAGCAGATCATCGCAGGCAACCATGGGCTTAATGTCGTCGAGCGGGTTGACATAGCGACGGGCCTTGAGGATATCGATCTGGTCCTGGCGCGACGGATAGCCAACGGACAGACGAACCATAAAGCGATCGAGCTGGCTATCGGGCAGCGGTTGCGTGCCCGCCGAGCCCACCGGGTTCTCGGTTGCGATACACACAAAGGGACGCGGGACCTGATGCGTCTGCCCGTCGATAGTCACCGCGCGCTCTTCCATAACCTCGAGCAGGGCCGACTGCGTCTTTGCGCTGGTACGGTTGATCTCGTCGCCCAGCAGCATGTTGCAGTTGACGGCGCCCCACACAAAGCGAAACACGCCGGCGTCGCGGTCGAACATCGTAAAGCCCGTAATGTCCGAGGGCAGCGTATCGGGCGTAAATTGCACGCGCTTAAAGTCCAGACCCAGTGCACGCGAAAGAGCCAGAGCCAGCGTCGTCTTGCCGGTACCGGGCACATCCTCCAGCAGGATGTGGCCGCCGGCATAGATGGCCATGAGAGCTTTCTCGATCACATCGCGCTTGCCCAGCAGGGCGCGGCTCACTTCGTTGATGATGCTGTTGGACTGTTCGACAATCACGGTTACTCATTTCCTCGGTAAGCCGCCTCGGCCGTCGCGGCCGCCAGCTGTGCTTTCAAAACGTTCAGATCGATGGGCTTGCCCACATGTCCGTTCATGCCCACGCTGCGCGAGCGCTCAACATCCTCGGTGTAGTCATTGGCGGAAAGCGCAATGATGGGAATGACGGTGGCATCCTCATGATTAAGTCCTCGAATCTGCTCCGCCGCTTCCCAACCGTTGAGCACGGGCATCTGAATATCCATAAGGATCGCATCGTACGTGCCCGTGGGCATGCTCCGAAATCGCTCAACGACCGCCTGGCCGTTTTCGGCACGATCGACCGCCGCGCCTCGTCTTGCCAGCAACTCAATCACGATCATGGCATTGATTTCGTTATCCTCGGCCAACAGGAATCGCTTGCCCTCAAACTGATAGGTAAACGACAAGTCAATGGAATCGCGCGCCGTCTCGAGGGTCTGCTCCTTACGTTTAAGGTCCTCGATCTGCTCCGACGTGGCCAGTCGCAGCGGAATGTAGGCCGAAAACGTTGAGCCGCGACCGGGCTCGGTATCGACGACGATCTCGCCGTCCATCAGGTCGACGAGCGCGCTCGTAATGGCCATGCCCAGACCCGTTCCGCCGTAGCGGCGAGCAATAGTGCGGTCTTCCTGCTCAAACGGTTTAAAGATTTTGCTGACGTAGCGCGGATCCATACCCTTGCCTGTGTCGCGCACGCGCAGCATATAGCTCACGCCGCCGTCTGCCCGGTACATCTCGCGCAGGGTTACGGTAACGCTGCCGCCCTGCTCGGTAAACTTGACCGCGTTGGAGATAAAGTTGATGACGATCTGTGACAGGCGCATGCGGTCGCCCACGACAAAAACGTTTTCACAGTCCTCCAGATTGACCGAGTACGCAAGCCCTTTGTCGGCTGCCTGCGAGCTAAACATGCGCTCGATCTCGTCGGCAAACAGACGCATATCAAACGGCGCATCGTCAAGGCGCACGCGCCCGCTGTTGAGGCGGCTCATGTCGAGCATGTCGTTGATAAGCGAAAGCAGGTAGGCCGAAAGCTGCGAGGCACGAGACAAGTCATCCATCAGGCGAGACTCATCCGCATGATGCTCGCGGGCAAGCGAAATCATGCCCTCGATGCCATTGAGCGGCGTGCGGATCTCGTGGCTCATCTGGTTCATATAGTCTGTACGCGCGTTGGCGGTCTCGATGGCGCGATCGCGCTCGGACTCTGCCTTGGCGATACGCTCGTTTTCGGTCGTTACATCGACTGCAGAAACCAGGTACTGCGTGCCGTCTTGAATGAGCGCAATCGTAAACCTAATGCTGAGCTGCGATTTTTCTCCATGGGGCGCATAGTAGGAGCACAGGAGATTCAGCGGAGTCGCGTGGTCCCAGTCCCTCACCTGTCGCTGTATGCGAACACGGTCGCTATCGGGAATAAAGCGGTACAGCGTCTCGATGTCGTCGCTAATACGATCGGGCGATACACCAAAGATGCGTTCAAAATTTGGGGTGATATAGAGCGGAAGACAGTCGCTGGCGCGCAAGACCAGCGCAACGTTGGGCCCTTGCTGCGCAAGCGCCTCTTCAAACAGTCGACGCGCTCGGTCCGCGTCGCGCTTCTCGTGTGAACCGAACAGCCCCAATATGCCCCCTTTTTTATTTCGCGGTTCAGTCTACCAGCTCATAGGCACTTTACAGAGATAATACTCAGCTAAAGTTGGCTATTAATGATGCAAAAACGCGCTCGACGGCAATTGCCATCGGGCGCGTTTTGTTACTCGGGCCAGATAAACTGGGTGCGGCCGGCCTCGCCGCCATCGATCAGCAGGCTCTGCCCGGTCATAAACCGGTTGGTCACGCCCACAAAGTAGATCCACTCGGCGATCTCTTGGGCGGTGGCCCAGCGTTTAAGCGGCGTGAGCTCCATAATCTGGTTCCACAGGTGTTCGTCTTCCATCACGCAACGGTTGAGCGGCGTGATAACGCCGCCCGGGTCCACACTGTTGGCGATGGCCTGCGGCGCCAAGCGGTTTGCAAGGTTCTTGGTGTAGGCGATAACGCCGCCCTTGCTGGCGGCATAGGCGGGAAACTCCGATCCCGTATGCCCGCTCGCCGACCCCACATTGACCACGGATGTAATGGCCGGCGCCGGCTTGGCGGCAAGCCCCTCCCCCACAAAGGCATAGCGCTCGGTCACGTTGATGGTGCCGCACAGGTTGGCGGCAATATCGTCGGCCGAATCCTGCGTGCCGGCAACGTTCACGATCACCTGGGGTTCAAGCTCGTCTGGAAACGAATCCGGCTCGCGGACATCGACGATCAGATGGCGATAGCGCTCGTGCTCGACTGCCGCCGGCAGCAGATCAAAGCCCACGACCTCGTGACCCTCGTCCAAAAAGCGCTGCACGCACGCGGCTCCAATACCACCCGAAGCACCCGTGATCAAAACCCGCATACTTGCTCCTTAGGCGATTGCGTGGCGCTCGAGGTACTCGGCGCCCACATTCTCACGCTCCCAGCCACGCACGACCTTGTAGCCCACGGGGCTCAGGAAGACCTCGCACAGCAGCTCGGCAACAGCGCCGGTCAGCGAGCACATAAGGACCTGTACCCAGGTCCAACCAAAGAACGTGTGGCTCACCACAATGGCAAAGACCAGGTTGTCGATAAACTGGCCAACACCCGTGGACACATAGGAGCGGAAGGCAAAGCTCGCAAAGTTATTCTTTTTGAGCATACGGCCGAGCGACTGGTTGAGCGTGGAGTTAACCACGGCAGAAACGAGCATGGCGAGCGAAGAGCCCAGCACCACGTACCAGGTGCCGCCGATGGTGGCGTTAAGGGCGGTGTTGACCTCGATCATGCCCGTGTCATAGTAGGCGCCCCACATGCCAGGCGTGAGCGAGCATGCCCAAAAGCACAGGCTCACGGCCAGGTTGACCAGCAGCGCGAGGATAGAGATTTTGATGGATGCCTTGGCGCCAAAGCGCTTGCAGATCATGTCCTGGCACAAAAACGAAACCCAGCTCACCACAAAGCCGCAGTCGAGCGCCAGATATGGCAGGCTGATAAGCTCTTTGTTGGCCAGCAAGTTCATCATGATGACGCTCACGAAAAACAGCGAAACCGTTGCCGCGGGAATGCTCCGCAACAGGACCTTGTAGTCCTCCATGACCTTCTTGATCATTATGTACTCCTTTGGTTTTAGGTTTAACGAGCAGGATATCGGACCCGAACTGCTCGGACGCCCCGGTCTTGAGACGACGGTGGGTATGATAGCCGCTCACGCGGCGGCAGGCAAGCAAACGGCGCGGCGGCCCCACAGGATCACCGCGCCGGTGCGCTAAAACGTTACGTTGCCGAACTCCGACAGGACAAGGTCGGGGTTGTGGTCGGTAGCCCAGTCCACGTTCCACGGGCTCGTGAACAGCAGCAGTTTGCCGCCGCGCATGTCCTCGACGCGCAGGGTATCGCGCGTGAGCGAAAGGCCCGGGATATCGATGGTGTCGGGGTCGTTTTGGATCCAGCGGATGTCCGTATAGGGCAGCGGCTGGCGACGAACCTCAACACGGTACTCGGCCTTGAGGCGGCGCTCGAGTACCTCAAACTGCAGCACGCCGACCACGCCCACGATGACGCTCTCCATGCCGGCACCCAGCTCGCGGAAGATCTGGATGGCGCCCTCCTGGGCAAGCTCCTCCATGCCCTTCACAAACTGCTTGCGCTTGAGCGTGTCGACCTGCGTAATGCGGGCAAACATCTCGGGGGCAAACGTCGGGATCTGCGGATACTGCACGTGGCGCTTGCCGGAGCACACGGTGTCGCCGATGCTAAAGATACCGGGATCGAACAGGCCCACGATGTCGCCGGCGTACGCCTCGTCCACGATGGCGCGATCGTCGGCCATCATCGAGGTGCCCGTAGCCAGCTTGAGCTTGCGGTTGCCCTGCACATGGAAGGCATCCATGCCGCGCTCGAACTTGCCCGAGCAAATGCGCACAAAGGCAATGCGATCGCGATGGTTCTTGTCCATGTTGGCCTGGATCTTAAACACGAAGCCGCTAAAGTCGTTCTCGGCGGGCGCGACCGGCTCGCTGGTGAGTGTATCGGTATAGGCGCGCGGCGTCGGGGCCAGACGCAGGAACTCTTTAAGGAAGGGCTCCACACCAAAGTTGGTGAGTGCCGAGCCAAAGAACGCCGGGCTCAGCTTGCCGCAGGCCACGGCATCCAGGTCGAGCTCGTCACCGGCGCCATCGAGCAGCTCGATGTCGTCCATCAGGTTCTTGTGGTTCTCCTCGCCAATGAGCTCGTCCATGGCCGGATCGCCCAGCTCGGCCTCGACCTCGGCGACCTTCTTGGTGGCGTTGGCGTGGCCGTCGCCCTCAAAGGCAATGACGCGACGGGTCTGACGATCGAACACGCCGCGGAAGTTGCGGCCGCTGCCGATCGGCCAGTTCATGGGATACGTATTGATACCCAGGACGTTCTCGATCTCTTCCATGAGCTCAAACGGATCGCGAGCCTCGCGGTCGAGCTTGTTCACAAAGGTGAAGATGGGAATATGGCGCAGCGTACAGACCTTAAAGAGCTTTTTGGTCTGGGCCTCGACGCCCTTGGCACCGTCGATGACCATGACCGCGGCGTCGGCAGCCATAAGGGTACGGTAGGTGTCCTCCGAGAAGTCCTGGTGGCCGGGGGTATCGAGGATGTTGACGCAGGCGCCGTTATAGGTGAACTGCAGTACCGAGGAGGTAACGGAAATACCGCGCTCCTTCTCGATGTCCATCCAGTCCGAGACGGCATGCTTGGCCGAGCTCTTGCCCTTGACCGAGCCGGCGGTCTGGATGCTGCCGGTATAGAGCAGCAGCTTCTCGGTAAGTGTGGTCTTACCGGCGTCCGGGTGGCTGATGATCGCGAATGTGCGGCGCGACGAGATTTCATCCGACAGGCTTGCCATGCGGATCCTTTCTTGCATTGAGTGCATTACGTCGTTGTAACCGTACTATTGTAGCCGCGAAATGCTGCAGCAGGGCACCTATCAGGACAAATTCATCAGTTGGGGCCTAGGGTAGCAGTCGATGGCGGCACTCCGCAGCAGTTTGTCTCGATCTGTAACATCTAGACGGTTTTTGAACCTCTACCTGTTACAGATTTAGACAAACAGGTGGACGTCCCAGAAAGATCTCGATCTGTAACATCTGGCCACTCAAAACGGGTCCATCTGTTACAGATTGAGATATAAGGATAGACGGGTGGCCAATGTCTCGATCTATAACATCTAGCAGCCAAAATCTTCTCCAGTTGTTACAGATTGAGACAACCAGGTGGGGCCCGCCAGCAAAATCTCAATCTGTAACAGGTAACCGTCCAAATCGGTTCCAGATGTTACAGATTGAGATGAATGAACGCGCGGACAATCCCTATTTGCCTCTTGCATAACTGTGCATAGTGTATATATATTGTGCTTACCGGTTATATACACGTGTAGCCCAACAGCTAAGGAGCCGCTGTGGAC
>CAUBMI010000003.1 GCA_958436995.1 uncultured Collinsella sp.
CCGACCGTATCGCACTGCAAAGGAGTCTCATGAACGTACTTGTTGTCAACGCCGGCAGCTCGAGCCTTAAATATCAGCTTTTGGATACCGATACCCGCGAGGTTTTCGCCAAGGGCAACTGCGAGCGTATCGGCTCGGACATGGGCATCTTTGGCCACTCCGAGAACGGTGGTGCCAAGCAGACCGAGGAGATTCCTTTTCCCGATCATCGCTGCGCCATTGCGCGCGTGCTCGAGGAGCTCGAGAAGACCGACTTTACGATCGATGGCATCGGCCACCGTATCGTTCAGGGTGGCTGGCACTTCGATGATTCCGCGGTCGTCGACGATGAGGTCATGGCTAAGATCCTCGAGGTTGCTCCGCTCGCCCCGCTGCACAATTACGGCGAGGCCGCGGCAATCGAATATTGCCGCGAGAAGTATCCGGAGCTGCCCAACGTGGCGGTCTTCGATACCTCGTTCCATATGACCATGCCCGAGGTCGCCTATACCTACGCGCTGCCCAAGGACGTGTGCGACAAGTACCACGTGCGCAAGTACGGCGCCCACGGCACGAGCCACCGCTATGAGTGGATGATGGCCAAGGAGATCCTGGGTTCGCGCTGCCACCGTCTGCTTTCGTGCCACTTGGGTAACGGTGCTTCGCTCGCTGCTATCGAGGACGGCGTGTGCCGCGACACTACGATGGGCCTCACGCCGCTCGACGGCCTGATGATGGGCACTCGCTGCGGTTCCATTGATCCGGCCACCGTGTGCTACCTCCAGCGCGAGGGCGGCTACAGCTATCAGGAAGTCGATGACATGATGAACAAGCAGTCTGGTCTGCTTGCCATCTCGGGCATCTCCAACGACGCCCGCGACATCCGTACACGCGCCTCCGAGGGCGACGAGCGCTGCCTGCTCGCCTTCGATATGTTCGCCTACAAGGCCATGCAGCAGGCTGGCTCCATGATCGCTTCCATGGCGGGCGTGGACACCATCACCTTTACCGCCGGCATCGGCGAGAACGACTGGTCGATCCGCAAGGCCTTCTGCGACTGCTTTGAGTGGCTGGGCGTACGCATCGACAACAATAAGAACCGCGAGGCCGTGGGCAACGGCCCGCAGGTCATCAGCGCCGCCGGTTCAGCCGTTACGGTCATGGTCATCCCCACCGACGAGGAATACATGATCGCCCACGACGTCGAGCGTCTGACCAAGAACAACTAACGCATTCGTCTGTAATTGACAAAAGGGTCTCCAGAGCAACAGCCCGGAGGCCTTTTTACTAGCAGGCGGAAATTCCAGTTCCAAAGTGATCATCGCCGGCAACGCCTGCGCTCCCAGCAACGTCACCCATTCGTTCAGATCCTCAGCCCCAGCTCGTAGCCAAGCCGCCGCCCACTCCAGATTCCCTGACTGCTGCGTGACGGCAGGGACCCTGCAGGGCAAAGCTCTGAAAACATTCCGCAGGACGCAAAGAGGCTCCGCCGCGCGAAGCGCGCAGCGGAGCCTCTTTGCATGTCCGAGGACGTTTTCAGAGCTTTGCCCTGCAGGGTCCCGAGGGGATATGTAAGCTATTCAGCCATCTGAGCCTGGACGGCGGTGATGGCTACGACACCCACGATGTCGTCGGCAGAGCAGCCGCGCGAAAGGTCGTTAACCGGCTTGGCGATGCCCTGCAGGATGGGGCCGTAAGCGTCGGCGCCGGCGAAGCGCTGGACCAGCTTGTAGCCGATGTTGCCGGCCTCGAGATCGGGGAACACAAGCACGTTGGCCTTGCCGGCAACGGAGGAGCCGGGGGCCTTGAGCTGGGCGACGGTGGGAACGATGGCGGCGTCGAGCTGCAGGTCGCCATCGATGGCGAGCTCGGGAGCCTTCTCCTTGCAGAACTTAACGGCCTCCTGGACCTTCTTGGCGACCTCGCCGCCGGCGGAGCCCATGGTGGAGTAGGAGAGCATGGCCACGTGCGGCTCGACGCTGCCCATAAAGGTGGACCAGGAGTGAGCGGAGGCGATGGCGATCTCGGATAGCTCGTCGGAGGACGGGTTGATGTTGAGGCCGCAGTCGGCGAAGATCAGCGTACCGTCGGTGCCGAACTGCGGGGTGTCGGTGCACATCACGAAGAAGGCCGAGACCAGCTTGGTACCCGGGGCGGTCTTAAGGATCTGCAGCGCGGGGCGCAGGGTGTCGGCGGTGGAGTGGCAGGCGCCGGAGACCAGGCCGTCGGCGTCACCCATCTTGACCATCATGGTGCCAAAGTAGGTGGCGTCCATCACCTGGGCGCGAGCCTGCTCGATGGTGACGCCCTTCTTGGCGCGGAGCTCGGCAAACTTCTGCGCGTACTCCTCGTGCTTCTCGGCATTGCGCGGATCGATGACGGTGGCGCCGGGAACGTTGATCTCGTCGGGGTTGCCCAGGATGACGAGTTTTGCCAGGCCCTCCTCGATGATCTTGGTGGCCGCGACGATGGTGCGCGGATCCTCGCCCTCGGGCAGGACGATCGTCTTAAGGTCGGCCTTGGCGGCAGACTTCATACGGTTAAGGAAATCGCTCATGTTACTCCTTACAAGCGTTTCACTAAGCTCCAGGCGCCCGGCTGTTCACGAATAAACCCGCTGCTAGCGGGTTTACCTTTCAAATTTGTACGCCGCGGTGCTTGAGCTTTCCTTGTGTGGCAAGCTCATTATAGGACGCATTAGCGCTATAATCGCTCTGATAAATATGTCTCGAAGAATGTTCGAGAAAAGCCCAGCTAACGAGCCCGTGGCTTTTGACAAGGAGTATCGATGCAGATTACCTCAGGCCTGCCTGAAGGCTTTAACGCCGGCGCGTACGACATGATTGTCGTCGGTGCTGGATATGCCGGTGCCGTTTGCGCCCGCCGTCTTGCCGAGACCATCGGCTATCGTGTTGCCGTTTTGGAGCGCCGTAGCCACATTGCGGGCAATGCCTATGACTGCACTGACGAGGCCGGAATCCTGATCCACGAGTACGGTCCGCATATCTATCACACCTTTAACGAGCGCGTGCACAATTTCCTGTCGCGCTTTACCAAGTGGACGGATTATCAGCACAAGGTGCTCGCCAACATCAACGGCACCCTTATGCCCGTGCCCTTCAACCACGCGAGTCTCAAGCTCGCCTTTGGTGACGAGCGCGGCGAGGAGCTGTATCAGAAGCTCGTGGAGACCTTTGGCAAGGATGTCAAGGTGCCCATTATGGAGCTGCGTAAGAAGAACGACCCCGACTTGGCCGAGGTCGCTGATTACGTCTACGAGAACGTCTTTTTGCATTACACCATGAAGCAGTGGGGCCAGACGCCCGACCAGATCGATCCCTCGATCACCGGTCGCGTTCCCGTCTTTGTGGGCGACGATGACCGCTATTTCCCGCAGGCTCCCTTCCAGGGTATGCCGCAGGACGGCTACACGGCGCTGTTCGAGCATATGCTCGACCACGACCTGATCGACGTGTTCTGCGACGTGGACGCCCGCGATCTCTTTGAGATCGACGAGACCACCGTCAAGATCGGCGGCAAGGTCTACGGCGGCGAGATCGTCTATACCGGTCCGCTCGATGAGCTGTTCGACCTTGACCTGGGCGCTCTTCCGTACCGCACGCTCGATATGAAGTTCGAGACGCTTGATATGGACCAGTTCCAGCCCGTGGGCACCGTCAACTACACCACGAGCGAGGACTACACGCGTATCACCGAGTTCAAGAACATGACCGGTCAGGTTTTGCCCGGCAAGACCACCATCATGAAGGAGTACTCCAAGGCCTATACGCCCGGCTCGGGCGAGACGCCGTATTACGCCATTCTTGAGCCCGAGAACCGTGAGCTCTATGAGCGCTATCTTGAGCGCGTCCAGAACCTGACAAACTTCCACCCGGTGGGTCGTCTGGCCGAGTATCGTTACTACGATATGGATGCCGTGACCAATTCCGCCCTCGATCTTTCGGATGAGATTATCGCCTGCCATGCATAAAGTCATAACATTCGGTATTCCCTCGTATAACGCCGCTAAGGACATGGACCATTGCATTACCTCCATCTTGGAGGGGAGCAATTATGCCACCGATATCGAGATTATCGTGGTGGACGACGGCTCCAAGGATGAGACGGCCGCCAAGGCCGACGAGTGGGAGGCCCGTTATCCTGGAATCATCCGCGCGGTGCACCAGGAGAATGGCGGCCACGGTATTGCCGTCCTTTCGGGTCTGCGCGAGGCGCAGGGCACCTACTACAAGGTTGTCGACTCGGACGACTGGCTTGACGGCGCTGCCCTTTCGATCATGCTGTCGATTCTGCGCGGCTTTGAAGAGCGCGACCAGCGCGTTGACCTGTTTATCTCGAACTACGTGTACGAGAAGGTTTACGAGGGTACGCATACGGCTATTGGTTACAAGTTTGCCCTGCCTCGAAAAAAGATCTTTACCTGGGACCAGATCGGACACTTCCGTCCCGATCAGAACCTGCTCATGCACAGCCTGTGCTATCGCACCGATGTGCTGCGCGAGTCCAATCTGCCTATGCCGGCACACACGTTCTATGTGGATAATATCTACGCATACGTGCCGCTGCCGCGCTGCAAGACCATGTACTACGCCGACATCGACCTCTATCGCTACTTTATCGGTCGCGAGGGCCAGAGCGTCAATGAGGCCACGATGGTCAAGCGCCTGGGTCAGCAGTTCCGCGTAACGCGTATCATGATGGAATCGTTCCACCTGTACCAGGACGTTGAGTCCTCGCGTCTGCGTTCGTACATGATGGGCTACTTCACCATGATGATGGCGATTTGCTCGGTGCTCACCAAGCTTTCCGAGGAAGATTGTGCCGATGAGCGCCTGAAGACGCTGTGGAAGGACCTGAAGGAGTACGACGAGCGCATGTATCGTCGCGCTCGTTACGGCGTGGTCGGATTCTTTACCAACCTGCGTGGACGGGCCGGAGACAAAACCACACTCGGCCTATACCATCTTGCCTCAAAGATCTTCAAATTCAACTAGCTGCTGAGTAATCGCTGCTGATAGGTTGACTGGGCCCCTTGGCCTTTAGTTTGCTACTGCGAACAGTCCTGCTCGCACGGAAAGCACATTAAGTGCTTTCCGGCTCGTGCGGAACTTGTATCAAACTAAAGGCCAAGGGGCCTCTGCTATAAGAATCGATTGTCAGGAAGTTGAATTTGAAGATCTTCGACGCGTGGTACAAAGGGGCCTGGGCTGAAAAGAATTTGGTTGGTAGGTTGCCCGGTGGGGTTTGGTTATGTTTGTCGCGAGTTCTGCACGAGCCGAAGAGCACTTAATGTGCTCTTCGTGCGAGCCAGGACTGTAGAGCAGCAAACATAACCAAGCCCCACCGGGCAACCGGACGAGCTAGTTTACTTCGCGGCGCCGGGGATGCCGTGGGAGGTTTTGGCGTTTTTGGCTCCGTTTACGATGGCGGTCTGTAGGGCCCTTACGGCGAGCATGCCCAGTAGGTCTAGGGGAACGGCGGCGCTTGCCTGGGCGCCTAGTTTGCCGCTGGCGAGGGTGTAGATGGTGTCGCCGTCGTTGGTGGTGTGCGTGGGACGGATGGCGTGTGCGTAGGCGTCTGCGGCCATCTGGGAGACCTCGGTGGCCTGTGCCTTAGTGAGTTCTACATTGGTGACGATGCAGCTAATGGTGGTGTTGGTGCGGTCGAGCGGCATTTGCATGGAGCCGGCGGCGGCAAAGGCTGCGAGCTCCATGTCGACGATCTGGTCGCTATCGGCTGCGGCGCGCATGCCGGCAACCCACTCGCCGGTGAAGGGGTCGACGACGTTGCCGCAGGCGTTGACCGAAACTACGGCGCCTACCTTAACGGGGCCGAGTGCCATGGCGGCAGCGCCAAGGCCGGCCTTCATGCAGGTGGCGGGCCCCATGAGCTTTCCGACGGTGGCACCCGTGCCGGCGCCAACATTGCCCTGCTCGAACGTGGTGGGGGTGTTGTCGAGTGCCTCGCGCACGGCGGCGATGCCGGCCTCAATGTCGGGGCGAACGGTGGGGTCGCCAAAGGCAAGGTCGAAGATACAGCTGGAGCACACGATGGGCACCTGCGTGGGGCCGACGGGCAGACCAATGCCGCGGCTCTCGAGTTCGCGGGCCACGCCGCTTGCAGCCTCGAGGCCAAAGGCCGATCCGCCCGAAAGGCAGACGGCGTGGACCTTATCGACGGTGTTTTCGGGACGCAGCAGGTCGGTCTCACGCGAAGCGGGGGCACCACCACGTACGTCAACGCCGCCGGTGGCACCCTCGGGCGCCACGATTACGGTGCAGCCGGTGCCAGCCTCCTCGTCCGTATAGTTGCCAAAGCAAAAGCCATCGACATTGCAAACATCGATGGCTTCGAGCAGTGTGTCCATGTGTTCTCCTATCGGTTTTCCGCCGGGCCTTATGCCCGGTCGGGATCCGTACGGTACGGCAAAATTGTAGGCGCTGGGGGATACCCAGCGCCAGAGCAATTACGAGAGTTTTTGAATCGCGCGTGCGACGCGAGCGATGGGCAAGCCCACCACGTTGTAGAAGTCACCCGAAATATCGTGCACAAGCATGCGGCCGCCTGTGCCTTGGATGCCGTAGGCCCCGGCCTTGTCCATGGGTTCGCCGGAGGCAACATAGCGCTCGATCTGCTCTTCGGTAAGCTCATAGAACGTCACGTCGGTCACATCGACAAACGACAGGCTCTCGGCGGCATGCGGAGCTGTAGCGTCGCCGGCTTTAACGATGCAGACGCCGGTTGCGACCTGGTGCGTGCGGCCCGAAAGCTCGCGGAGCATGGTGCGCGCCTCGTCCCCGTCTGCCGGCTTGCCCAAAATTTGGCCGTCAAAGGTGACAATAGTATCGGCCGCGACGGTCAGTTCGTTGGGCTCGGCATGTTCGGCCGTGACGGCAGCGGCTTTGGCACGCGCCAAGCGCTCGACGAGTGTAAGCGGAGCTTCGCCATCAAAAGGCGTTTCGTCGATATCTGCGGGAATCACGCGAATGTCATAGCCCGCCTCGCGCATCAACTCGATGCGGCGCGGTGATTGCGAAGCCAAAATCATAGCTGAATGCCCTCGGCGACCTTCTCGACGGCCTTGTCGCCGGCGAGCGTGCGCAGCAGCTCAAGCGCAAAGGGGAGCGACTGGGCCATGCCGCTGGCGGTGATGATGTTGCCGTCTTGCGTAACCTTCTCGCCGGTATAGGCGCCTTCGGGGAAGCTTTTCTCAAAGCCAGGGAAGCACGTGGCCTGGCGCCCCTCGAGTAGGTCGAGCTCGCCCAGGATAAACGGGGCGGCGCAGATGGCGGCAACGTGCTTGGTCGCGGCGAACTCGCAGACCACGTCGCAGACGCGCTGATCGGCGCGCAGGTTGGTGGCACCGGGCAAGCCGCCGGGCAGCACGACGCAGTCGTACTCGTCAAAGTTGATCTCATCAAAGAGCGCATCGCAGGTCACGGGGATCTGCAGCGAGCTTACGACCTCACGCGTGGGCATGATCGAGACAAGCGTGGCGCGCACGCCGCCGCGACGCATGACATCGACCATGGTCAGGCATTCAATAGTTTCAAAGCCATCGGCGGCGAGAACGGCAACGCTGGGCATGAGGGTTCCTTTCATAGGCGGCATACAATTAGCCGTCTTATACCCCGAAGACCTCCGCTTGCCACGCTCGATTTTCCATTGTTTAAAAAGGGACGGGGCTATTTTAGCTACCCCACTTGCAGGGTAGCTAAAATAGCCCCGTCCGAATTAGCTACCCTCACCCATCCTCAACAATCTCAATCTGTAACATCTAGACCCACTTTTGACCCCTAACTGTTACAGATCAAGACAAACGGAAACCGCCCCGACAAAACGTCTAAATCTGTAACATCTACGGACCAAAACCGGGTCTTACTGTTACAGATCGAGACAGCCCCCAACAGCACCGCCCCGTTCGGGGAAACGACCGCTACAGGTACGGCGGGCAGAGGCTCACTTTTTTCTTCGGTTTTTCTTGACGGAATCTCACCTGTTGTAGTACTTTGTCCCAGTCTAAAAACGCGTGGACTTTTCTGGGCGCTAGCCACCTTTTTGCCACGCAACCGAGCAGTCGGTTGCGTGGCTTTTTTCGTCTTGGCAGCAGGTGCCACATGCACCGCCAGAAGACCGCACGAGCCCACCTTCCGACTGCAGGGAACAGACGCACGAGACGTGCATCTGCAAGACAGCAGACGGAAGGGAGCCTAATGGCAGAAACAAACACAATCAAGCAACAGACCGCCGAGGCGGGAGCCGCGGGCGCGGGGCAGGTCAAGGCGGCGCTCCAGGTCTTTGCGGGCGGCGCCTGCTACGGCGCGATGGCCACGACCTACAAGCTCGCCTACGCCGCGGGCTTCACCTCAGCGCAGGTGGTGGCGAGCCAGGCGTGGTTCGGCTGCCTCTTCTTCGCCCTCGCCACGCTCGCAGGGCACGCACTCGGGCACCGCTGGCAGCGTGTGGGCTGGAAGCTCGCCCTCAAGCTCATGGGCCTGGGAGCCCTCACCTGCCTCACCTCAATCCTCTACTGCTACGCCATGAGCGTGCTGCCCGCCCCGGTGGCACTCACGCTCCTCTTCCAGTTCACGTGGCTGGGGCTCGTGTGGCAGACCGTCATGACGCGCCGGCCGCCGAGGCTCCTCCAAGTGGCCTCCGCCCTGGTCATCGTCTTCGGAACGGTGTTCGCCAGCGGCGTCTACAAGACCGGCATCACCGGGTACGACCCCGTGGCCCTGCTCTGCGCGCTGGGGGCGGCCGTGTCCTGCTCCCTCTTTGTCACCCTCTCCGGCAAGGTCGAGGCCCCCTGCTCGTCCGAGCAGCGTGGCGTCATCGTATGCGCGGGCTCCGTGGTCATGTCGCTCACGGTGTGTCCGGACTACGTCGTCTCGGGCGTCCTCGCCCAGGGCATCCTGCCCTTTGCCGTCATCGCCGGCTTCTTTGGCATGCTCTGCCCGGTCCTGCTCTTCGGCATGGGCTCTCCGCACCTGCCCGCGGGCCTGTCCACCGTCATGGCCGCCGCGGAACTCCCCGCCGGCCTGCTCATCGCCATGATCGTCCTCGGCGAGCCGCTCGGCGTCGTCGAGTGGCTGGGCGTCGCCATCATCCTCGCCGGCGTGTGCCTGGCACAGGTCCCCTCCCTGCTTGGAGGCCGGGAGGCACGTCGCGCCGCCGCAGGACAAGCCGTCAGCTAGTCACCCCTTCACAGGCGGCCCGCGCGCATCAGGGAAAGGGCCACGGGCCAGGCGCGCGAGGCCGCAAGGACGTTATAAAGCGTCCCCCGCAGAGATGGGGGCGCCAGAGAGAAGGAGGCACCATGCCATTTCCAAAAGGGTTCCTTTGGGGAGGAGCCACCGCCGCCAACCAATGCGAGGGAGGTTATGACGAGGGCGGCCGCGGCCTTGCCAACGTCGACGTCATCCCACACGGGCCGGAGCGCAACGACGTAAGCCGCGGCCTGAGGCGCATGCTCGACTTCGAGCCCGGGTACTACTACCCGGCCCAGACGGGCATCGACTTCTACCACCACTACCGCGAAGACATAGCCCTCTTCGCGGAGATGGGCTTTAAGGTCTTTCGCCTCTCCATCGCCTGGAGCCGCATCTTCCCCAATGGCGACGAGGAGGAGCCCAACGAGGCCGGGCTCGCTTTCTACGAGGACGTGTTCCGCTGCTGCCGCGAGCACGGGATCGAGCCCCTCGTGACCATCACGCACTTCGACTGCCCCATCCACCTCGTCAAGAAGTACGGCGCCTGGCGAAACCGCACCCTTATCGAGCTCTACAAGCGGCTTGTGACGGTGCTCTTCAACCGCTACCGCGGCCTCGTGCGCTGGTGGATCACGTTCAACGAGATGAACATGATCTTGCACCGTCCCTTCATGGGTGCCGGCATCGTCCTCGAGCCCGGGGAGAATGCCCGCGAGGCCGAGTACCGCGCCGCGCACAACGAGCTCGTGGCGAGCGCCTGGGCCACCAAGATCGCCCACGAGGTCGATCCGGAGAACAAGGTGGGCTGCATGCTCGCCGCGGGAAGCTACTACCCCTACTCCTGTCGTCCCGAGGACGTTCGCGCGGCGCAGGTCAAGAACCAGGAGGACCTCTTCTTCGTGGACGTGCAGGCGCGCGGTCGCTACCCCGGCTACGCGCTCAAGATGCTCGAGCGCGAGGGCATCGACGTTGGCATGACCGCCGAGGACGAGCGCATCCTTGCGGAGAACACCGTCGACTTCATCTCGTTTAGCTACTACTCCTCGCGCTGTACCGCGGGCGACCCCGATTCCGTGGGCGGCGTTGCCGAGGGCAACGCCTTCGCCGGCGTAGAGAACCCCTACGTGCGCACGAGCGACTGGGGCTGGGTCATCGACCCGCTGGGGTTCCGCATCACGATCAACGACCTCTGGGACCGCTACCAGAAGCCGCTCTTTGTGGTGGAGAACGGCCTCGGCGCCTATGACGAGGTGCTTCCCGACGGCACGATCGAGGATGACTACCGCATCGCCTACCTGCGCGAGCACATCGAGGCCATGCGCGACGCTATCGAGCAGGACGGCGTCGAGATGCTCGGCTACACCACCTGGGGGCCGATCGACCTCGTGAGCGCGGGCTCCGGCGAGATGGAGAAGCGCTACGGCTTCATCTACGTGGACCGCGACAACCTGGGCAACGGCACGCTCGTGCGCAGGCGCAAGAAGAGCTTCTACTGGTATCAACAGGCCATCGCCACCAACGGAGGCGACCTGGGCTAACCACCCGGGCAATATCACTAAGGAGAAAATAATGGCTGAAAAATACGACGACCTGGCCAGATCCATACTCGAGAACGTAGGCGGCGCTGAGAACGTCGCCAGCGTCGCGCACTGCATCACGCGCGTGCGCTTCAAGCTCAAGGACGAGTCCCGCGCCAACACGGCCAAGATCGAGGCCCTCAAGGGCGTCATCCAGGTCATCCAGGCCAACGGCCAGTACCAGGTGGTCGTGGGTAACATCGTCGAGGACGTCTACGACGCGGTCCTGGAGGCCGGCAACTTCTCGAGCGGCGCAAGCGCCGACGACGAGCCCCAGGGCGAGAAGACCGTGGCCTCCGTCATCATCGACCTCATCTCTGGCATCTTCCAGCCCATCCTGGGACCGCTTGCCGCCGCAGGCATCATGAAGGGACTGCTTGCCCTCATCACCTACTTCGTCCCGGACTTTGCAAACGACGGCCTCTACACGCTGCTCTACACCGTGGCTGACGGCTTCTTCTACTTCCTTCCCGTCGCCCTGGCGTTCAGTGCCGCGCGCAAGTTCCGCATGAACGAGTTCACCGGTGTGGCAATCGGCGTGGCGCTCCTCTACCCGACGATGGTCGCCCTGACCTCGGGCGAGGCGCTCGGCAGCATCGACCTCGGCGTGGCCGGCACGTTCTCGTGGTACGCCACCGCCCTCGGGATCCCCATCATCATGCCCGTGTCCGGCTACGTGAGCTCGGTGATCCCCGTCCTTCTCATGGTGTGGTTCGGCTCTATCCTTGAGCGCTGGCTCAAGAGCTGGATGCCGGCTGCGCTCAAGATGTTCCTTGTCCCGCTCGCCACGATGACGGTCTCCATCGTCTTGGGCTACCTCATCATCGGCCCGGTGGCCACCCTCATCACCAACCTGCTGAGCGCGGCGTTCTCGTTCATCTTCCAGCTCCCCGTGGTTGGTTCCGTCCTGGGCAGCGCCCTAGTCGGCGGACTGTGGATGTGCCTCGTCATCTTCGGCTTCCACTGGAGCCTCATCCCCATCTCCATCATGAACCTGAACACCCTCGGCCACGATAGCGTGCTCGCCGCCACCATCGGCCACGGGTTCGCACTCGGAGCGGTCATCTTTGCCATGTACCTCAGAAACAAGGACGAGCGCTTCCGCGGCATCGCCCTTCCCGCGATGATCTCCGCCTTCTTCTTCGGCGTCACCGAGCCGGGCATCTACGGCATCGCCCTCCCCAACAAGCGCGCGTTCGTCGTGGCATGCCTGAGCTCCGCCGTGGGCGGCGCTATCGTGGGAATGACTGGCGCTCTCATGTACATCTCGGGCGGCCTCGGCGTCTTCAACCTGCTCAACTTCATCGACGGGACCCCTGGTGGCGCCGGGATCTCCCACATGATCTTCGCGATCATCGCCTCGCTCATCTCCGCCGTCCTGGCCTTTGTTATCGAGTTCATCACCTACCGACCCAACGACGAGGAGGAAGGCGCCCACTAGCTTGCGCCCTCCTCAATCAGCTCTATGTAATTGAGGAGCAGTTGAGGTGGGTGAGGGCTGAGGGCGATCAAGGTGGCCGCCCTCGGCCCGGGACAACCTGCCAGAAGGCGTTTAGCTTTCTCGGGCGGCGCTGAAATGAACTGCGCCCCGATACTTGGACGGGCCAATTAGCGGCCTATGCCGCACATGGGGACTGATTTCGGAACTCCTCCGGGGCCAGTCCCTTTTGCTTAACCCGCCTCCTCTTGTTCCAGTGAACGGTATAGGCTTCGAGGTCCCGCTTGAACTCCTCGAAGCTCCGCCACGTCCGGCTCCTGTAGAATTCGTCCTTCAGGCGCCCGGGCAGCAGCTCCGTCGCATGAGCTTGCCCTCGCACGCCGCCGGCCCCGGCCGGGTCCGGGCACCCTTCGGCCTCCCGCTGGCCTTCGGCGCGCCCGCACCCCCTGTCGCAAAGCTCTGCTGCAAGAGTCCTCAGCGTGGCGTCGTGCCTGACTCTCCCGTCCATAAAGAAGCCCCCATTTCTAATGTTCAAGAAATGAGGGGGCGGTTCAATTTCGGGACGGGGATTAAATAATCATTCGGAGCAAATCTATTTTTATCCCCGTGCCAGAAAAATCATCGGGCGTGGTCTTGGGCAAACAGTCTAGTTGCGCTTGAGGTGGACGACGGTTTCGCAGTGGAAGGTTTGCGGGAATAAGTCGACCGGCGTGATTTTGACGGGGGAGAAGGTGCCTTCCTCGACAAAGCGCTTGAGGTCGCGCGCCAA
The DNA here is from genome assembly GCA_958436995.1 of uncultured Collinsella sp. Lineage (GTDB taxonomy): Bacteria > Actinomycetota > Coriobacteriia > Coriobacteriales > Coriobacteriaceae > Collinsella. Next base: position 12,994 of record CAUBMI010000003.1, read on the forward strand.
GGTGGCCGGGTCGCAGCTCACATAGGCGACATCGCGGGCGCTCGTGCTGGCGATGAGGTCGATGGCCTCCGGGGCGAGTCCCGCACGCGGCGGGTCGACCACCAGGACATCGGCGTCCTGGTCGGGGAACTCGCGCACGGCATCGCCGCCGATGACGTCGACGTTATCGAGCTTGTTGATCTCGAGGTTGCGGCGCAGGTCGCGCACGGCCGGTCCGTAGGCCTCGACGGCGGCAACAAAGTCGCAGCGGCGGGCGAGCGGCAGGGTGAAGGTTCCAGCTCCGCAATACAGGTCCACGGCAAGTTCGTCTTCTTGCGGGTCGAGCGCCTCCATGACAAGCTCGATCAAAATCTCGGCACCCTTGGTGTTGACCTGGAAAAACGACGGGGCCGAAAGGCGCATCTGGCCGTCGGCGATGTTCTCGGTCCAGGAGCCCTCGCCGGCGAGCATCTCCACCTTGGAGACGCGGCGGGCTTTCTTTTCGCCCTTGCTCATCACACGCACGATGCTCGTGGGATGAGCGGCGACCGCCAGCACGCGGGAGACTTGCGAGCGCGGAAAAGAGCCCGTGGGCGTCCAGAGTGCAACCTCGAGCGCCTTGGTGCGGCGCGATGCGCGAATGCCCACGCGTTCGAGCCCTAAGTCATGGCTGCCGCTTAGATAGTTGAGTGCGCCGACGACCGATTTGAGCGCCTTGGGAAAACGCTTATCGAACAGCGGGCACGAATCGACGGTCACGATCTTGCTGGGATCGACGCCGTGCATGCCAAGACGAACGCGGCCGTTAACGACGGTCGGTTCGAGCTCAATTTTATTGCGGTAGCCCCAATCGTCCTTGGTGTGGCGGATGGGCTGCACCAGCTCGTCGACTTGCTCAGGGGTGAACTTGCCGATGCGCTCGAGCGTAGAGCGCAGGTTTTGCTCCTTGGCGGCAAGCTGAGCGGTGCGTGAGAGGTTGCCCCACGAGCAGCCACCGCAGATGCCCACGAAGGGGCAGGGAGGCTGAATTCGATCGGGGCTCGGCTCCAGAATCTCGGTGGCGCGGGCGCGCATAAACGATTTGCCGTCCTGCACGATCTCGGCCTCGACGGTGTCGCCCGCCACGGCGCCCTGCACAAATACGGCCTTGCCGTTGTCGGCATGCGCCAGACCATCGGCGCCATACGTCATCGATTCTATGGTGAGCTTCATATTCCTGCCCGTCATTCGCGTTGTTGTTCGCAACCATGGTAGCAGGGAAAAGCGCCCCGTACCTGAGGCATTCCTCAAATACGGGGCGCTTCTACAAACGTCTATTTCGTCTTGCCGGTAATGAGCGTCTTAAGGCCTAAGCCGATTAGACCCAGGCCCATGCGTACGCGGCTGGGGCGATGGCGCTCGATGGCCTTGGTCTTGCCGGCGGGCTTCTCGCGGTGGGCGCTTGCCTGGGGCGCGGGCTTAGCGTTCTGCGGCTGAGGTTGAGGCTGGGGTGCAGGCTCGGGCTCGGGCTCCAGGTCGGGCTCGATGACGGTCGCCTGGACCTTCTGTACCTTAGGGGCTGCCGGCTGTGGCTTGGGCTTGGGGCCCAGAACAGGTGCGGATTCCGGTTTTGCTTTGGCGACGGGCTCCGAAGCCACGGCTGCGGACTCGGCGTTGCGATAAGCGCGCTCCAACAGGAACTCCTGCGAGTTAAAGGGCTTCTCACCCTCTTTTCGCTCTACGGGAACCCAGGTGCCGTCGCTCGTCAGGCTACGTGCCTTCACGTTGTCGCGCAGCTGCACGCCCATGTACTCGTGCACCAGCGCGCGGCAGGTGGGGTCGAGCACGGGGAAAGCGATCTCTACGCGATGCTCGGTGTTGCGCGTCATCATGTCGGCAGAACTCAGGTAGATCATGTCCGAGTCCACGCCGAAGGCATAGACACGCGCGTGCTCCAAGAAACGTCCGACGATAGAACGTACGTGCACGTTTTCGGTCTTGCCCGCAATGTTGGGCTTCAGGCACGAGATGCCGCGGATGATCATGTCCACGCGCACGCCGGCACACGATGCCTCGGAGATCTTGTCGATGACCTCGCGGTCGGTGAGCGAGTTGAGCTTAAAGAACACGCGGGCGGGCTCGCCGGCCAGCGCACGTTGTATCTCGCGGTCCAGACCGCGCATGATGAGCGGCTTAAGGCCGACGGGCGCCACGCCCAAAAAGCGGTAGTCGCCGCGCAGGTTGCCCAGCGACAGGTTGCGGAAGAACAGGTTGGCGTCTTCGCCGATGCCGGGATGGGCGGTCATGAGCATAAAGTCGCTGTAGAGCTTGGCCGTCTTCTCGTTAAAGTTGCCGGTACCCAAAAGCGTGAGTCGGGTGAGCGCCATACCCTCGCGATAGGTAAGCTGGCAGATCTTTGAGTGGCATTTAAAACCCTCGGAGCCATAGATGACGGTGCAGCCCGCTTCTTCCAGACGCTCTGCCCACTCGATGTTATTTTGCTCGTCAAAGCGCGCGCGGAGCTCCATGAGCACCGTGACCTCTTTGCCGTTCTCGGCGGCATCGATGAGCGACTCGCACAGACGACTCTGCTTGGCCACGCGGTAGAGCGTGATGCGCAGCGAGATGCACTCGGGGTCGTATGCGGCCTCGTGTACCAGGTCCAGGAACGGATTCATGGCCTCGTAGGGGTAAAAGAGCAACTTGTCGCCCTGCAGCACCTGCTCGCGAATGGAGCGGGACATGTCGATGGTGGGATTGGGCTGCGGCTTAAACGGCGTAAAGAGGAGCTCGTTGCGCAGGTGCTCGGGAATTTTGCCCTCGATGCCAAAGACGTAGCCCAGGTCGAGCGGGATATCGCAGGTAAAAACCGAGCGGCGCGAAAGCTCGAGCGCTTTGCGGATGGTCTTGAGCGTCGCCTTCTCGAGCGAACCGGAGACGGCAAGCACCACCGGCTGCAGGCGCAAGCGCTTTTTGAGGATGCGCTTCATGTGCTGGCGGTAATCCTCTTCCTCCTCGACGCCCTCGCCGTCCGGGTCGATATCGGCATTGCGGGTGACGCGGATCAGAGCGCGGTCGAGCGGCTTATAGGAGCCAAAGCAGCTGTCCAAGCAGGCAAGAATGACGTCCTCGAGCAAGATGTAGGAGTAGGTGCCGGCGGGCGAGGGAATCTCGACCACGCGGTTCATCGAGGCGGGAATCTCGATGAGGCCCAGCAGACTTTCCTCGTCCGTGACACCGTCCAGTCCGCAAGCTAGATAGAGTGCGCCGTTGCGCAGGTTGGGGAAGGGGTGGCGCGGGTCAATGACCAACGGCGAGATGACCGGCGACACGTAGGCCTGGAAGTAGCGGGTGACAAAGGTGCGCTCCTCGGGCGTAAGCGAATCGATGCGGGCGCGGTGAACGCCCAGGGTGTCGAGCTTGCCCTCGATGCTCTTAAAGATGGACTCCCATCGGGTAAGGAGCCCGGGCATTTCGGCCATGACAGCATCGACTTGTTCGGAGGCGGTCATATTGCTCTTGTTGTCGACAGGCTGTTTTTTGAGCTCTGCCAGGTCGGAAAGGCCGCCCACACGCACCATGAGAAACTCGTCCAGGTTGGACTCGAAGATCGACACGAACTTGAGGCGCTCAAATAGCGGAACGGTCTCGTCGAATGCCTCGTCAAGTACGCGGTTGTCAAAGCGCAGCCAGCTAAGCTCTCGGTTTTGCGTATACGAAAAATCACGCGGCGGCTTGCGCAGCTTGGCGGCCTTTTGCTTCTTTTCGATTTTGCTCGGCATATGCATCTGTCCGTTCAGTCCTCGCAGGGGACGATAGCCTAACTCTATTCACTATTGTCTCAATTTAGTCGCCCGCTGGCACGGACGTATCGCGCGAACGGTATCTTTACCTACTTCTTACGATGCCCGGCCATAGAACTAACGCTCGCGACGCTATTGCTAGCGTTCAATATTCTCACTCAACTGATAGGGATGCGTGAATAAGAATGATGGCAAGCTGAATATCATCGAATTCGGTCCAAAACGTGAGCTAGCTTCATTTATATACATAAAACCGTTTTACCTATGCAATTCTAAATCATGGATTTATAGATGCGATGGGGGATAATTTATAGGAAAAAGAGCGTTTACCTTAGAAAAGTTACTTTAGAGCGCCGAAGTGTATCATGGGGGAATCACATGCGATATACCGTTCATCGCACTTTGTTGACCGTTCGGGGGCGAGGTGGAATTGCGGGTGGAATTTGGATATAACTAGAGCTGTCAGCAAGCAGCGCCCGTTACGGAAGGGCGCTGATAGATTCGGCCGAAAGGCCCGAAAGAAAGGTAGGAGGCCATGACGAAAGGTCTGCACGTGCCTTCCGAGATCGGCAAGCTCAGGAAGGTCTGCCTGCACCGTCCCGGCGACGAGCTCCTCAACCTGCCGCCCGACGAGCTCGAGCGACTCCTGTTCGACGACGTCCCGTTCCTGGAGGTCGCGCAGCAGGAGCACGACACCTTCGCCCAGATCCTGAGGGACCAGGGCGTCGAGGTGCTCTACCTCGAGAACCTCGTCGCAGAGGTGTTCGACCAGGTCCCCGGCGCCCGCGCCGAGTTCACCGACCAGTACATCGCCGAGGCGGGCATCCGCGGCCAGCACATGCCGCAGATCGTCCGCGAGAAGCTGGACTCCATCGAGGACAACCTCGAGTTCGTCAAGAAGACCATGGCCGGCATGACCAAGGCCGAGATCGACATGCCCCTCACGGCGTCCACGACCCTCGACTCCCTGGTCAACTCCGAGTCCGAGTCCGACCTGATCATCGACCCGATGCCCAACCTCTACTTCACCCGCGACCCGTTCGCGGTCGTCGGCGAGGGCGTCAACCTCAACCGCATGTACTCGGTCACCCGCAACCGCGAGACCCTGTACGGCAAGTACGTCTTCAAGTACCACCCCGACTACAAGGACGTCTCCCTGTACTTCCGCCGCGACTGTCAGTTCCACACCGAGGGCGGCGACGTGCTGAACATCAACGAGAAGACCCTCGCCGTCGGCATCTCCCAGCGCACCCAGGCGGCCGCCATCGACGTCATGGCCCAGAACATCTTCTGGAACTCCGACTCCAAGGTCGAGCGCATCCTGGCCTTCGACATCCCGGTCTCGCGCGCCTTCATGCACCTCGACACGGTCTTCACCCAGATCGACGTCGATAAGTTCACGATCCACCCCGCCATCATGGGCACCCTGCGCGTCTACGAGCTGACCGCCGGCAAGAACCCGGGCGACGTGAACATCCGCCTGATCGAGGACACCCTCGAGCACGTCCTGGAGGACGCCACCGGCGTCGACCAGGTCAAGCTGATCCCCTGCGGCGGCGGCGACCCGATCGCGGCCTCCCGCGAGCAGTGGAACGACGGCTCCAACACCCTGTGCGTCGAGCCCGGCAAGATCTGCGTCTACGCCCGCAACACCGTCACCAACGACGTGCTGTACAAGGAGGGCCTGGACCTTCTCGTCGTGCCCTCCGCCGAGCTCTCCCGCGGCCGTGGCGGCCCGCGCTGCATGAGCATGCCCTTCTGGCGCGAGGACCTCTAAGGTTTTCAAAGACCCGTACAGGTCTTAATACAAACATCTAGCTGACATTAGATGTCTCCCAATGGGACGGTGCGGTTCTTTCGCACCGTCCCATTCATGTTTATTGACGCTAAATTAAGATCAGATAAGGTGGCCATGGATATCAAGACAATTGGCGTTGAGGATTGGCTCAACGTTTGGGAGAAGAGTGCTACCTGGGATATCGCTCAGTCGACGATCTCGTCGCTGACCATGGGTGAGCTTCGCGCACTTGACGAGCAGGACGGTGCTACGTTCTACGAGCGCTTGGATCGCGAGAAGATGAATTACGGCTGGATCGAGGGTTCGCCGGAGTTTAAGGCCGAAGTCGCCAAGCTGTATCGTCGCGAGGTCAATCCCGATCACATTTTGCAGACCAACGGCTGCACGGGCGCGAACCTCAACGCCATCATGGCCGTGGTCGAGCCCGGCGACCATGTGATTGCCGAGTGGCCCACCTATGCGCCGCTCTATGAGATTCCGCGCACGCTGGGTGCCGAGGTCGAGTATTGGGGGCTTCGCGAGGAGCTCGGCTGGAAGCCCGATATCGAACAGCTCAAGCACCTCGTTCACCCCAACACCAAGCTCATCTGCATCAATAACGCATCGAACCCCATCGGTACGGTGCTCGATGCCGATACGCTCGGCCAGATTGCCGAGATCGCCCGTTCGGCTGGCGCCTATGTGCTGTGCGACGAGGTGTACCTGCCGCTCGAAAACACTGACTCCTTTATGTCGATGGCCGACGTGTACGAGAAGGCCATTGTCACCAACTCGGTGTCCAAGACCTATTCGACGCCTGCGGCCCGCGTGGGCTGGGTCGTGGCCAACGAAGAGGTGTCCAACCGCATCCGCACATATCGCGACTACACCATGATCTGCGGCGGCGTGTTCAACGACGCCCTGGCGACCTACGTGCTCGAGCACAAGGACAAGATTCTCGAGCGCAACCGCAAGATCGTGTTTGGCAACCGCGATATCGCACAGGCTTGGATCGATACGCAGCACCGTGTCTCCTGGACGGCCCCGCGGGGCGTGCCCACCTCGTTTATCCAGCTGGATATTCCCGAGGACGACGAGGAGTTCTGCAAGCGCCTGTTGGCCGAGAGGGGAGTGCTGCTGGTTCCCGGTAGCTGCTTTGAGCTTCCCTGCGGCGCACGCCTGGGCTACTGCGCGAGCGAAGACGTTCTTCGCGAGGGCCTGAGGCTTTTGGGCGAGGCACTGGCGGAGTTTGATCGCTAGGATTCCGACGGCTCTCAAAGCCACTCAAATCTGTCTACGATTATCGATAACAGACCCGTTTCCCATGAGGGGAGCGGGTCTGTTTTTCTATACCGAGAAGTCAAGTTGTTACAAATGAGGCCGTAAGGCGAGCCGGTGTTCGTTGGGCCTTATACTGAACTTCCGGTGAACGGTACCAAGCGTCTGGTAAACGGTAATATGCATACCAGAAATGAATAGGACAAACTTTTTTCTGAATAAAAATGAAAATGGTTGAGACGCGGCATGAATCGCTGATTCTATTCATAGCTTTATTAGAAATATGCAATTTGAGGGTGGTTTAATAAAGTTAAGTTCCATTTGCTATTTGGACTGAAAACGCGTTTTAGCACGTAAATACACTTTATTATATCAAAGTGTGCCATGCGTGAAATATATGTGTATGCCGTTCACCCCTCATATAAAACCGTTCGGGGGCGAGGTGGAAGTATGGACTGATTTTGGATATAAATATGTCGTCAGCAATAACGCCTCACACGGAGGGGCGCTAACGAATCGGCCCTGACAAGGGCCCGAAAGAAAGGTAGGAGGCCATGACGAAAGGTCTGCACGTGCCTTCCGAGATCGGCAAGCTCAGGAAGGTCTGCCTGCACCGTCCCGGCGACGAGCTCCTCAACCTGCCGCCCGACGAGCTCGAGCGACTCCTGTTCGACGACGTCCCGTTCCTGGAGGTCGCGCAGCAGGAGCACGACACCTTCGCCCAGATCCTGAGGGACCAGGGCGTCGAGGTGCTCTACCTCGAGAACCTCGTCGCAGAGGTGTTCGACCAGGTCCCCGGCGCCCGCGCCGAGTTCACCGACCAGTACATCGCCGAGGCGGGCATCCGCGGCCAGCACATGCCGCAGATCGTCCGCGAGAAGCTGGACTCCATCGAGGACAACCTCGAGTTCGTCAAGAAGACCATGGCCGGCATGACCAAGGCCGAGATCGACATGCCCCTCACGGCGTCCACGACCCTCGACTCCCTGGTCAACTCCGAGTCCGAGTCCGACCTGATCATCGACCCGATGCCCAACCTCTACTTCACCCGCGACCCGTTCGCGGTCGTCGGCGAGGGCGTCAACCTCAACCGCATGTACTCGGTCACCCGCAACCGCGAGACCCTGTACGGCAAGTACGTCTTCAAGTACCACCCCGACTACAAGGACGTCTCCCTGTACTTCCGCCGCGACTGTCAGTTCCACACCGAGGGCGGCGACGTGCTGAACATCAACGAGAAGACCCTCGCCGTCGGCATCTCCCAGCGCACCCAGGCGGCCGCCATCGACGTCATGGCCCAGAACATCTTCTGGAACTCCGACTCCAAGGTCGAGCGCATCCTGGCCTTCGACATCCCGGTCTCGCGCGCCTTCATGCACCTCGACACGGTCTTCACCCAGATCGACGTCGATAAGTTCACGATCCACCCCGCCATCATGGGCACCCTGCGCGTCTACGAGCTGACCGCCGGCAAGAACCCGGGCGACGTGAACATCCGCCTGATCGAGGACACCCTCGAGCACGTCCTGGAGGACGCCACCGGCGTCGACCAGGTCAAGCTGATCCCCTGCGGCGGCGGCGACCCGATCGCGGCCTCCCGCGAGCAGTGGAACGACGGCTCCAACACCCTGTGCGTCGAGCCCGGCAAGATCTGCGTCTACGCCCGCAACACCGTCACCAACGACGTGCTGTACAAGGAGGGCCTGGACCTTCTCGTCGTGCCCTCCGCCGAGCTCTCCCGCGGCCGTGGCGGCCCGCGCTGCATGAGCATGCCCTTCTGGCGCGAGGACCTCTAAGTCTTTCCGTTTCCGGTGCGGTCCCCCTACAACCGCACCGGCTTCGCCCGTTAAACGGGCAACACTAGTATTTGCGTAATTCATTTCTTCGAAAGGATTCGAACCATGGGTGTTAACCTCTCCGGCCGTAGCTTCCTCAAGCTCCTCGACCTCACCACCGAGGAGATCGAGTACCTGCTCAAGCTCTCCAAGAACTTCAAGGACATGAAGCGCGCTGGCGTTCCGCACCGTTATCTCGAGGGCAAGAACATCGTTCTGCTCTTCCAGAAGACCTCCACTCGTACCCGCTGCGCCTTCGAGGTCGGCGGCATGGATCTGGGTATGGGCGTCACCTACCTCGATCCGGGTTCGTCGCAGATGGGCAAGAAGGAGTCCATCGAGGACACCGCCCGCGTTCTCGGCCGCATGTATGACGGCATCGAGTTCCGCGGCTTTGCCCAGGACGACGTCGAGGAGCTCGCTGCTAAGTCCGGCGTGCCCGTGTGGAACGGTCTGACCACTGAGTGGCATCCCACCCAGATGCTCGCCGACATCCTGACCGTCCAGGAGAACTTCAACTACGACATCAAGGGCAAGACCCTCGTCTTCATGGGCGACTGCAAGAACAACGTCGCTCGCTCCCTCATGGTCGTCTGCTCCAAGCTCGGCATGAACTTCGTGGCCTGCGGCCCCGAGGAGTGCATGCCCGCCGACGACGTCATCGAGGCCTGCAAGCCCATCGCCGAGGCCAACGGCTGCACCATCAAGCTGACCACCGACGTCAAGGACGGCGTCACCGGTGCCGACGTTCTCTACACCGACGTGTGGGTCTCCATGGGCGAGCCCGACGAGGTCTGGGCCGAGCGCATCGCTCAGCTCACCCCGTATCGTGTTACTTCTGAGGTCATGGCTATGGCCAACCCGGGTGCCATCTTCCTGCACTGCCTGCCCAGCTTCCACGACACCAACACCACGATTGGCGCCGAGAAGTGCGAGCAGTTCGGCATCACCGAGCAGGAGGTCACCGACGAGGTCTTCGAGAGCCCCGCTTCCAAGGTCTTCGACGAGGCCGAGAACCGCATGCACACCATCAAGGCTGTCATGTACGCCACGCTCAAGTAAGAGCATCTAGCATCTCGCTCGGGGTGTATTGCTGCACACCCCGAGCGGTTTTATCTGGTAATAATCTCGCATCAAGCGGCAGGCACGGCACGGAAGAGCCGCTTCGGGCGAGATCAGTAAATGATTTATGAAGGGGGGATGAGAACTATGACTGAGACCGCTAAGAAAAAGCGCGGTATGCCTTCATCGTTCACCATTCTTCTTGCTCTGCTGGCAATCGTCGCGGTTGTTACCGTTATCGTCTCCGGTACGTCCGGTGGCGAGGTTACCGCTGCCCGCCTGAGCGATTTCTGCACCGCCCCGGTCAAGGGCTTCGCTGACGCTCTGCCCGTCTGCCTCTTCGTTATGATCCTCGGCGGCTTCCTCGGCATGATGACCGAGACCGGCGCCCTGGACAACGGCATTGCTGTTCTGGTGCAGAAGCTTAAGGGCAATGAGATCATGCTCATTCCCGTGCTGATGTTCATCTTCTCCCTCGGTGGTACCACCTATGGTATGTGCGAGGAGACCGTTCCCTTCTACGCCCTGCTCGCCGCCACCATGATGGCTGCTGGCTTCGACCCCATGGTCGGCGCTGCCACCGTCCTGCTCGGCGCTGGTTGCGGCTGCCTCGGCTCCACGGTTAACCCGTTTGCCGTCGGTGCTGCCGTTGACGCTCTGACTGGCGTTGGCATTGAGGTCAACCAGTCCATCATCATCGGCCTCGGTGCCGTCCTGTGGATTGTTACCACTGTTATGTCCATCCTCTTCGTCATGAGCTATGCCAAGAAGGTCAAGGCTGACAAGGGTTCCACCATCCTTTCGATGCAGGAGCTCAAGGACGCCGAAGAGGCTCACGGCAAGGCTGCTTCCGAGGTTCACAAGGAGGTCAAGCTCACCGGTCGTCAGAAGGGTGTTCTGATCGCCTTTGCCTTCACCTTCGTCGTCATGATCGTCGGCTTCATCCCGCTGGCCGACCTCAACGAGGGCGTCGCCAACTTCTTCGATGCTGGCGCTGTCTATGACGCCGACGGTAACGCCATCGTTCAGGGCTGGTCTGCCCTGATCACCGGCCTGCCCATTGGCCAGTGGTACTTCGACGAGGCTTCCACCTGGTTCTTCCTCATGGCTGTCCTGATCGGTATCATCGGTGGCCTGTCCGAGAAGCAGATCGTCAACACCTTCATCACCGGCGCTGCCGACATGATGTCCGTTGTCCTCGTCATCGCTCTCGCCCGTGGTATCTCCGTCCTCATGGCTAGCACCGGCCTCGACGTCTACGTCCTCGACGCTGCCGCCAATGCTCTGGCTGGCCTGTCCGGCGTGATCTTCGCTCCCATGAGCTTCCTGGTCTACTTCGGCCTGTCCTTCCTGATCCCCTCGACCTCCGGTATGGCTACTGTCTCCATGCCCATCATGGGACCGCTGGCTGTTAAGCTCGGCTTCTCGCCCGAGGTCATGGTCATGATCTTCTCCGCCGCCATCGGCGTCGTGAACCTGTTCACCCCGACCTCTGGTGCCATCATGGGCGGTCTCGCTCTGGCTAAGATCGAGTGGACGACCTGGCTCAAGTTTGCCCTTAAGCTCATCGTCGCTCTCTCCGTCGTCTGCGCCATCATCCTGACCGTCGCCTGCGTGATGCTCTAAGTACCCCTTGGGTACCCCACGGAACCTTGACGATCCTGCAAAGGATCACCTGGTCATCGTCTGTCCGGTGGGGTAACCCCACCGGTAGACTCCTACCTTTAGCCCCCTCCCGTTCCGTGCGCGGGAGGGGGCGCACTTATGTTCCGCGGTTTTACCAAACCGCGGAACCACTCGACGCTGCGCGCCGCCCAGAACTACAATTTGTCATTCAAAAGGCAAGGCATGACCAAAAGGTCTATGCCTTGCCTTTTTCATGCCAACTTGTACGTTCTGGACGGCGCTCGCTGACTTATGCTCAACCTGCGACGCTGTTATTGTTGGTGCAGGGGAACAGCTTGCCCGCTCTGGTGCCCGTTCGTTGACTTTGGCTCTGCCTGTGACGTTTCCATTGTTGGTGCGGAGTGACTTGGTTCCTGCTTCAAATTAGCTATCCCGGGTCCCCGGTGGTTGCGGTGGCGTGTTTGGTTGGTGCCTGTTGGCGGCCAGGCCCTTGCGAGGGGCAGGCTCCGTTATAATCGCCTAAGACATTAAATGGAAACGGGACGGGAGCCATATATGCGCCAGGGTTTCGACAATGCGAAGTATATCGAGCTGCAGGCTGCTCACATTAAGGAGCGCATCTCGCAGTTTGGTGGCAAGCTCTATTTGGAGTTTGGCGGTAAGCTGTTCGATGACTATCATGCGAGCCGCGTGCTGCCGGGTTTTGAACCGGACAGCAAGTTCCGCATGCTCAAGAGCATCGCCGACGATGTCGAGGTTATCATCGCGATCAACGCGAACCACATCGAGAAAAACAAGGCTCGTGGTGACCTTGGCATTACCTATGACGAGGATGTGCTGCGCCTGGTTGACCTGTTCCGCGGCAACGGCTTTGCCGTCGCGGCTGTGGTCATCACCCAGTACGCCGGCCAGCCTGCTGCCGATGTGTTCCGCAACCGCCTGAACGCGCTCGGTATTCCCGCCAAGCTGCACTATCCCATCGAGGGCTATCCGCACGACGTCGACCTGATCGTGTCCGACGATGGCTACGGCAAGAACGAGTTTGTCGAGACCACTCGTCCGCTCGTCGTCGTGACGGCGCCCGGCCCCGGCTCGGGCAAGCTCGCCACTTGCCTCTCGCAGCTGTATCACGAGCATAAGCACGGTACCGCCGCCGGCTATGCCAAGTTTGAGACCTTCCCGGTCTGGAATCTTCCTCTGACGCATCCGGTCAATATTGCCTACGAGGCCGCCACGGCTGACCTCGACGACGCCAATATCATCGATTCGTTCCACCTTGAGGCCTACAACAAGACCACGGTCAACTACAACCGCGACGTCGAGGCCTTCCCGGTAGTCCGTGCCCTGATGGAAAAGATCCTGGGCAAGAGCCCCTACCAGAGCCCTACGGACATGGGCGTCAATATGGTCGGCTTTGCCATCACCGATGACGATGCCTGCCGCGACGCTTCCAAGATGGAGATCGTCCGCCGCTACTTTACTGCGGTCGAAAATGTGCGCCGTACCGGCGTGGGCGATGAGCAAGTCGACCGTCTCAAGATTATTATGAAGAAAGCCGGCATCGATAAGAACTACTCACCGGCGCGCTCGGCGGCCCTCACCAGGGAACAGCTGACGGGTGGTCCCGTGGGTGCCATGGTCATGCCCGATGGCTCCGTGGTGACCGGTAAGACCTCCACGCGCCTGGGCGCCGCAAGTTCGCTCATTATGAACGCCCTCAAGCATGTCTCGGGCGTCGACCTTGAGCTCGAGGTCATTAGCGATGAGGCGATCGAGCCCATCAGCAAGCTCAAGACGCATTTCCTGGGCAGCAAAAACCCGCGCCTCCACACCGACGAGACGCTTATGGCTCTGTCGATCACCTCGGCCACGAGTGAGACGGCCGCTCGCGTCCTTTCGGGCCTGGAGCAGCTGCGCGGTTGCGATGCCTTCTTTAGCGTGATTATCTCGCCGACGGACGAGACGGTACTGCGCAAACTGGGTATCAACGTATGCTGCGAGCCCAAGTTTGAGCGCCGCGGTTTCTTCCATCGCTAAGTTTGAAGCACCGCGGTAATTACATTGCATTTTGGCCGTATCGGGTTAGCGCCCGGTACGGCTTTTTGATCAATAAAGCGTCTATTTCGGCGAAAAATAGCTGTTTACCTGCCTAGAAACAATTTGAGCGGTATACAATAACCGTAACTGTTTCATCCTTAGCGGGATGCCGCATGATGGATATTACCTGCCATCGTGAGGTGTGTCGGTCGCGCACGGCGCGTTAGATGCTCGTGCTCGGTTTGAGGAGGCTGCCATGGCGGGCAAGGGTCGTGCGAGTGTTAACGATATGAAGCGTGTCGAGGTGCTGGTGTTGATGGAGATCGACCAGCAAACCGAAGACAATGGCGGGCCGTATGGTTTCTCGCGCAAAACGCTTGCCGAGCGCGTGGGGGTTTCGCCGTATCGTGCCCGCGCCGCAATCGATCGCTTGGATTCCGAAGGTATGATTGATGTCGTCTCGCGTTATAGCGACGACGGCGGTCAGCTTGCAAATGGCATTTGCCTCACCGAACGTGGTGAGTGGTATCTTGAGGGCGTCCGTACCGGCATGCTCGTTCAAGAAATGCTTGAGGACGAGGTTGCTGATCGATAGCAGCATGTAACCCTTGCCATAGCGACGCCGTCTGGGAAACCGGGCGGCGTTTTGTTTCAAGATTGAGAAATGCAATCGCACGCGAGAAAAATTGCGGACGGTCCGCGGCGCGAGTATTACAATGAAGACCCGTAAGATGTGGATAAACAACTTCTACGGGAAGCGCAGGTAACTCAATATGACCAAGCATGTGTTCGTAACCGGTGGCGTGGTTTCGTCCCTGGGCAAGGGTATCACCGCGGCCTCGCTGGGCCGTCTGCTCAAGTCGCGTGGCTACAAAGTAACGATGCAGAAGGCCGACCCGTATCTGAACGTCGACCCCGGTACCATGAGCCCGTTCCAGCATGGTGAGGTCTTCGTTACCGAGGATGGTTACGAGTCCGACCTGGACCTGGGTCATTACGAGCGCTTTATTGATGAGAACCTGACCCGCGATTCCAACTTTACGACCGGTGCCATCTACAAAAGCCTAATCGCCCGCGAGCGTCGCGGCGACTTTTTGGGCGGTACCGTGCAGGTGATTCCTCACGTCACCAATGCCATTAAGGATAAGTTCCGCCGCATCGAAGAGCAGACCGGCTCCGATGTAGTCATCACCGAGCTGGGCGGCACGATCGGCGACATCGAGTCCCAACCGTTTGTCGAGGCCATTCGTCAGTACCGCAAGGAGGCCGGCCCCGAGAACGTCTGCTACATCCACGTGTCGCTCGTTCCCTATATCGCCGCCGCCCACGAGGTCAAGACCAAGCCCACGCAGCATTCCGTCAAGGAGCTCCGCAGCTTTGGCATCCAGCCCGATATTATCGTGTTGCGCTCCGACCACCATATCGATGACGCTATCCGCGGAAAGATCGCAAGCTTCTGCGACGTCGACACCGATTGCGTCTTTACCAACGAGGACTGCGCGAGTATTTACGATGTTCCGCAGCTGCTTGCCGAGCAGGACTTTGACCTGCGCATTTGCGAGCGCCTGGGTCTGGACCCGCGTGAGCGCGACATGAGCGAGTGGAACGAGTTCCTGCGCAAACAGAATCACGCCAACCATCACGCCGACAAGGTGAAGATCGCCGTCGTTGGCAAGTACACGCAGCTGCCCGATGCGTACCTGTCGGTTATCGAGGCCCTGCACCATGCGGGCGTCTTCTACGATCGCCATGTGGACGTCCAGCTGGTCGACGGCGAGAGCCTCGACGAGCAGAATGTCTCCGAAGTTCTGGGCGACGCCTCGGGCATCCTGGTCCCCGGCGGCTTTGGCAAGCGCGCCCTGGAGGGCAAGATCCTCGCGGCCGAGTTTGCCCGCGAGCACAAGATTCCGTATCTGGGCATTTGCCTGGGTATGCAGGTGGCCGTGTGCGAATTTGCCCGCAACGTCGTCGGCCTTGCCGGCGCCAGCTCCTCTGAGTTCGATCCGGACGGCCCGTTTAGCGTCATCGATCTGATGAGCTCGCAGGAGGACGTGACCGAGAAGGGCGGCACCATGCGCCTGGGCGCCTATCCGTGCAAGCTCGCCGCCGATACCCTTGCTCGCGAGGCATATGGCGAGGAACTCGTCTACGAGCGTCACCGTCACCGCTTTGAGTTCAACAACGCCTTCCGCGACCAGCTCGAGGATGCCGGCTTGGTTATCTCTGGCCTCTCGCCCGACGAGCGCCTGGTCGAGATGGTCGAGCTGCCGCGCGACGTGCATCCGTGGTATGTGGCAACCCAGGCTCACCCCGAGTTCAAGAGCCGTCCGACTAATCCGCAGCCGCTGTTCCGAGAGTTCGTGCGTGCCTCGATCGGTCAGCACGAGGGTGTCGATCGCCTGCAGGTGACGCCCATGAACCTCGCTACGGACTAAGGGTGCCGGCGAATAAGGAACATACCGAAGCTACTCCCTCGTCGCTCGCCGTGGCGGCGGGGGAGTATCTCGATTACCTCGCGGTCGAGCGGGGCTTGGCGCGCAACACGATTGTGGCCTATCGTCGTGACCTGACGACGTACTGCGCCTATCTGGAGCGGGCGGGTATTGTGTCTTTTGAAGAGGTGACCCGTCAGGTCGTGGAGGGCTTTGTCGCCGATCGCCGCGGCGGAGGCTATTCCGACGCCTCGGTGGAGCGCGCGCTTGCTGCCGTGAAGGGCCTGCATGCCTTTTTGGTGCGCGATGGGGCCGTGGCCCAAAACCCGACGGCGGCGTTGCGCCTGCCTAAAAAGGCTGAGCGTTTGCCGGAGTATCTATCGGTGGAGGATGTCTCGGCGCTGCTCGATCAAGACTTTCCCGAGGGCGAGATGGGACTGCGCGACCATGCCATCTTGGAAGTGCTCTACGGATGCGGTTTGCGTGTGAGTGAGCTGGTTGGGCTCGATGTGGGCGATATCCATATTGACGATGGCTTTGTACTCGTTCGCGGTAAGGGCTCAAAGGAACGCCTGTCCCCACTGGTGGGAAGCGCGGCGCGAGCTCTGACGCTCTATGTAACTGAGGGACGTTCTCGCTTGGCGGCCCATGCCCGCGGAACCGAGACCTCGGCGGTCTTTTTAAATAAGAACGGACGTCGCCTGTCGCGCCAGGCCGTGCATGCGATATGCGAGCGGTATGGGCGTCAGGTGGGGCTGGTGGGGCTCCATCCCCATACCTTGCGCCACTCCTTTGCCACCCACATGCTCGCGGGCGGTGCCGACCTGCGTGTGCTGCAGGAGATTTTGGGCCATGCCGATATTTCGACCACGCAGGTCTACACGCATGTCGACCGAACGCAACTGACCGAGGTCTATCTGGCGGCGCATCCGCTAGCACATCGCTAGCACCTCGCTGACCCGCATATTTATAAATACTAAAGGGGACGGGCCCCAGATTGCCGAGACGCACTTTTGCGCGCATGGGCAATCTGGGGCCCGTCCCATTTTTCGCTAGACACCGATGCGGCGGTGGGCCGTGTGTACCGTGGGTGGGGGAGTTTGGGGGCGATGTGAACGGCGTGTAAAGGGACGTAAAAATCGCCTCAAGGTCAACTTGAAGGTTGAGGTTCGCGGGTGTGGTTCTACAGGTGGCATCCCGCCTTTGCTGCAAACACAACATATTGTGTTTTCGAACATATGCTCGGGGGTGTTTTACAACATATTGGGGGTGGAATGGTGGGGAGGGGTGGGGGAAGGGGTGGGGAAAGGTGTTGAAAAATGGGGCAGTTCCCCATATTATTAATGACGTCGACAGGCGGGGTGGTTCCCCGCGTACGTGCCATCTGAGTAACCGAGGGGAGGGCGCACATGGGAATGACTGGTGCATACGAGCGCAATCTCGATGCAAAAGGTCGTCTGTCCCTGCCTGCACCCCTTCGCGAGGAGCTTGGAGAGCACGTTCGCGTGTTCAAAGCCCTGGATGTCGATGCTCTGTACGTGTTCTCTGCCGAGGCCTTCGATAAGTGGGTCGAAGGACTCTTCGCGGGTCGTGAGGGCCACGAGGGTTTTAACCCGCGTGACATTAATGACCAGAAGCTCATGAGGGCGATCAACAAGCGCACCACGTCGATGGACGTGGACAGCGCCGGTCGTATCGGTCTTTCCGAGTCTCTCCGCAAGCAGGCGAACCTCGACCGCGAGGTCACGGTTGTGGGCAACTACGACCACCTTGAGGTTTGGGATCGCGCCGCGGCCGATGAGGACGATGACGATGGGGCCCTGCTGGACCTCTTCTTCTCGTAAGGGCAAGGCACGGGTAACGGATGGAGCGTGGGATCTTGACACAAGAATATCGGCATGAACCTGTCATGCTCGGCGAAGTGCTTGAGTCGCTGCGGCTAAAGAGCGGCTCCGTTGTCTGCGATTGCACCCTTGGCGGTGCCGGCCATTCGGTAAAGATGGCCGCGCAGGTGGGGGAGACGGGTCTTTTGCTCGGCGTCGATCAGGACGACATGGCCCTCGAGGCCGCTGGCGCCCGTCTGGACCGCGAGGTTCCCGGCGTTCCGCACCAGCTGCTGAAGGGCAACTTCGGCGACTTGGACGAGCTGCTTTGCTCGGCCGAGGTGCCCGGGGTCGATGGCTTCCTGTTCGATTTGGGCGTTTCGTCACCGCAACTCGATATCCCTGGCAGGGGCTTTTCGTATAACGAGGACGCCCCATTGGACATGCGGATGGATCCGGGTAATAACACCTTAAACGCAGCTGAGGTCATCAACACCTATAACGAACACGACCTCGCCCGGATTCTACGCGTCTACGGCGAAGAGAAGTTCGCCTCGCAGATCGCGCGCGAGATCGTGCGCCGCCGCGAGCAAGAACCGATCGAAACCACCGGCCAATTTGTCGAGATCATCAAGGCGGGTATCCCGGCTGCCGCTCGTCGGCATGGCGGACACCCGGCCAAGAAAAGTTTCCAGGCCATTCGCATCGAGGTCAATCACGAGCTCGATGTGCTCGAACGAGGGCTTGATGCCGCCACCAGGTGGCTCAACCCGGGCGGACGTATCTGCGTCATCTCGTATCACTCGCTCGAGGACCGTATCGTAAAGAACCACTTTAAGGAGATGAGCCAGGGGTGCACGTGTCCGCCGGAGATTCCGGTGTGCGTGTGCGGCAACGTGCCGATACTCAAGGTCATCACCCGCAAACCCTTGGTTGCCCAGCCTGATGAGGTTGAGCGCAACCCTCGGGCGAGATCAGCCAAAATCCGCGTGGCGCAGCGTCTGTAGGCACGACCGCGCGATATTGGACCTCCCGCTCGCACCATAAACGAAGCTTAAACACACTACCAACGTACTCGGGATGGGAGGCGGCATATCATGGGCTACAACACTTCAAGCGCAGCACTCGCCTATGATATGAACGCCATGCCCGCCTATCGTGAGACGCCGCAGGCCCCCGTTGCTCCCCGTGAGCAGCGCACGCCGCGCTTTGATGTCTACACGGGCGCGGGCCGTCAGGCAAACCAGGCGGTAAGCCCGGTTTTCATGAGCGTTCTTAAAACGTTTTGCATCATTGCGGCCATCTTCATGACGATCGGCGTCGCCCGCGTGGCGCTCGCCGGCGTTACGGCCCAGGTGCTCAACAGCAACGCCGAGCTTACCAACACGCTCGAAAAAGCGACCGATGAGAGCTCCGACCTGGAGGTCATGCATTCGGTCTATGGCGCCGACACGCGCATTCGCGACCTTGCGGGCGCTTATGGCATGGTGGAGCCCAGCGAGAGCGTTGCACTTGACTTTTCGCAGGATGCAGCCGCGGGCGCCAACGCGACCGCGACCGCTCAGTAGCAAGACGGTAGCTGAGTATGACAAATGACTATCGCCGCGGTTCCGATGGGGGCCGCGGTTCTGGACGTCCCTCGTCGCGGGGACGTTCTGGTTATCAAGGAACGGGTCGGCAATCTTACAACGCCGGGCAGTCCCGTGGCAACGACCCGGCGTCGCGACTTCGCGGCTCGGGCGGCCCTCAAGTGCATAACACCAGGTCGCGCAAGAGTTCGTCGACCGAATGGCTCACAGGCACGCCTCTGCCTCGCCGCAAAGCCGTCATGGGCTTCATTGGGCTTGGCTTGGGCTTGGGCGTCTTTCGCCTTGCCGGCTATCAAATTGTCGAAGCCGATAAACTGCGCGAGCGTGCCGATGCGCGCCGCCTGCTTGCGCAGACCCTCTATGCCAAACGTGGCACCATCTACGACCGCAACGGTAACGTGCTGGCGTCGTCGGTCGAATGTCGCAACATCGCTGTGAACTCCCAGCTTGTCGAGGATGTTGACAAGACGGTGTCGGCGCTGGTCAAGGCAACTGGAATCGATAAAAAGACCTGCCGCAAGCTCGTTGAGTCCGATGGAACCTGGGTGTATATCAAGCGCCAGGTGGACGAAGACGACGCTGCGGCGCTGGAGAAGAAGAACCTGCCCGGCGTGCTTTTTGAGCAGGCCATGAAGCGCGTATATCCATACGGCAATCTGGCATCGCAGGTGCTGGGTGTAGTGAATGTAGACAACGACGGCTTGACGGGTCTCGAAAAGCAATACAACAAGCTTCTGACCGGCACGAACGGTTCTCTCGTACGCGAGCGCGCGAGGGACGGCAGCTATATCGCGGGCGGTGCCTATAAAAAGGTGGCTGCGGTCGACGGCGTTGATCTCGTGACGACGCTCGACGTCAATATCCAGCGTGCGGCCGAGGATGCCCTGGCAGAGGCTGTCGAGAAGACAAAGGCCAAGAACGGCTCGGCGCTGGTCACCGATCCTACGAC
The DNA here is from genome assembly GCA_958436995.1 of uncultured Collinsella sp. Lineage (GTDB taxonomy): Bacteria > Actinomycetota > Coriobacteriia > Coriobacteriales > Coriobacteriaceae > Collinsella. The sequence goes on from CAUBMI010000003.1 coordinate 33,163, forward strand.
AGGCGAGATCTTGGCAGCCTGCTCGTATCCGACCTACGACCAGGCCAATTTGGAAAACGCCAAGACCGAGGATATGAACCTGCGCCTGGTCACCGACGCCTACGAGCCCGGCTCGGTCTTTAAGACGCTCGTGGCGGGCGCCGGCTTCGACTTGGGTGTCGTGCGGTCGAGTACGTCGTTTGAGGTGCCGGCGAGCATCAAGGTGGGCGACGATACCGTCACCGATGCCGACAAGCGCGACTACGCCATGACCATGGATGTGCGCGAGATGATGCGCCGTTCGTCCAACGTGGGATTTGTCCTGGTGGGGCGCAAGATCGGTGCCGACGACTTTGCCGCCTATGTGGACAAGTGGGGCATCGGTCACAGCTCTGGTGTCGATTTTCCGGGCGAGAGCCTGGGCATCGTCAAGGAGCGTGACCAGTATGACGGCGCCACGCTGGGCTCGATGAGCTTTGGACAGGCGCTGTCTGTCTCGCCGATTGAGATCGCACGTGCCGTGGGCGGCATCGCCAACGGCGGCGTGATGATGACCCCGCACTTCTATAAGTCCAGCAAAGGCGACGAGAAGGACTGGGGCGAAGGCGAGCGCGCGATTTCGGAGGACGCCGCATCCCAGGTGACATCGTGCATGCAGACGGTCGTGTCGGAGGGAACGGGCGTTGGCGGCGCGGTTGACGGCTATGACGTGGCGGGTAAGACCGGTACGGCCGAACGTGCCGACGAGAACGGCGGCTACCTCAAGGAGAACTACATGTCGTCCTTTATGGGCTTTGCACCGGCACAATCGCCCAAGGTGCTGTGCTATATCACGCTCGACGGAACGCCGAGCGGCTCAGATGCCGCTGCGGTGCCGTTCCAGTCCATTATGGCCAACGCGCTCGACGTGCTGGGTATCCCACACACGAAGTAGGGGGTTACAATCTTTGGGGCGTGGTTTGTTGTCCCATATGAGGGGTGTTCACATGCCCTGCACCACGCATGCGCGGCGCTGGGATACAATACGCCGATAGCATTATTTAGGTTTACAGGGGAGCTGCAATGATAGAGATCGCCGTCAACAACCTCGCGGCCGCAACAGGGGCCCGAACCGTGACGGGAGAAGTCGATCGGGTATGCCGCGGGTGCGTTATCGACTCGCGCCAGGTCGAGGAAGGGACGATTTTCGTCGCCTTTCCCGGTGAAAACGTCGACGGCAATGATTTTGCTTCCCGTGCCGTCCAGTCGGGTGCCGGCGCCGTCGTGATGACGCGCGAGCCCGAGGCCGAGCTGGTCTCGCTGGCGCAGGACAAGGGCTGTGCCATCTTGCTGACCGATGATCCCGAGGAGTTTCTGCTGCGTTTGGCGCACGCGTATCGCCTGGAGCTTGGCTGCCTGGTCGTTGGCATTACCGGTTCCATCGGCAAGACGACGACCAAGGACGTTCTCGCCGCTGTGCTCGCCAAGCGCTATCGTGTCTGGGCCACCAAGGGCAATTTCAATAACCTGATCGGCATGCCGCTCACGGTGCTTTCCGCTCCGGCCGATACCGAGGTCCTGGTGCTCGAGATGGGCATGAACCATTTCCACGAGATCGAGCGCCTGTCCCAGTCCGCCAATCCCAACCTTGCCATCGTGAGCAAGATCGGCACCTCTCATATCGGCATTTTGGGCAGCCGCGAGAACATCGCCCGCGCTAAGGCCGAGATTGTCCAGGGCATGTGCGCCGCCGGCGACTATTTGCCGCTGCTGGTTTTGGGCGGCGAGGACGATTTTACGCCGTTCATTCGCGATACGTTCGCCCAGCCTGCTGGTATCGACGTGATGCTGGCCGGTGTCTCTGACGATGATGAGGTCCGCGCCCGCGACGTTCGCGTTGATGACGAGGGCCGTCCGGTCTTTACGCTCGATTTTGGTCAGGGCGAGACGATCGATACCATGCTTGCCATCCCCGGCGTGCAGTCCGTTCCTAATGCCGTTAAGGCCGCCGCGGTTGCCTATCGCCTGGGCGTGACGCCCGAGCAGATCGATGCTGCCTTTAGGGGTCTTACGATTACCGGGCACCGCCAGGAGATCAAGCGCGCCAAGAGCGGTGCACGCATCATCGACGATTCCTATAACGCCAGCGCCGAATCGATGGCTGCTGGCCTCGATCTGCTGTGCTCGCTTTCGTGCACGGGGTCTCGCATGGCGATCCTGGGCGAGATGGGCGAGATGGGCGATGAGGCTCCTCGCATGCATGAGCTCGTGGGCGCCTATGCCGCCGCCAAGAAGCTCGACATGCTGGCGTGCGTGGGTGGTGAGCTGGCCCAGCTTATGGCCGATGCCGCGCGCATGATGGGCATGGACGAGGACCGCATCCAGGTGTTCTCCGATTATCAGCAGGTGCTCGACCGCATGGGCGGCGCGCTTGAAAAACATGATGTTGTACTGGTCAAGGGTTCCCGCTTTGTTGAGCTCGACCGCTTTGTGGAAGGTGTGTGCTAGCCCATGTTCGGCAATCCCTCGTATCCAACGTATCAGGCTTTTTTGGGGCTTGGCATCGCCGCAGCCATTGCGCTGCTGCTCATGCCGTGGTGGATCAAGCTGCTCAAGGTCGAGGGTATCGGCCAGCAGGTTCGTGCCGACGGCCCCAAGCGTCATTTGGTTAAGCAGGGAACGCCCACCATGGGTGGCGTTGTCATCCTCGTCGCGATCTCGCTGACCTGCCTGCTGATGGGCAAGCTCACCACCGAGCTCGTACTCGTGCTGCTCGCCACGCTGGCGACCGGCGTGCTGGGCCTGATCGACGACCTGACCTCCGTTACGCATGGGCGCTCGCTCGGTCTGACGCCCCATGCCAAGATGATCGGCCTAACCATTATCTGTGTCACCTTCACGGTACTTGCCGTCAACTGGTGCGGCGTCGCCCCCGAGATTCGTTTTCCCGGTGGGTTGACGATCGACCTTGGCGTGCTTTCGACCACCATCTGCGGCTATTCGTTCCCGTGGCTCTATATTGTCTTTTGCTGGCTGATGATTGCCGGCCTTTCTAATGCCGTGAACCTGACCGATGGCCTTGACGGTCTTGCTGGCGGCACCTCCATGATCGCCATGCTCGCCATGGCTGCCATGGCGTTTTTGCACGGAGACGTGAACCTGTCCATCTTCTGTACCGCGTGTGCCGGTGCCTGCTTGGGCTTTCTGTGGTTCAACTGCTATCCGGCGAGCATCTTTATGGGCGATACCGGCTCGCTTGCTCTGGGCGCCGCGTTTGCCTGCACGTCCATCATGACCAACACCGAGGTCGTCTCCCTCATCATCGGCGGCCTGTTTATCGTTGAGACCCTGTCGGTCATGATTCAGGTTGTCTACTTCCATTTTACGCACAAGCGCGTCTTCCTTATGGCGCCCATCCATCATCATTTCGAAAAGAAGGGCTGGGCCGAGACCAAGGTCGTCATCCGTTTTTGGATTATCGCTGCGGCCTTTGGTGCCGTTGGCCTTGCTCTGTTCTTCCAGTTGGGATAGTGGTCTTTCATGCCTCTTGCTGATGTCTTTAGCCTGCTCGTTTTGGGTCAGGGCAAATCCGGTCTCGATGTCGCCCGCTGGGCGCTGGCACATCCCGAGCGCGTAAGCGCCGTTACCGTGTATGGCGGCGGCACCTCTGAGCCCAATGACGCCACGCGTGCGCTCGAGGCTGCTGGTGCGTCGTTTGTCTATGGGACCGAACAGGTCGAGGGCGCCTATGACGTATGCGTGACGTGCCCGGGCATCTCGGAGTTCTCGGGCTTCTTTAAGGCCGGGCGCGAGCATGCCGCCCAGATTATGGGTGAGCCCGAGTTTGCCTATCGCCTGTCGCCCGATAACTGGATTGCCATCACGGGCACCAACGGCAAGACGACCACCACGTCGCTGACTGATTATCTGCTCAAGGCTGCCGGCGAGGCCAGCGTAGCTGTCGGCAACATCGGCGAGCCGCCGGTCAACGAGATTGACGGCCGAGCCCGCAACGAGTGGTTTGTGGCTGAGCTCTCGAGCTATCAGATTGCTACGACCACCGAGCTCCACCCCCGCGTGGCGGTGCTGCTCAACATTACTCCCGACCACTTGGGCTGGCATAAGAGCCATAAGAACTATGCGCTTGCCAAGGTCAAACTGTTTGACAATATGGTCGATGACGATCTGGCGGTTGTCGACGTCGAAGACGCCGGCATTCACGAGTTCGATGAGTACATCTACACGCCGGGTCGTCGCATCTGCAGGGTCGCTTTTGACGAGCCCGAGGGCGAGGATGCCGCCTTTGTGCGCGACGGCAAGATGGTCGTGCGCCTGAAGGGCGTCGAGACCCCGCTCATCGCCGCATCCGAGCTCAAGATCTCGGGCCATCACAATGTTATCAATGCCCTGTGCGCTGCCACGGCTGCCCTGGCAGTCGGTGCCGATGTCGATGGCGTCTGCCGCGGTCTGGCCTCGTTCCAGCCGCTCGAGCACCGCGTGGAGCCGTGTGGCGAGATTGACGGAGTGCGCTACGTCAACGATTCCAAGGCGACCAACACCGACGCGGTCGAGAAGGCACTGACGGCATTTCCCGATGACAACGTGATCTTGCTGCTCGGGGGCCACGATAAGGGCACGCCGCTCGCGGACTTCGCGCGCGTTGTTATGGATAACGTACGCTCGGTCGTCTGCTTTGGCGATGCACGCGAGCGCTTCACCGCCGCTATGGACGAGGCCGATGTCGATGGCGATGTGGATATCGCCCAGGCGGATGACCTACGCGATGCCGTGGACGTCGCCCGTTCGCTGTCGAGCCGTGGCGACGTGATCTTACTTTCTCCTGCCTGCTCTTCGTTCGATGAGTTCTCGGGCTATGAGGAGCGCGGCCGCGTGTTTAAGGACTACGTGGCTCAGCTTGCCGCTGCAGCGAAATCGCAAATGGAATAGGGGTTGCCGGTGAGAGAGGAGAGCCCCCGACAAGGTATGAGGAGGCCCGACTCGGACCGCGCTTCCTCGCGGCGTAGCACACCGCGTTCCGGTCGCGGCGGGCAGTCGTTTAGCGAACGCTATATTGCCGGCGTTCCCGCCCGCATCATGCGCCCCCGTCTGATATTTATGGCCTGCCTGTTTACTTTGGTGTGCTTTGGTCTGCTGATGGTGTACTCGGCGTCTTCGGTCGAGGCGCTGCACGAGAATGGCTCGGCGACGTTTTTCCTGGGTCGACAGGCCGCGTTTGCCGTGGTTGGTGTTCTGGCGCTGATTGCCATCGTGCGCGTTTTGCCGGACAGCTGGTTTGGGGAGGATGTGCTTAGGATCTTCCTTATCGGCATGATAGGGCTACTGTTTCTGGTGTTCTTGGTGGGCAGCGGCAGCCGTGGCGCCACGCGCTGGCTCAACATCGCCGGTATTCAGTTCCAGCCTTCCGAGTTTTTAAAGCCATTTGCCATTGCGTATTCGGCCATCATGCTTGATCGCTTTTTTTCGCCTGGTGGCAACATCAACGAATTCCTTCGCAAGATGGGCATCTACCTGGGTATTTCGCTCTTTCTGATCTTTATCCAGCCCGATTTCGGTACTGTCCTGATCATCCTGTTGACCCTCATGTGCATGGCGTTGTTTGCGGGTCTCGACCCCAGATTTATCATCGGCGTGATAATCTTCGGCATTCTCGTGATCGTGATTGCGCTTGTTGCAGAGCCGTACCGTATGGTGCGTATTCAGGTTGCGTTGAACCCTTGGGCCGACGAGTATGGTGACGGCTATCAGGCCACGCTTGCCATCATGGCCTTTGCCTCGGGCGGTCTGTTCGGCCGTGGCATCGGCAACTCAACCATGAAGTACTCGTATCTGCCCGAGGCGCACAATGACTACATCCTGGCCATCATTGGCGAGGAAGTCGGTTTTGTCGGAACCGTGCTGTTCTTCTTGGTGTTTGCGATGCTGATCTACTCGGCGTTTCGCATTGCCGAGCAGGCGACCGATCGTCGAGGCGCGCTCATGGCGTCTGGCTCCGCGGTCATTCTCGCGGTGCAGTTTTTGATCAATGCGCTGGGCATCCTCAACGTGTTTCCCATGACGGGCAAACCGTTGCCGTTTATTAGCTACGGCGGTTCGTCGATTATTGTGTCGCTTATGCTTGCCGGTCTGATCCTACGCGTTTCGTACGAGAGCGCCCGTCGCGATGAGTACGACCGTCGCCGCGAGAGCTTTGCCGTTATGGATGAGAGTACCGCCGGCGTGCCCCACGTACGCGGCGAGCGATCTTCGCGTAACGGCTTTACCGTTCTGGATGGCTCTGCGACCGAGCCGGCAGCCCGTCCGCGTCAGCGAACGGCGCCGCAAGGTCGTCCGCAGCGCCCCAGCCCTCGCAGCGCGGGCGGCGGATATAATCGAATCGATTTGAACTCGGACCCGTCGGCGCGTTTGCGCACCGACGACCAGGGACCGCGTGTACGAAGGGACTACCATGACCGATAAGATGACCGTTGCTATTGCAGCCGGCGGCACGGCAGGACACATTAACCCCGCGCTCGCTTTGGCCGAGGAGCTGCATGACCGTGGCCACCACGTTGTGTTCGTGGGCCAGTCGCGCAAGCTCGAGGGTCGTTTGGTCCCCGAGGCTGGGTTTGATTTTGTGCCCATTACGGTCACGGGCTTCGACCGTTCCCGTCCCTGGACGGCGCTGACCTCGCTGTGGCGTGTCAACAAGGCCAAGCGTGCGCTCGCCAGTCATTTCTCAAAGGTCGGCAAGCCCGATGCTGCCATCGGTTTTGGTGCCTATGTCGAGGTTCCGCTGCTGGGGTGGTGCAAGGGCGCAGGCGTTCCGTATCTGCTACATGAGCAGAACTCTGTTCCGGGCCTGGCCAACAAGATGATGAACTCCCACGCCGCTCGCGTGTGCATCTCGGTGCCGGCAGCGCGCTCGGTCTTTGAGCGCGAAGGTGACCCTGACCACGTGCTCATGACCGGCAACCCCGTACGTCGCTCGGTGATCGAGGGCGATCGCGCTCGCGGCCGCAAGGCACTTGGCATTCCCGAGGACGCTACGCTGCTGCTCGTCTTTGGCGGTTCACTTGGCGCCCAGCACCTCAACGAGCGCGCGGTTTCGCTCAAAAACGAGCTGCTTTCGCGCAAGAACCTCTATGTGTTGCATTCGACGGGTGCCGACGGCTTTGAGGAGACCGAGCGCGCTTTGGCGCTGACGCCCGAGGAGGCGAAGCGTTACCGCGTCCAGCCTTACATCGACAACATGGGCGATATGCTGGCTGCTGCCGATTTGGTGCTCTCGCGTTCGGGTGCATCGAGCGTGGCCGAGATCGCTGCGCTCGCCGTGCCCTCGATACTCGTGCCGTATCCGCATGCGACGGCCGACCACCAAACCACCAATGCCCGTTATCTGGTCGACGCCGGGGCCGGCGTGCTCTGTGCCGATGCCGATATCGACGGTTCTGCCTTTGCCGATGAGCTGCTGCACCTGGTCGATGACGCGGCAGAGCGCGACGTCATGCGTCAGGCGGCGCGTGGTCTGGCTCAGGATAGGGCCGCCGCTCTTCTGGCCGATGCGGTAGAGGGTTTGCGTTAGTTAGACGGGATATCGTCGGTCGCCCTCGCGCTGATGCGGTAGGTGCGGTACAGTTAACGGGTTACAGGCAGTGTTTACGCAAGGAGTACACGAGCACATGGCTGATTCCCAGACTGCAACCTCCGCGCCCGAGTTTAAGAGCGCCCACTTTATCGGTATCGGCGGCGCCGGCATGAGCGGCATCGCCCTCGTTCTGCACGAGCGCGGTTATGCCGTTACCGGCTCCGACCTTAAGACGTCACGTTATATCCGCCAGCTTACACGCGCTGGTGTGAAGGTGCATGTGGGCCATGAGGCAGCCACGATCGACGAGGTCAAGCCCGACGTGGTTGTTGTCTCCACCGCTATTCCGGAGTCCAACCCTGAGCTCGTGCGCGCTCGCGAGCTGGGCATTCCCGTGTGGCCCCGTGCCAAGATGCTCTCTGCTTTGGGCCACGACTACACCACCGTCGCTGTTGCCGGCACGCATGGCAAGACCACCACGTCTTCGATGTGCGCCACCATGCTCGACCGCATGGGTCTGGATCCGAGCTTCTTGATCGGCGGCATCGTCGAGGGCTATGACACGAACGGCAAGAACGGCTCGGGCGACTACTTTGTCGCCGAGGCCGACGAGTCCGACAGCTCCTTCCTGTTCCTGAACCCCAACGTAGTCATTGTGACCAACGTCGAGGCCGACCACCTCGATCACTACTCGGGTATCGAGGAGATCGAGGCAACTTTCGCCAAATTCATGAGCCTGGTGGGCGAGGACGGCACCGTCATCGTCTGTGGTGAGGACCCGCATCTGGTCGAGCTCGCCAAGTCGACGGGCCGTCACGTGCTTTCCTACGGCTTTGCCGAGAGCAACGACATCGTCTGCGTGCACCCGGATGTCAAGGGCATCCAGAGTGACTTTATCGTTCGCTTTGAGGACGGCACTGAGCACGCTGTGGAGATCAAGAGCAACCCCGGTCGCCACAACATGCTCAACGCCACGGCGGTGCTCACCGTCGCCCATGTCCTGGGCCTTGACATCGACGCCGCCGCCAAGGCGCTCTCGAGCTTTGAGGGCGTCCGCCGTCGCTTTACCCACGTGGGCGATATCGATGGCATCACCGTGGTCGATGATTACGGCCATCACCCCACCGAGATCAAGGCGACGCTTGCTGCCGCTTCCTCGCTGGGCTACAAGCACGTCGATGTCGTGTTCCAGCCGCACCGCTATTCGCGCCTGCAGGCCCTGTGCGACGACTTTGCCGATGCATTTGCCAATGCCGATAAACTGCTGCTGATTGATGTGTTCTCGGCTGGCGAGATGCCCATTCCGGGTGTCACCTCTAAGATGCTTGCCGATACCGTGCGCGCCAAGCATCCTGGCAAGGAGGTCGTGTACTGCTCCAGCCGTCTTGAGCTCAATCAGGAGCTCGAGCAGATGGTGGGCGAGGGCGACCTGCTGCTCACCATGGGTGCCGGCGACGTTACGACCGTCGGTCCCGAGTTCATTGAGTATCTGACTGCCAAGAAAGACGCTTAAGTCTAATGGGTCTGTTTAACGCCGTCATGGCGCTCTCGGGCATGATCGACACGGATGTGATCGAGGACGAGCGCCTTGCGCGTCATACGAGCTATCGTATCGGCGGCAAGGCCGACCTCTTTGTGACGTGCCATAGCTATCATGCCCTCCGCCGCGCCGTGGCGGTGCTCGATCGCGAGCAGGTGCCGTGGGTCATCATCGGCAAGGGCTCCAATCTGCTGGTTGCCGATGGCGGTTATCGCGGTGCCGTCATTTCGCTCGGACGTGAGTTTCAGCGCACGGTTGTTGCCGATGACGGTTGTACGCTGACGGTCGGTGCGGGCGTGATGTTTGCGCGCCTGGTCAACGATGCCCTGTCGCGTAGCCTCTCGGGCCTTGAGTTTGCCGTTGGCATTCCTGGTTCGGTCGGCGGTGCGATATCCATGAATGCCGGCACACGGACCGAGTGGATTGGCTCGCTGGTTGAGGATGTCGTAACGTTTGACCCGGCATCCGGTATCAAGCATTATGCGGGGTCCGAGATCACTTGGGACTACCGCGAATGTAGCCTTCCCCGCAATGAGATCATCCTCGAGTGCGTGTTCAAGCTTAAACCGGCGCCCAAGGCCGACATTCGCGAGCGCATGGAGCGGTACCTGACGAGGCGCAAGCGTACGCAGCCCATGGGTCGCGCATCCTGCGGGTCTGTCTTTCGCAACCCGCCCGATGCGAGTGTGGGCAAGCTTATCGAGGATTGTGGATTAAAGGGTTTTTCGATTGGCGGCGCGGAAGTTTCGCCCGTTCACGCTAATTTTATCGTTAATAACGGAACTGCCTCGGCCGATGACGTTGCCGCGGTTATTAGACATGTGCACGGAAAGGTGAGGGAGGCGTATGGCATCGAGCTCAGACCGGAAGTTAAATTCCTCGGCTTCTAGAGCATCGAAACCCACCTTCCGCCGCGCCGGAGGGCGTTCCGGCGCGCCTGCCAAACCTCAACGCAATACCGTCGCGCACTCTAAGTCTGTCGGGTATGCTCGACAGACCAGTCGTCCGGTCGTCGGCTCGCAGCTCGGTAATCGTCCGGCCGCAAAAAAGTCCTCGCGTCCCTCGATGACGTCAAAGCCTGTTATGGGCGCCAAGCCTGCCCGTCCCATGGCGGCTCCCAAGCCCTCGACGGGAACTAAAGCGGCGCGTCCAGGTCGCACGCTGGGCGCATCGAAACCGCGCTCGCTGACATCGGTGCCGGCTACCGCCAAGAAGCCTTCGAGTAAAAAAGGTTTCAACCCGTTATCTTCACTTGGAGCGATGGCAAATAAAACATCAGACGCCGCTTCTGTCGTTACAGGCAAAGGCAAAATCGTGGGCGGCGTTCTGGCCGTCTTGGCCGTGCTCGTCGTCGTTGCCATCGTGGTGATCAACTCTGGACTGTTTACTGCCACTGATATTCAGATTCAAGGCAGCGAGCATGTGACGAAGCACGATGCTATCCAGCTGATCGACTTGCCCGAGGGAACGTCGCTTTTTAACGTCGATCCCGACCAGATTACCGAGGATCTCAAGCAGAACCCGTGGGTTTCGGGCGTGGATGTCCAGCGCCAGTTTCCCCATACGCTTATCATCACGCCGACGGAGCGTAAAGTTATCGCCATTGCGTATATCAGCTCCGACGACCTTGCCTGGGCTATCGGAGACGATGACACCTGGATCGCCCCGCTGTCGACGTCGGTCGAAGTGGACGACCAGGGCAACGTCATCACGACAGGGCAGGGCTCAAATACCTTGACCGGAATCGATGCCGCGCTGGCGCTCGCCAAGCATTATGGCGCGGTGTTGTTGACTGATGTCTCGGCGGATGTCGCTCCGGTTTCCGGCCAGGCGGTTAACTCCAAAGCCGTTAAGGCCGGCCTGGATTATGTGCGTGGTTTTTCGAGCGAGTTCTTGGGACAAGTCAAGGATATTTCCACGCCTTCGGTCGAAGCCATCTCGGCAAACCTCAATAACGGCATTGAGGTGTCGCTGGGCGATTCGGACGATATCGCCAAGAAGGAACGCGTAGTCACCAAGTTGCTTTCGCAGGTAGAGGGCGTAACGTATATCAATGTGCGCTCTCCGGGCAACTACACATTTAGGAATGCTCCGACCTCGTAGCGCTGGTTGATGCTTTGTTGAGGGGCCATACCACGCCGTTTATCTGGTTTGTTTGGTTTTCACGGTCAATTATTTGACTGATACGTTCATAATGTGCAAACATAATACGGTTTACCTTTGCATTTACTTTCAACCTGAAGGTTAATGTGCGCAGGGGTCGACCCATGCTATGGCTATAACCTTTGTTCGGAGGACCGACATGCACGAGACAGAGATCAACAACTACCTTGCCGTCATTAAGGTGGTCGGCGTCGGCGGCGGCGGTACCAACGCGGTCAATCGAATGATCGAAGAGGGCATCCGCGGCGTCGAGTTTGTTGCCATCAACACCGATGCTCAGGCACTCGCGATCTCTGATGCCGATATCAAGGTGCACATCGGCACCGACCTTACCCGCGGCTTGGGCGCCGGCGCCAACCCCGAGGTTGGCCGCAAGGCTGCCGATGAGTCCCGCGACGACATTGCCGAGGCGCTCGCTGGCGCCGACATGGTGTTTATCACCTGCGGTGAGGGCGGTGGCACCGGTACCGGCGCTGCTCCCATCGTTGCCGATATCGCGATGAACGAGGTCGGCGCACTGACCGTCGCCGTCGTGACCAAGCCCTTCACCTTCGAGGGCCGCAAGCGTAAGAAGAGCGCCGAGGAGGGCATCAAGACCCTCTCCGATTGCGTCGACACCATGATCGTCATCCCTAACGATAAGCTGCTCGACATCGCCGAGAAGAAGACCACCATGCTCGAGGCCTTCGCGATTGCCGATGGCGTTCTTTCTCAGGGCACCCAGGGCATTACCGACCTCATCACCGTCCCCGGTATCATCAACCTGGACTTCGCCGATGTTAAGACCATCATGAAGCAGGCCGGTACCGCCATGATGGGTATCGGTACCTCTTCTGGGGATACTCGTGCCGTCGACGCTGCCCAGCAGGCCATCTCCAGCCCGCTGCTCGAGAGCTCCATCGATGGTGCCACGCGCGTGCTGCTCTCCATCGCCGGTTCCAAGGACCTGGGCATCCAGGAGATCAGCGACGCCGCCGACGTTGTCGCCAACGCCGTCGACCCCGAGGCCAACATCATCTTCGGTACCGTTGTCGACGAGTCCCTGGGCGATCAGGTGCGTATCACCGTCATCGCTACGGGCTTCTCCGACTCCAACGTCAACCGTCAGGATGAGCTCTTTGCTGCTCAGCAGTCTCAGAGCAAGGCCGCTGCCTCCGCTGAGCCGCAGCGCACCGCTCCGGCTGCCAGCCCGGCTCAGGCCGCTCCGACCCGCAACGTCGGTGGTACCGAGCTGCCCAACTTTGGCAACGACCAGTTCGAGCTTCCCGACTTCCTAAAGCGCGGTAGCTTCTAGTTCGTTTTTCTCAACGACCTGCACGGGGTGTGTCCATTTGGATGCGCCCCGTTTTGTTTCTCGTTTGTAAACGAAAGCCTCCAATCTCCTTACGTTCCCTTTACGTTTGGTCCCTACCGCTGCGGGTATCCTTTTAAGGAAGTATGACAGCCGTATAAACGCGGACTGCGCGGCGACGCCGCGGTACTTGTGTTATTAGGAGGCTTTAGTATGGCAGCACGTGCGGACAACGTTTCGCGTGTCGACCATGATGGAGTTACGTTGGTGGAGGGCGCGACATCCGATGTCCGCTTTGCCTTTACCGAGCGCACCGGTGGTGTTTCCGAAGATGCGTACTCCTCGCTCAACCTGGGCTCGCATGTAGGCGATGACCCCTTTGCAGTTCAAGAAAATCGTCGTCGAGCGCTCGAAGCTATGGGCGCCACTGAGTGCGAGCATAATCTGCTCGTGCCCAATCAGGTACATGCTGACCATATCGTTACGGTGACTTCGAACGGCGCCGACGATCTTGAGGCTGTTCGCGAGCAGATTGCCGAGGGCTGCGATGCCATCGTCTGTACGGCGTATAACGTGCCCGTGCTGCTCTGCTTTGCCGACTGCGTACCCGTGGTGCTGGTGGCCCCCGGCGGATTTGCCGTGGTGCACTCCGGTTGGAAGGGCACGATTGCACGTATTTCTGCCAAGGCGTGCCAGGCGCTTTGCGATGCTGCCGGCTGCGATGCGAGCGACGTTTCCGCCTATATCGGGCCCCATATCCTGGGTGACGAGTACGAGGTTTCCCAAGAGCTCATGGATCGCTTTGCCGCCGAGTTTTCGTGCATCGATGCGGGCGCTTCTCGCATGCTCGATCTATCTGCCGCCATTCGTGAGGCGTTGGTAGATATCGGTGTGGACGCGGATAATATCGTGGATACCCAGCTTTCGACTGTGCGTCAGAACGACCGCTTTTATTCCTACCGTAACGAGGACGGCACCTGTGGGCGCCATGCCGCGATTGGCGTGATGCTATGAGAAAGATCGTATCGGTCCTGAGCGCCGCTGTGCTTACGCTTACGCTGTGCGCCTGTTCTTCGGGATCTTCTACCTCTTCCATTACCGTGGCCGGCTCCACGACCTGCCTTCCTATCGCCGAGATTGCGGCAGAGGGCTTTAAGGAGGAGACCGGCATCGACGTGCTCGTTTCCGGTTTGGGCTCTTCCGCTGGCATCGAAGCCGTCAGCGCTGGCACGGCCGATATCGCCAGCTCCTCCCGTGGACTCAATGCCGACGAACAGGATCTGGGCCTGACTCCCATCGTCATTGCCCACGACGGTATCGCGGTCATCGTGAACGACGATAACCCGGTCGATAACCTCTCGACCGAGCAGCTCCGCGATATCTATGCCGGCAAGATTACTAATTGGAAAGAGGTCGGTGGCGAGGACCTGAAGATTCAGGTCATCAACCGAGACGAGGCATCCGGCACGCGTGAAGCATTCCGCACCATCGTGATGGACGGCACCCCGTTCGATCGCCGCTCGGCCGTTCTTTCGGGCACGGGCCAGGTGCGCGACGTGGTATCTCGTTCGCACGGTGCCATTGGCTACATTTCGCTGGGCTTCGTCGATAGCCTCAACGCCAAGACCTCGGTCAAGGCCGTCTCGGTCAATCATGTTGAGGCGTCCGAGAAGACGGTCGCGAGCGGCGGCTATCCCATCTCACGCGACCTTTACTTCTTTGTGAAGGGTGCGCCTTCGCAGCAGGCGCAGGATTACATCGACTATGTGACGTCCGAAAAGATGGACAAGCAGATTCGCGAGGCGGGCTTTATCCCCGTCACCAACGACGAGAAGGGGAGTGAGTAGCATGGAAGCACAGGAAAACTCCCAGACTGAGCAGAATGGTCAGGCGCCCAAGAAGCGCGAGCTGGCGCTCGTATCGCGCAGCACCTATATCAAGGAGAAGGCGCTGCAGTGGATCTTCTTTGCCTGCGCGTTCTTGGCGGTTGTTACCGTCATCCTGATTTTTGTCTTTACCACGTACTCGGCGCTGCCCGTCTTTACCGACATCGGTCTGGCGGACTTCTTTAGCTTTACGTGGGCGCCCTCTGAGGGTCACTACGGCATCGTGTCGCTGCTTGCCGGCTCGGGTCTGGTGACCGTCGGCGCGCTCGCCATGGGTGTGCCCCTAGGCGTGGGCACGGCCGTGTATCTGGTCGAGATCGCCAGCAAGCGCGTGCGCAAGCTCATCAGCCCTGCCGTTGACCTGTTGGCCGGCATCCCTTCTATCATCTATGGCTTCTTTGGCATGATCATCATCCGCCCGTTTATCGCACAACTGACCGGCGGTCTTGGTTTTGGCGCGCTGACGGCGTGGTTCGTGCTCGCCATTATGATCGTGCCCACCATCACGACGCTTACCATCGATGCTCTCAATTCCATTCCCATGGGCATTCGCGAGGCATCGTATGCCATGGGCGCCACCAAGTGGCAGACCATCTATAAGGTCGTGTTACCTGCCGCCAAGCTGGGTATCGTGGATGCCATCGTGCTGGGTATGGGTCGTGCCATCGGCGAGACCATGGCCGTGCTCATGGTCGTGGGTAACGCCCCGGTTATTCCCGACAGCATTGCGAGCCCCATCTCGACGCTCACGAGCCAGATCGCGCTCGACATGAGCTATTCCTCGGGTCTGCACCGCTCGGCGCTGTTCGGCATGGGCGTGGTCCTGTTTATCATCTCCGCCACGCTGGTGGGCATCGTCCGTCTGATTTCCAAGAAGAAGAGGGGGTAGGCTATGTCCGATTCCGTTGACACGACGGTCGATACGACCTCGTCGCGCGAGCGCATCAAGCGTGCCCTTTCCCATGGCAAGAAGGGCCGCATCAACAAGGACCTGTCCAACAAGATCATGCTTGGCGTGTTCCGTGCCGCGGCATACATCACCACGCTGGTGCTTGTCGCTATCATTGCCTATGTGGTCATTAACGGCCTGCCGCATATCTCGCTCGACTTTATCTTCGGTTGGCCCCAGGGCGTCAACGCCGAGGGCGGAATTTGGCCCACGATCGTCTCGACCGTCTATGTGACGGCGCTCGCCATGCTTATCTGCACGCCGATCGCTGTGCTGGCAGCCGTCTATCTGGCCGAGTACGCCAAGCAGGGCAAGGTCGTCGAGCTCATTCGCTACGCTGCTGACGCTTTGGCCTCGGTGCCCTCCATCGTTATGGGCCTGTTTGGCTACGCCTTGTTTGTCGAGGCTATGGGTCTGGGCCTTTCGATGGTCTCGGCCGCCCTGGCACTCGCGCTCTTGATGCTTCCCATCGTCATGCGCACCACCGAAGAGGCCATTCGCGCCGTTCCGCGCTATATCCGGTGGGGTGCGTACGGCCTGGGCGCCACCAAGTGGCAGGTCGTCTCCAAGATCGTGCTTCCTTCTGCCTTTGGCCGTATTGCCACGGGTATCGTCCTCGCCATCGGCCGTGCCATTGGCGAGACCGCGGTGGTGCTCTACACCATGGGCCAGGCCATCAATCTACCTATTTCGCCGCTCGATTCCGGCCGCCCCATGACGGTTCACCTGTACCTGCTTGCCAACGACGGCATCAACATGAACGCAGCCTATGGCACCGCGCTCTTGCTGATGGTGATCATTCTGGCCTTCAACCTGTTTGCGCGCTTCCTGTCGCGCAAGCGTCGCTAGTTAAGGAGTCCCATGTCCGTTTATCAGTCCGCTCCCACGCTGGAGCAAGCGGCCATTACAGCCAAGGATTTCAACTTTTGGTACGGTGACTTTCATGCGCTGACGGGGCTTGACCTCAACATCGCCAAAAACGCCATCACCTCCTTCATTGGCCCTTCGGGCTGCGGCAAGTCGACGTTTTTGCGCTGCATCAACCGCATGAATGATCTGATCGAGGGTACGCGCGTCGCGGGCACCATGACGCTCGACGGCAATGATATCTATGCCGAGGGTGTCGACCCGGTCGACCTCCGTCGTCGTGTGGGCATGATCTTTCAGCAGCCCAACCCGTTTCCCAAATCCATCTACGAGAATGTCGCCTTTGGCCCTCGTCTGCAGGGCGTGACTAGCAAAAGCGACCTCGATGACATCGTGGAAGAATCGCTCAAACGCGCCAACCTCTGGAAAGAGGTATCCAATCAGCTCAACAAGGATGGTTTGGCGCTCTCGG
Source organism: uncultured Collinsella sp. (assembly GCA_958436995.1). Taxonomy (GTDB): domain Bacteria; phylum Actinomycetota; class Coriobacteriia; order Coriobacteriales; family Coriobacteriaceae; genus Collinsella. The sequence goes on from CAUBMI010000003.1 coordinate 49,874, forward strand.
GCGGTCAGCAGCAGCGTCTGTGCATCGCGCGCGTGCTTGCGGTGCAGCCCGATGTCCTTCTGATGGATGAGCCATGCTCCGCCATCGACCCCACGTCCGTCTCTAAGGTTGAGGATCTGATGGCCGAGCTGGCGCCCGAGATGACGATCATCATCGTCACGCATTCAATGCAGCAGGCAGCTCGTATCAGCGAATACACCGCATTCTTCTTGCAGGAAGTTGCCGGCGAGCCCGCCACGCTCATCGAGTATGGTCAAACCGACGCGATCTTCACAAGCCCGGTAGATTCGCGGACGGAAGACTATATCACCGGCCGCTTTGGCTGATCGGTGCGACTAGTCCCAATCCGATCGGACCTGGTCCGGTGCGTATTCACTGTGCGGGCGGCATGACCGCACCCAACTGATTGGAGTGAACCATGCGCAAACTGTTTTCCCGTCAGCTCATCGAGGCCCGTCACGAGATGCTGAGCATCTACGAGGCCGTCGATCTGGCCCTCCACGATGCCGTTAAGGCCTATGTGACCGACGACCGCAAGCTCGCCACCAAGACCAAGAAGCGCACGCTTTCGATTGACGCACGCTGCGCCAACCTGGAGGCCGTCTGCTACAACCTGATTGCCACGCAGTCGCCGGTCGCCTCCGACTTCCGCCTGCTTCAGACGATCATCTACGTCGACTTTAACCTGCAACGCATGACCGATAAGGTCCGTCAGATCTGCCGTGCCACGCGTCATATGATCAAGGCCGACATCTCGCTGCCCAAGGAGCTTGTCGGCACGGTCGAGGCCGAGGCTGAGGCCGTCTACCAGGTGCTGGGCTCTTCGCTTTCTGCGCTCGTCACCAACGACATGTCCATCATCTGCAACTTGGCCGTCGAGGACGAGCCAGTGCACGCCGCCTACGAGAAGTTCTTCCGCACCTTTAACCGTATGGATACGGGCGACTTTATGGACGACGACAGCAACTATGACGACCTGCGCCGCGCCATCATGGTTTCGCGCTACCTCGATCGCATCGCCTCGATTTCCATCGATGCCGCCTGCCGCCTGACCTTCCTGCTGACTGGTCAGCGCATGAATGCCGGCGATATCGCCCGCACGGACGAGGACGAGCTCGAGAGCATGCGCGTGCCTTCGGGCGAGGGCGTCATCATGAGGCCCGCCGTCGATGCGCGCTACGTTGCCAAGGTGCCCGTTAACGAGGTCAGCGAGGGACTTCGCTACCTGCTCGATCATCTTGAGGACGAGGACGATGACGAGGACGACGAGGAGTAAGTAATCCCGTTCGTCGAAAGATTGTAAATACCTAAGTGAGCGCGGCCTTGCACATGCGGGGCCGCGCTCTTGCGTTAGCATGGGACTACTTGTTTGGCCGTCAGCGGAGGCGATTGGCAATGGATAACTATTTGGACTTGATGCGCGCTCGCCGCGAGCAGATTCTGGAACGTTTTTATGCGGCGCTCGATCGCGCAGGCCGTCCCCACGACGCCGCGAGCCTCATTGCCGTGTCCAAGACCGTTGGTGTCGATGAGACCGTTGCCGCCATCCAGGCGGGGTATCGCCATTTTGCCGAGAACCGCCCGCAGGAGCTGGTTCGCAAGCTCACGGGTCTGGCGGAGCATCCGGAGCTGCCCGAGGTGCGCTTCGATATGATCGGCAACCTGCAGACCAATAAGATCAATGCGGTGCTGGGCTCAGCCGAGCTGATTCACTCGGTGGGTTCGCTGCATCTGGCGCAGGCGATCTCGAGCCGTGCTGTCCGCAAGATTGAGGCAGGCGAGCTCGCCGGCCCCCAGCGTGTGCTCATTGAGGTCAATGTGAGTGGTGAGGAGTCGAAGGGAGGCTTTTCGCCCGATGAGATTCGCGCCGCCGCGGGTGAGCTTGCGGAACTTGAGGGAATTTGCGTGCAGGGGCTTATGACTATGGCGCCCCGGGGGAATAAGGATGTGGCACGCCGCACCTTTGCGGGGCTTCGTGAGCTGAGGGATGAGCTGGAGGCGGCGCATCCCGATTTGAACCTGCCTGAGCTTTCCTGCGGCATGAGCGAGGACTTTGAGCCTGCCCTTGAGGAGGGCTCTACGCTCGTTCGCCTGGGCAGGGTAGTATTTAGCCCGGAGTTTGCAGTAAAATAAGGCTCTGAAGTGCGCACTGATTATCGGGGCGCCTGCACTAAACCGCGAGAGGACACAACCATGGGCTTCCTTGACGAGATTAAAAATAAGATGCACCTGGGCGGCCAGCAGGGTTACGACCAGGGTTATGGCCAGGACGACGACTACGGCTACGATGACGGCTATGACGATAGTTATCAGGGCAACGGCTACAGCGGTGCTTCGGGCGAGGGCTTCTACACCCAAGACGAGCCGAGCAACGGCCTGCTTGGTCAGACGCGCCGCGGTGAAGCTGAGTCGGTTGCCGTGTATACGCGCTCCGGTCAGCTGGTCGGCGATGACTCTCGCCATGCCACAACGTATAACCCGCCTTCGCGCTCGCAGGACAGTGTTGCGAGCGGTTATCGTCCTGGTGCCTATGACACGCCGTCTAGCTACGCCGAGAACACCCGCGCCCGTGCCGCCGCTGCGCCCGCGCCTGCACCGAGCGATGCCTCGGCCTATGCGAGCAATATCATCAACGCCACACCGCAGCTGCCGGCCTATGTCCTGCGCCCCGAGAGCTATGACGACGTGGAGACCGTGGTGCGCCGCGTTCGCACCAAGCAGCCTGTCGCACTGATTTTTGTGGGCGTACGCACCGAAGTTGCCAAGCGCGTCTTGGACTTCTCTTACGGCTTTGCCTGCGGTCTGGGTGCCACGGTCAAGGAGGTGGGCGACCGCGTGTTCATGGTGCTGCCCGCCGGTTGCGAGGTCAAAGATTCCGATCTCAAGAAGCTTCGTGCGGACGGCTACCTTAAGTAAAGACAAGACGAGGAGATTCCCATCAACATCTACACTATCGTCCAGCTGGTCAACACGCTGTTCAACTTCTATTCCACGCTCATTGTCGTCTACTGCTTTATGACGTGGATTCCCATGAAGCAGGGTGGTTTGCTTCAGGATATTGCCGCGGTGCTTGATAGCGTGTGCGGTCCGTGGCTCAACCTGTTCCGTCGTTTCATCCCGCCGATGGGCGGTATCGATTTTTCGCCGGTCGTTGCGATTATTGCGTTGCAGTTGGTGCAGAGGCTGGTTCTGCAGCTTCTTATAGGTATACTCGTGTAGAACTGACTTAGTAACTTACGTCGGGCGTGTAGCGCCGAGGCGATGAAAAAGGAGACTTGTTATGGCTATTACCCCTGCAGACATCCAGGCTCAGACTTTCTCTGAGGCCAAGCGTGGCTACGATCCTGCCGAGGTCGACGTCTTCTTGGAGACGCTGTCCTCTGAGGTTGACGCTATGCTCGCTAAGATCGTCGACCTTAAGGGTCGTCTGACTGCTACCGAGCAGCAGCTTGCCGATGCGCAGGCTCAGCTTGCCCAGGCTCAGGATGCCCCCGCCCAGGCCGTTCCTGCCGCCCCCGTGGCTGCTCCCGCCCCTGACTTCTCCGCTCAGGAGCGCCAGATTTCCGCTGCCCTGATCGCTGCCCAGCAGACCGCTGAGACCATCGTCAACGATGCCAATGAGAACGCTGAGCGTATTCGCAACGAGGCTGACGCCAAGGCCCGCGAGGTTATCCGCCAGGCTCTGACCGAAAAGCAGGCTGAGCTCGAGGAGATCGATCGTCTCAAGGCTTCTCGTGAGGAGTTCAAGGCCGAGTATCTCAAGCTCATTCAGCACTTCATGGACGATGCCCAGAACTCCTTCCCGGCCGACCTCATGGCCTCCACGCCGGTCGGTTCTGCCGCTTCTCCTGCGGTGACTGTTCCCGCCGAGCCGCTGCCCGTCGCTGACCCGGTTGTCCCCGTGGCCGATCCCTTCGCCCCGATCGACAACTTCGCTGCCGACGACCTGGACTAACATTCGGCCTACAATTTAGTGCCTAGAAAGGACCCGCAGCTTGCGGGTCCTTTTTTATGACTGTACCGGGGCGCGCAACATAAAAAACCGAGCCCTACACATAGTGGCGCAGAACTCGGCGAACCGGTGAGCGGTCAAGGATAGGTTTTAGGGCATGTCCCAAAATCTACTTGAGGAGGAAGTCGGAGAGGGGAATGGTACGGGCCTCGCGATGCTCGGAATCGGCGATGTGGTCGGCAGGATATCCGCAGACGAGCATGTGATAGGGATAGACGCCCTCGGGCAGGTTGAACTGCTCCTGTGCCACCTCGGGCTTAAAATGGCATACCCAACACGTTCCCAGGCCCTGCTCGGTGGCCTCCATCATCATCTGATCGCACACTATGGACGTATCGATTTCACTGGAATTCATCTGGTCATACGGGCGCACCCAAGCGTCTTCGGTAACGCTACAAATAAGGAAGACAAGCGGAGCGCCAAAGATAGATCCATCACGAGCAAACCGAGGCTGACAAGCAGCAGCCTTCTCCAACAGCTCAGGCGTATCCAGCACCATCACACGGGCTGGATGATTATTACAAGCAGAAGGAGCAATACGCCCAGCCTCAACAATGGCATCCACCACAGCTTGCTCAACAGAACGATTCTCAAACTCGCGACAAGAATACCGAGACCGAGCCAGATCCAAATAAGACATACAAGCCCTCCAACAATTAAAAATCAAACAAACCCAAAGTAACCCAAACAGTACCCAAAGCAGCAATCAGCCAAACGCTCATCAAGGGCCAAAGTGTCCGAACGGGTACCATAGGTCCCTTCAGCCAAACCCCCATCGCGCTACAACTATCAGCCAAAGTTCCCAATGGTGGTACGTAAGGCGAAGGGCCGGCCACGGTTTACTTTCGAACGACTCTGCAAAGCAGCCGGAGTGAGAAAGCAAACCGTGGCCGGCCCTTCGCCGCCGGGACACGTACCCCCAATTAACTGTTCTTCATGACAATCGAATCCACGACATCGGCCACATTCTCGCAGCAGTCGGCGCAGTACTCCAGGAAGGCGTAGACGTCACGCCAAGCGATGACCTCGAGCGGATCCTTGCCGTTAACGTGCAGGTTGCGCATGGCGTTGATGTAGAGCTCGTCGGCCTCGGACTCGATGGTGTTGATCTGGATGACCAGCTCGCGCAGCGTTTTGGACTTGCGGTAGTTGGGAAGCTCGACCATCAGGTCTTTCATGGCGCGGCAGGCGTCAGTCACCTTGTGGGCGATGACGATGGCGTCGGGATGGATGCTCTGAATGTTGGTGAAGTAGACGCGCTGCACGACGCCCTCAATACGGTCGAGCACGGTGTCGAGCGCGCAGCTCATCAGATCCAGATCCTCGCGCTCGAGCGGGGTGATAAAGGCGGTGAGCAGGGCGTCTTCGAGCTCGTGGTGCTTCTTGTCTGCCGCATGCTCAATCGCATGCATCTCCTCGAGCATGTCGTGGATCTGCGCGGGATCAAAGTTCTCAAAAATCTTGATGAGCAACTCTGCGGCCTGGACAGCAAGGTCGGCGCAGGCGACGTAGTTGTCAAAGTAGAACGAATCGGGTTTCTTTGCCATGGGTGGGTCCTTTCGAGGTGAAGACGGGTGGGCGAAGTGTTGCGGTCCAGATGGACGTTCGGTTTGACTAGAGGAACATCATGAACAGCTTGGCCATGACAAAGCTGATGAGTCCGCAGGCGGGGAAGGTGAAGAACCAGGTGAACATCATGTCCTTGACGACGCCGAAGTTGATGGCCGAGAGGCGCTTGACGGCACCGACGCCCATGATGGCGCAGGTCTTGATGTGTGTGGAGGACACGGGGATGCCGGTAAGGGTGGCAAGCAGCAGGTTCGCGGCGCCCGCCAGGTCGGCGGAGAAGCCCTGGTACTTTTCGAGCTTGACCATGCTCTGGCCAACGGACTTGATGATGCGCTCGCCGCCCACGCTGGTGCCGATGCCCATGGTGGCCGAGCATAGCAGCATAATCCAGATGGGGATGCCGGCATCGCCGACGCTCGTCTGGCCGCTGGCAAAGGCCACGCCTAAAAAGAGCACGCCGATGAACTTCTGTCCATCCTGCGCGCCGTGCATAAAGCTCATGGCCGCAGCGCTCGCGATCTGAGCGTATTTAAAGAAGACATTGGCACGTCGCCTGTTGGCGGCGGCGAAAAGAATCGAGACGAGCTTGCACAGGACCCAGCCCATGACAAAGCCCAGACCGATGGAGAGCGCCAGGCCGTAGATGACCTTCATCCACTCGTGGACGTTGACGCTGCTCGCACCGCCGAGGGCGATGGCGGCACCGGTCAGGCCGGCGATAAGGCTGTGGCTTTGCGAGGTGGGGATGCCAAAACGCGACGCTGTGGCGCCGTAGACGACGATGGAGAACAGCGCCGCGCACAGACAGGCGAGCGCCATGGTGCTGTTTCCTCCAAAGTCGACAATATGGGAGATGGTGTTGGCGACGCTCGCGTTAAAGTGCGTCATGATGAGCACGCCAAGGAAGTTGAATGCGGCACTCATGAGAATAGCGGCGCGGGCGGGCATGCAACGCGTAGTGACGCAGGTCGCGATGGCGTTGGGTGCGTCGGTCCATCCATTGACGAAGATGGCGCCGAGCGCGAGGATCACGGTGACGGCAAGGACTGGGTTCGACACAAGTTGGCCGAGGAAGGTTGAGAACGTTACGTCCATATATGGGCTTTCTCGAAGTTTGCAGGCACGTTACAGAAACATGATAAATCGTATCACCTCCTGCGGGTTTCTTTACCGAGTTCTGATGGGAGCAGTGAATTTTTTGGCACTAAAAATGAATATTAGCCCTGTTGACCGTGGGTGTTCTTTTTGCTAACACACCATGAGGACACGTGCGCGCGCCCCAACACCCCAAAACCACAGCCTGTTCGCTTTACAACATGCAAACATGCGTTCGATAATAGGAGACATGGAATATCGACAGACAGATGGCAAAACTCGGCGCGTGCACAAGCAGTATGTGGACGTCGTGGCTCGCATCCTCGCGGGCGGACAAGTCGTGCCGGTCACCGTCTGCTGGGTCGACGGTCGCTGCTTTACAATTGACGAGATTGTCTCGTCCACGGGCTTTGGCTTAACGGTTCACGGTGTTCGTACGGCAACGTATAAGGTTCGTTTTGGCGGGCATGCGACCGAGTTGTATCTGGAGGACCAGGCGTGCGGACGGCCGGACGGCTCGCAGGCCCACGTGATGCGTTGGTGGGTCTGGGCGTTTGACCGCACCCTCGAGGGCGAGCGCCGTAAGTAGGGACGCACGGCGTTCGGGTACAATGGTAGGAATCTTGTCATCTGCTGCGCCGTCATTCGCGGCGCTTTTTGAAAGGACGAAACTATGAACGATATCCAGGGCTATCAGAACGGCCCCATCGAGACCGGCGCAAGCCGTGCCAAGGAGATGTCGCCGCGCGCGTACAATCTCGCCATGTCCGCCCTGATCTTTTTGGGCTTTTGCGCCATGGGCGCCGGCGCCTACTTTACGAGCACCATGGCGTTTGCCCGCATGATGATGAGCGGCGCCGCTTTGCCGCTGGTCTTTGGCTCGTTTATTTTGACTATCGTCGGCATGGTCATGATGTCGGCCGCCGCGGGCAAGCAGTCTGTGGGCCTGTCCCTCGTGGGTTACGTGGTCTTTGCGAGCACTTTTGGCCTGACCGCGTCATTTGGCCTTGCCAACTACGACCTGCCCACCATCAACACTGCCTTTATCGCCACGGCCGCCATCACCTTTGTCTTTGGCGCTTTGGGCGTGACGTTCCCCAAGTTTTTCCAGCGCGTATATGGCATCGGTTTTGGCATTCTGCTCGCCACTATTCTGGTTGAGATCGTGCTGATGTTCATGGGCGTCTCGCAGACCATCACCGATCTGATCGTGATCGTGGTATTCGCCGGTTTTATTGGCTACGACACCTATGTGGCCACGACGGTGCCACCCACGCTGCCCAACGCCGTGCTCATGGCGTCCAACCTGTTCGTGGATATCATCAACGTGTTCCTGCGTATCCTGAATATCCTTGGTCGTCGCGACTAGCGGCGAGTTGCAGCGGTGCTTGCCGCGTGCGTAAATCAATGCGAAAGGCGGTCCTTCGGGGCCGTCTTTTTTGTACGCGGCGGGGTATCATGGATGGGAAAAGCCGATAGCGGCAGCGACAGGAAAGGTGGCCACGTATGGCAGACGTCGACAACAGGAACCGTAACCGCAGGTCCAACCGAGCGGGTCAGCCCAATCCCAAGCGCGAGGCCCGTGCCAAGGCCGCCGAGCGTCACGTGGCAACTGTGTCCGAAGCGTGCGCCAAGGATATCGAGCGTTCGCTCGCCGGTGTTCGCGAGTTTGACGGTATGCCTGCCGGCTTTGTCGCGGCGATGAAGGCCAAGGTTCAGAGTGCTGTGGCCGCCGAAGAGCAGGTCGCCGAGGACGTCGAGAACGCGGAGACTACCGAGGTCGAGGCGGCGCCCGAGACCGAGGCGGCGCCCGAGCCCGTCGAGGAGCCTGCCGAGGAAATCGCCGAAGCTGAGTCCGCGCCTGCTGAGGAGCCCGCTCCGGTCCTGCCCGAGGTCACTGTGCTTGATGCCTCCGCCACGCAGGCAATCCTCGATAACGGTCGCGGCTATGCGCAGTTCTGCGACATGGCCGTGCTCGCCTTTGCCTCGTTTACCAATCCGGGCGGTGGATATATTCAGGGTTATCTGGGCCAGGAGGCCACGCTGTGCGCCGATTCGTATCTGTACAACGTTCTCGATAGGCAGCGTAAGTGGTACGGCGAGAACCGTCGCCGCAACATCAACTGCGAGCTCTATCGTAACCGCGCCCTGGTGGTGCCTGCGGTGCGCTTCGACCGCAACCACGTGCATGCATACGCCGACGTGATCGTGGCCGCCGCGCCCAACGTTAGGCGCGCCCGCCAGGAGTATCGCGTGAGCGACGATGCTCTGCTGGATGCCCTGCGCGACCGCATTCGCTTTGTGCTCGCCATCTGCGATGAGCTTGGTCGCGAGAAGCTCGTGCTGGGTGCTTGGGGCTGCGACAACAACGGCTTTGATGCCGAGGCCGTGGCCGAGCTCTTCCGCAAGGAGCTCGCGTCGGGCGACTTCAAGGTCAAGCAGGTCTTCTTTGCCGTGCCCTCTACGCGCTGGGACGAGGACTTCGCCAAGTTCGAGCACGTGCTGGCAAACTTCCCCGAGCGCAACGAGGAGTCCTATGCTCAGGTTGCCGCCCGCACCGCAGCCGCCCGTGCCGCCGAGCAGGCTCAGGCCGCTGCCGAGGATGACGAGGATGACGACGACTGGCGCAAGTACCTGTAAACGGTGCGCGTGATGCGATATACCGAGCCGACGGGGGCTGCTCCCGTCGGCTTTTTATTGAGTGGGGAGCTTACGATGAAAAACGTTCTATGCTTTGGTGACAGCAACACCTATGGTTACGATCCGGCGGGCATGCGCGACGGTACCGCGGTGCGCTATGCGCAGGATGTGCGCTGGTGTGGCGTGGTCCAACGTGACTTAGGCGAGGGCTGGCATGTAATTGAAGAAGGCCTCAACGGCCGCACGACGGTACGCGACGACATGTGCCATCTGGACACTAACCTCAACGGTATTCGCGCGCTTCCGATGCTGCTCGAGGCCCATAAGCCGCTGGACGCCATTGTGATCATGCTGGGCACCAACGACTGTAAGACGGTCTTTAACGTGACAGCTTCCGATATCGCCCGTGGCGCCATGGCGCTGATTCGCGCCGTCCGCGCGTTTCCGTGGACCGACGCTGCGCCTTGCCCGCGCATCCTGCTGATGGCTCCTATCAAGATCAAGCCGCAGATCGCCGATGTGTATATGACCGACTTTGACGAGCATTCCGTTGAGGCATCTGAGCATTTTGGCGAGTACTATGCGCACGTGGCCGAGCAGTTTGGCTGCGACTTTTTGAATGCCGCCGAGTTTGCCGAGCCGGGCGATATCGACTATCTGCATATGATGCCCGAAAGCCACGAGAGCCTGGGTCACGCCGTGGCAGCCAAGCTCAAAGAGATGCTCGGTGAGTAGCACGGCCCCAAGCCACCGCAAAGGGGACAGGCACCTTTGTGGTGGTTTTGCCCGGGTAAACGAACGGATTGGCTGCCATATGGGCATGGACGAGCTCATCGACCTCTTTGCCGAGGGCGATGAGCTCGTCTCCAATACCGCTTTTGAGGATTTGGATCTTGCCTGCGACGTGGCGAACGGCGCGACCTTCGATGGCGTCGTGTTCCGATCTTGCGAGTTCGATAGCGTTGACTGGAGCGGCTCGACGTTTCGCGACGTGGTGTTTCGCGGTTGCCGCTTTATCCGCTGCAACATGGAAGGCTGCTGGCTCAACCGCTGCGACTTCGTTGACTGCTCGGCGCCGGGGCTCAACTTGCTCAGGGCGCGTCTGTCGAGCGTGTCGTTTACATCGTGCGATTTGAGCTATGCGAACCTTTCGGAGGGAAGCATTGGCCCCATGGCTGCGCGTGACACGCGTTTGACCGAGGCCGCACTCCAGGGGGCAAAGCTGGGGCAATTGCGCTTGGACGGCTGCGACCTGACGCGAATCGATGTGTTCAAGACGCCGCTTTCCGGCGTGGATGTATCGTGTTGTACGTTCGCGGCTCCTGTCGTCTCGGGCGACTACCATGAGCTGCGTGGCCTGACGGTTAATGCCGAGCAGGCGTTGGCACTCTCGGGCCTGCTCGGCATCCAGCTCGCCGACGAATAGGCGCCCCGGTCCTTTGCTCGACCGCTATCTAAAATCAAACCGTCGCAACATCCGATGATTTTTCGCGTTTGCACGATTTTCATCGAATGTTGCGACGGTTTTTGGTGCAAGGTAGCCTGTCTTTTTTTGGCAGGTTACTGGCTATTTAGTACTGCCACATGTGGTTGACAGGGCCGGAGCCTTTGCCCATGTCAAAGCCGGCGGCGAGAGCGCCCGTTAGGTAGGCCTTGCCGGCGTTGACGGCGTCGGCAAGATCCATGCCCTGCGCCAATGCGCAGGCGATGGCGGATGAAAGCGTGCAGCCGGTGCCATGCGTGTTGCCGGTCTCGATGCGCTTGTGGCGGAACCACGTGGTGAGCGGATCGCCCAGATGGTTGCCCTCGTCATCGAGTGGCGCGGGTTCGGCCAATACATCGTTGGCCTCGTTGACAAGATGCCCACCCTTAACGAGGGATGCGCAACCAAAGCGGCGGGTGAGGAGCATGGCAGCATTTTGCTGTGTGCGCTCGGAGTCGACCTCGTAGTCGAGCAGGGCCATGGCCTCGGGAATATTGGGCGTGATGACGGTTGCTAGTGGGAACAGGCGGCGGGCGAGCGCCTCGGCGGCATCTTCGGCAATCAGCCGTGCGCCCGAGGTGGCTACCATGACGGGGTCGACGACCACGTTTGTCGCGTTCCAGGCGCTCAGGCGGTCGGCGATAACCTCGATAATCTCGGCAGAGGAAACCATGCCGATCTTGACGGCGCTGGGGCGGATATCGTCAAATACGGCGTCGATCTGCGCAGCGACGATATCAGGGGAGATATTCTGCACGGCGGTGACACCGAGCGTGTTTTGTGCGGTTATGGCTGTGATGGCCGTCTCGGCATACAGGCGGTGCGCCGTGATGGTCTTGATGTCGGCCTGAATGCCGGCGCCACCGCTGGAATCGGATCCTGCGATGGATAGAACGGCAGGTACCTTACTGCGATCCATGTTTGCTCCCTTGTTCGGTCGGAATCAAATGGGTCTTTAAGCCAGCATTATAAAGATGCCCGGGCCGACTCTATGTCGAACCCGGGCGGGCGATGCAATCTTTACGCAAATGTAAGCAAATGTTCACACGTCAACAATTGACGAACACCATGTTACCGATTGTGGCTCCGGTGACGAGTTAGTCCTCCATGCCGAGGTCGATCGTCGTGCCTTCGAACACCTTGTTAACGGTGCGGACGGCGCACATCTTGCCACACATGGTGCAGGTGCCCTCGGTGGCGGCGGGGGACTCCTCGTAGCGCTTCTTACCGGTGACCGGGTCGAGAGCACACTCCCACATGGCATCCCAGTCGAGCTTGCGGCGTGCCTGGCCCATCTTGTCGTCCATGTCGCGGGCGTGCGGCACCTTTTTGGCGATATCGGCGGCGTGTGCGGCGATCTTGGTGGCCATGAGGCCGTCGAGCACATCCTGGGCGTTAGGCAGGCATAGGTGCTCGGCCGGTGTCACGTAGCACAGGAAGTCGGCACCGGAGCTGGCGGAGATAGCGCCGCCGATGGCAGCGGTGATGTGGTCGTAGCCCACGCCGATATCGGTCACCAGCGGCCCGAGCACATAGAACGGGGCGTTGTGGCACAGGCGCTTCTGCAGTTTCATGTTGGCGGCGATCTCGTCGAGCGCCATGTGACCCGGGCCCTCGACCATGACTTGGACGCCGGCGGCCCAGGCGCGCTTGCACAGCTTGCCCAGCTCGATCATCTCGGCGGTCTCGGTGGCGTCATTGGAGTCGTAGAGACAGCCCGGGCGGCAGGAGTCGCCGAGCGAGATGGTCACGTCGTACTCGTGGCAGATCTCGAGCAGCTCGTCAAAGTACTCGTAGAAGGGGTTTTCGTTGCCGGTGACCTCCATCCAGCCAAACAGCAGCGAGCCGCCGCGGCTCACGATGTTCATCAAGCGGCCGGTCTCCTTAAAGGTCTTGGTGACCGATTTGTTGATGCCGCAGTGGATGGTCATAAAGTCCACGCCGTCCTCGGCGTGCGCGCGCACGACCTCGAACAGGTCGTCCTTGGTGAGCTTGACCAGCGGCTTTTCCATGTAGCCGATGGCGTCGTACATCGGCACCGTGCCCACCATGAGCGGCGTCTCGTCGATGAGCTGCTGGCGGAACTGGCGCGTCTTGCCCGAGTTGGAGAGGTCCATGATGGCGTCGGCGCCAAAGTCCTCGGCGATCTTGACCTTCTTCCATTCCTCGGCGGCATCTGCCTTGTCGCCCGAGATGCCCAGGTTCACGTTGACCTTGGTGGACAGGCCCTCACCGACGCCAAAGGCGCGCATGCCCTTTTTGATGTGCACGATGTTGGCGGGAATGGCGATGCGGCCGTCGGCCACGCGCTCGCGGATGTACTCGGGGTCGCGATGCTCGCGCTCGGCGACCTCCTTCATCTGCGGTGTGATCTGCCCGGCGCGGGCGAAGTCGATTTGCGTGACGAGCTTGGGCTCGGTCTGTGTGCTCATTGGCACGGCTCCCTTCGTTGGCATTACCCATATCAGGTTTGCGGGTCAGGGCGGGCGCGCCCAGTCTCAGCCTGCCGTCTTGTCCTGCAAGCTCCCCGTTATGTCATGGGCTCAAGTATAGCCTGAATGGGTACGATTGGGCCAACGAGCGTGCCTGTGGGGAGGCGTACATGGAAGACAAGCATCTATATCGAGAGACACAACGGGATGTATCGGCCGAGGAAAGCCGTGCGCACCATGGCCTTGTCGCGATTGGTTTTGCGGTGCTTGCCGTGCTGGTGATTGCCGTTTGTATCTGGACGTTTGGTGGTCGCGGCGGCGCTGCATGGGAGTTCGAGGCCGATGATAGCCTGCCGATCATGACGGTGAAGGTCGCGGGCGGCAATACCGCCGTCGCGCCGGGCGACTATTGGTATTCGCGCGATGGATTTGTCCAGCTTCAGCTGAGCGGTGGGTCTATTCCTGGTGAGGAAATCGAACGCGTGACGTATGATGCGGCGCTCAAAACGCTGACGGTGAAGCTCAAGAATCAGGGCGACGTGCCTACGACTATGGATATCGCGCTGACGGAATGGCGCTTGGAGCCCCCATCGGGTGTTGCGGTGTCCGAGGTAGAGCACGTTAAGATTACCTACCAAGATGGCTCGACGAGCGAGATTGCAAAGGCCGATGCCTTGGCGGAGTAACGGAGTGTTTGGAAACGGCGGGCCTATTGTGCCTGCGCGTTCATGAATACCAGGGTGTTTTTGTCTGAAAGCTCGGGGATGTGCCGATAGCCGATGTTGAATGCGGTAAGTTCGCTTACATCCTCGAGCTTGTTTTCTGCCATCCACCGCACCATGGAGCCGCGCGCCTTTTTGCTGGCGGTCGACCGTTGGATGGGCTTCCCGTTGCGGATACCCTCGCCAAAGAGGCATGTGACGGCCGTGGCGTCGCCCGCGAGATGGGGCAGAACGGCTTTGGCATACTCTACGCTGGCGAGGTTGACGATCGTGGTGTTTGAGCCTGCCGGGGCGATAACCCGCGCGAGCTTGTCGCTCCAAAACGCGTAGAGGTCTCGGGCATCGTCAACGGCGAGCTTCGCGCCCATTTCCAGCCGATACGGTTCGACGGCATGAAAGGGGCGAACGCACCCGTAGAGGCCCGAGAGGATCCACAGATGGTCTTGCAGCCATGCGAGCTGCGCGGAATCCATCACCTCGGGCGCCATGCTCTGGTATTGAATGCCGTGATAGGACATGACGGCAGGGGAGAGGTGACGGGCGAGCGCGGGATTGTCGAGATCGCCGTTTTTCAGGATGGGCCCAAACTCATGCAGGGTGTTGAGGCAAGGCCCCAGCAGTTTGTCACTCACGTTCCATAGCGCCTGCAGACCGCCGCTGCCTTCATTCCGCTCGATATCTTGCAGCGCGCGGTGGATGCGAGCCGTCTCGTGCGCAAAAGGTGGAATGCCCAGGACTTCAAAAGCATCTTGGGCCGAGCGCATTTGCTTGGCGGGTGAAACGATGACCTGGAGCATGAACTCTCCTATGCCAAAAAGGAAGTTGCGGTGGAATACGGTCTGTTTTGGTCGTTTATGGGCCAGTTTAGTCCGTATTTCACCGCAACTGATGAAGGGTCGGTTAGGCGCGCTCGATGAAGGCCTTGTAGCCGCGATAGGCCTCGTAGATATCGGCCTTGTTAGCGACCTCCCACAGGGCGTGCATGGACAGGACGGCAACACCGGAGTCGATGACGTTCATGCCGTACTTGGCCATGATGTAGGCGATGGTGCCGCCGCCACCTGCGTTGACGCGGCCGAGCTCACAGGTCTGGAAGTCAACGCCCGCCTCGTCCATGATGTCGCGGATGAGGGCCACATACTCGGCGTCGGCGTCGTTAGAGCCGCCCTTGCCGCGGCTGCCCGTGTACTTGTTAAAGCACAGGCCGCGACCCATAAAGGCTGCGTTCTTGGTTTCGAACTTGCCGGCGTAGCCCGGGTCGAAGCCGGCGGACACGTCAGAGGAGAGCATGCGGCTGTGGGCGAGTGCGCGGCGCAGGGCCAGCGGGCTATCCTCGCCGGCGAGCGTCATGATCTCGGCGACGGTGTTCTCGAAGAAGCGGCTCGTCATGCCGGTGGCACCCACGGAACCGATCTCCTCCTTGTCGACGATGAGTGTGATGCTCGTGCGTTCCACGTTGGCGACGTCGATCTGGGCGAGCATGGACGGATAGGCGCAGACACGGTCGTCGTGGCCATAGCCCAGAATCATGGAGCGGTCGAGGCCCATGTCGCGGGCCGGGCCGGCGGGCACGACCTCGATCTCGGCGGAGAGGAAGTCCTCCTCCTCGACGTCGTACTGCTCCTTGAGGATGTCCAGGAACATCTGCTTGACGGGCTCCTTGGGAGCGTCCTTGTCGTCCTCGTCAAACTTGACGGGGCGGCCGCCCACAATCACGTCGAGGATCTCGGCGTCGACGGCGTCCTTGGCGGGCTTGGCCATCTGCTCGCTCGAGAGGTGGATCAGCAAGTCGGAGATGGTAAAGACCGGGTCGTCAGCCTTGTCACCGATGTTGATGTCGACGGTGGTGCCGTCCTTTTTGCAGATGACGCCTACGAGTGCGAGCGGGGAAGCGACCCAGTGGTAGCTCTTGACGCCGCCGTAGTAGTGCGTGTCGAGGTAGGCCATGTCGCCGGCCTCGAAGGCGGGGTTTTGCTTGAGGTCCAGGCGCGGCGAGTCCACGTGGGCGCCCAGGATGTTAAAGCCCTGCTCGAGCGGGGCGGTTCCCAGGTTGACGAGCATAAGGTCCTTGCCGTGGTTGGCGGCGTACACCTTGTCGCCTGCCTTGAGCTCGCGGCCTTCGGCGATCACGGTCTCCAGATTGACGTAGCCCGCTTCCTCGGCCATCTTGATACCGGTCTTGACGCACAGGCGCTCGGTCTTGTTCTCGCTCAAAAACTGCTTATAGCCGCGGCAAAGCTCCTCGAGCTCCTCGATTTGCTGTGGCGTGTACTTTTTCCATGCGCAGGGACGCTCCATGACGCAGGCTCCTTTCGGATCGATCGTGCTGGTTGATGTACCGTGAGCCATCGTATCACGCGCGGGCTCACGGTGGCGGGGGAGCTTGATGTGTGGTGGCCGCGGGGCGGGGAGCGTGTAAACTGGTGTGAGCAAACCGTGCCCAGCCCAAAGCGAGGTATTCAATATGTCTGACAAGCGCCGCACCTTTGCCGTTATCGACGGCAACTCGCTCATGCACCGCGCCTTCCACGCCGTGCCGCCGACCATGAACGCGCCGGACGGTCGCCCCACCAACGCGATCTTTGGCTTTCTGAACATGTTTCTCAAGATGATCGACGCCTTTAACCCCGACGGTGTGGTCGTGGCGTTTGACAAGGGCAAGCCGCGCGTGCGCATGGAAATGCTGCCGCAGTATAAGGCGCAGCGCCCGCCCATGGACCCCGATCTGCACGCGCAGTTTCCGATGATTAAAGAGCTGCTCACCGCGCTCAACGTGCCGATTCTGCAGTCCGAGGGCTGGGAAGGCGACGATATCCTGGGCACTATGGCTCGCCTAGGTGAGGAAGCCGGCTGCGACATGCTGCTGGTGACCGGCGACCGCGACATGTATCAGCTCGTGACCGAGCACGTCAACGTGGTCTCGACCCGCAAGGGCCTGTCCGACGTGGCGATTATGACGCCCGAGAGCGTGGATGACCTGTATCACGGCATTACGCCGGCGCTCGTGCCCGATTTTTACGGTCTGAAGGGCGATACGTCGGACAACATTCCCGGCGTACCGGGCATCGGCCCCAAAAAGGCGAGCGCACTCATCGCGCAGTACGGCAGCTTGGACGAGGTCATCGCGCATGCTGACGAGGTCAAGGGCAAGATGGGCGAGAACCTGCGTGCGCACATCGACGATGCACTGCTGAGCCGCAAGGTTGCGACTATTCGCACCGATGCGCCCGTCGAGCTCGACTTTGACGAAACATCCTTCCCAGCGTTTTCTGCCGATGAGGTTTCCGCGGCGCTGGGTACGCTTGGTATCACCGCCATGCAGAACCGTTTCTTGGCACTGATCGGTGACGAGGGTGGCGCTGCTGCCAGCACGTTTGAGATTCCCGCCGTTTTGCGCGCAGCCGCCGGCGATGCTGGCGCGCTTGGTGCCGTTGCGGCTGAGGTCTCCCGCGTGATTGATGCCGGCGAGTGGGTCGCCGCCGTTGTGGACGATGACAAGGAAGAGGGCGCGCTCTTTGGGCTGACGCGCACGCTGTGGTTGGCGACGTCCAAGGGCCTGTTTGCGCTCGAGGAGGGCGACAGCGGTGCGGCGGCTGAGGTTGAGGGCTTCAACTTCGCCCACGGCGTGATTGCCGGCGTGCTCGCGCGTCTGTTTATGGAAGGCCGTGTGGCGAGCCCGGATATGAAGGCGCTTCTGCATGAGCTTTCGCCCATCGATTCTTCTGAGCTCGAGCTCATGGATCCGCTGGCAGTCGATTCCACGCGCATCTTCGATACCGTTGTTGCCGCCTACCTGTTGGATTCCGACCGCTCCGAGTTTGACGAGGCGTATCTGGCCGATACCTATCTGCAGATGGCGCTGCCTGCGGCGCACGGTGCAGAGGGTGCCGGCGAGGATGCTCCTGCGCCCGCCGCTCGCACGGCGGCCTTGACGCTGGCGCTGGTCGTACCGCTGCGCGACCGCATGACCCGCGAGAACGCCGTCAACGTGTTCGATGGCATCGAGATGCCACTCGTGCCGGTGCTTGCCAAGATGGAGCGCGCGGGCATGCTCGTGGACCCCGACCGTCTGCATAGTCTGTCCGAGGGGCTTGCTACCCAGATTGCCGAGGTTGAGCGAAACATTCGAGACCTGGCGGGTGACGAGACCTTTAACATCGGCAGCCCCATGCAGCTCTCGCATGTGCTGTTTGACGTTATGGGGCTTCCGACCAAGGGCCTCAAGAAGACCAAGCGCGGCTATTATTCGACCAACGCCAAGGTGCTGAGCGACCTTGCCCGTGACCACGAGATCGTGCGTCTGATCTTGGATTGGCGTGAGAAGTCCAAGATCAAGTCCACTTACCTGGATACGCTGGGCCCGCTGCGTCGTGGCGATGGCCGCGTGCACACCACCTACAACCAGACCATCACGGCGACGGGCCGCCTGTCCTCGAGCGACCCGAACCTACAGAACATCCCGACGCGCTCTGAGCTTGGTCGTACCGTCAAGACGGCGTTTTCGGCGGGCGAGGGCAGCGTCTTTTTGGCGGTGGACTACTCGCAGATCGAGTTGCGCCTACTCGCGCATCTTTCGGGTGACGAGCACCTGGTGCGCGCCTTCAACGAGGGCGAGGACTTCCATGCCGAGACGGCCGCGCGCGTATTTGGCGTGCCGGTGTCCGAGGTGACACCCGACCTGCGTAGCCGCGCCAAGGCCGTGAACTTTGGCATCGTGTACGGCCAGCAGGCCTATGGACTGTCGCAGTCGCTGCACATCTCGATGGCCGAGGCGCGCGACATGATTGATCGCTACTACGAGGCCTACCCGGGCGTGCGCACGTTCCTCGACAATGTGGTGGCGCGAGCCAAGCAGACGGGCTATGCCGAGACCATGTATGGCCGCAGACGCCATATTCCCGAGCTCAAGGCCAAAAACCCACAGCTCCGCGGCTTTGGTGAGCGCACGGCCATGAACCACCCCATGCAGGGCACCGCCGCCGACATCATCAAGATCGCCATGGCCCGCGTAAGCCGCCGCCTGGAAGAAGAGGGTTTTGCCGCCCACATGATCTTGCAGGTACACGACGAACTGGACTTTGAGTGCCCCGTCGACGAAGTCGAGCGCCTCACCGCCATGGTCCGCGACGTCATGGAACACGTAGTAGACCTCCGCGTACCGTTGATCGCCGAAGCCAGCACCGGCATAACCTGGGCCGACGCGAAATAGGGAAGCACTCCGTAAGGCAAGCTCGCCCAAGACGCAAGCCCCCACATACTTAAGATTTGGGACAAACACTACTGATTAATTTGTCCCACAGTAACCAAAACAGAGGGGAGCCCCTTCCAACAAGGGGCTCCCCTCTGCTCAAATCATTTCAGCTAAGTATCTAGACACTCAAGACGCCATCTTGGCGGCAGGAAAGTAAACCTAGGACCTGGCCGGGCGGCGCGGATTAGTTTTTCGTAGATTCCGCACGAGCCGGAAAGCACTTAATGTGCTTTCCGAGCGAGCCCAGGACCTGACCGAACGAAAAACTAATCCGCGCCGCCCGGCCAGGTCCGACGAGCCACGTTACCGAGCCGCCAGGATGGCGTCGATGAGCGTCAGTACGCCCCCGTCGTTGTTACTCGGAATGCGCCACTTGGCATGCGCGTTCATGTGCTCCTCTGCATTGTCCACGATAAAGCTATGCCCGACGCGCTCGAGCATGGGAATATCGTTGTAGGTGTCGCCCACGGCGGCGGCATCGGCGATACCAATGCCCAGGCGCTCGCAGAGATGTGCTACGCCCGACCCCTTGTCGACGCCCAGATTCATAAAGTCGATCCACTCGCGGCCCGCATTGGTGACGTAGAGTTTGTCCAAGAACTCGGGGCTGTAGTCCTCGCGAAACGCTGGCTCGGCATCGTAGGCGGGGAAGAAGATCGAAATCTTGTTGGACTCGATATCAAGGCCCTCAAAGCTATCGACGTAGTTGATCGTGTTGTAGTAGACGCTGATCTCGTCGTGGTACTGATGGTCGCGGGCGAGCACATAGAACTCGTCGTAGCAGCACAAGACGGGAACGGCACGCGGGTCCTCCGAGGCACGGGCGAGCACCTGCTGATACAGCGCCACATCGATGTTGCTCTTATAGATATAGCTGCCGCGATAGATGACGCAGGCTCCGTTGTCGGGACAAAAAGCAAGGCGGTTCTTAATGCTCTCGAACATTTCCTCGAGTTTGGGGGCGGGGCGTCCGCTGGCGGGGCAGAATACAATGCCTGCGTCGGCGAGCTTGTCCAGGCGCTCATCAAGACCCTGCGGCAACACGCGCTTGTCGGTGAGCAGCGTCTTGTCCATGTCGACGGCGAGAATCTTAATGCTTCCGATATTGGTGTCCGATTCGTAAGTTTGCATAAAAGCGCGCCTTTCGTTTCGAAATTGTTTCAGACGTTATAACCATCAACCAGTAACTGAGCGTATTGTCGCAGGAACGGAGCGTATTTGCACCACGCTTCACAAAGTAATGAAAAAACTTTTCAGAAATTTGAATTTGTCGCTTGTGCTGCGGGCACTTTAGCGTAATATAGCGACCATCGAAAACGGTGACGGAAATACAACCGCTTACCGAAGAAAAGGTACCGTTTACGATATTAGAATTGCGCCCGGCGATAGGTGAAAGGAGAGGCAGATGCAGTTCGTAAAGATCATCACCACTGCAGATAATGCCATCCGACGCCAGCGCGCAATTTCCCGACGACGATAACAATCGTCTCTGTTCGTATGGGGTGAAATGCCCCAACAGAGTCATTTTGAGGTCGTTGGGTTTTAGCACGATATAAACGCATGTTTCTAGAGCATGCTGTGCTGCTTTTTGCTATTTAACCTGATATTGCACGGTTTTTTGACCTCGAAATGACTTGCAACTGACCGATGTTCTAACTAGCTACCAAGGGCGAAAGGAAACAGCCATGAGCAAGGAAAAAGTCGTTCTCGCATATTCCGGTGGTCTTGATACATCCGTATGTGTCAAGTGGCTCCAGGACGAGAAGAATCTCGATGTCGTTTGCGTCTGCGGCAACGTGGGCCAGGAGGAGACCGGCTTGGATGCCAAGAAGCAGAAGGCGCTTGACCTGGGCGTTCTCGATTGCCAGGTGCTCGACCTGCGCGACGAGTTCTCCGATGAGTTCCTGACTAAGGCCATCGCCGCAAACTCCATGTACGAGAACAAGTACCCGCTGCTCTCCGCGCTGTCTCGCCCGCTGCTCGCCAAGAAGCTTGTCGAGGTCGCTCACGAGTTTGGCGCGACCTACGTCGCCCACGGCTGCACCGGCAAGGGTAACGACCAGGTTCGTTTTGAGGCTGCCGTCAAGGCCCTCGACCCCGAGCTTAAGGTTATCGCCCCGGTTCGCGAGTGGGATCTGAAGTGCCGTCCCGATGAGGTTGCCTATGCTCACGCCCACAACGTGCCGGTTCCCGAGGGCGCCAACGACAACCCCTATTCCATCGACGACAACCTGTGGGGTCGCGCCATCGAGTGCGGTCACCTGGAGGATCCCTGGAACGAGCCGCTCGACGACGCCTGGGTTATGACCAAGAACCCCGAGGACACGCCGGACACCCCGACCTACACCGAGATTGAGTTTGAGGCGGGCAAGCCCGTCGCCGTCGATGGCAAGAAGATGAAACTCTCCGAGATCGTCATCGCCCTCAACAAGATTTCGGGTGACAACGGCTTTGGCCGTCTCGACCTGGTCGAGGATCGTCTGGTGGGCCTCAAGAGTCGCGAGTGCTACGAGGTTCCTGGCGCCCTGACGCTCATCACCGCCCACAAGGCACTCGAGGATATCTGCGTCGAGGGCGACCTGCTCAAGACCAAGATTAAGCTCGAGCAGGATTGGGCGACTGCCGTGTACAACGGCCAGTGGTACAGCCCGCTCAAGAACGCGCTCGATGCCTTTATGGCCGACACTCAGAAGTTCGTGTCCGGCACCGTCCGTCTGAAGTTCTTTAAGGGCAACTGCCATGTTGTCGGCCGCAAGAGCCCCTTCAGCCTTTACGACTACGGCCTGGCCACCTACGACCGTGACACCACGTTTGACGAGAAAGCCAGCGCCGGCTTTATCGAGATCGATACGCTGTCGCTCAAGACGTGGGCTAAGGTCCAGGGCCCCAGCTCTGCTGCCGCTCAAGCCTAAGGCTTCCTTTCCTTGGTATCCGCGCGGCCCATCCGCGTGATACAAAAACGGGCGCACGGGGTCCCTACCTTTCGTTATGCTTGCTGACACTTCTTAACATCGGTGGCCCCTACGTTCCGCCCGCATATATGACGCCGCGCCTGCGGCTGAGTCCGAGCCCCGCCGGGGTTGTCCGGCGGGGCTCTTTCTATCAATTTGTCGGCCTTGCGCCTATATATAGGAGGAGTATCCAATATGTTCAATGTCATCGCGCATGCTTTACTTGCCCTCGCGCCCGAGCTCGATGCTGTAAAGGTCGAGGACGTCCCTATGAGTCTGAAGGCTTGGATTGACGGTTCACAGGGCAACATTCGGAGGGAGACGTTGGGTGCCAAGTGCATGGTGCGTCACTTCTTTGCAAATTAGCCACATGGCTCCGCACGCAGTAGGGGAATGTGCAAAACTAGCGGTTGGTAAATTGCTTTAGCGACATGGCGCATTTCATTAGGCGCTTGTTTTGGTATTTAGAGAAAGGAGACGGTTCCATGGCTCTTTGGGGCGGTCGTTTTGAGGCAGGCGTGGCCGAGGTCACGCAGGAGTTTGGCGCGTCGCTGCCGGTCGACAAACATCTCTATAAGCAGGATATCGCCGGTTCTAAGGCGCATGCCAAGATGCTGGCGGCCCAGGGCATCATCAGTGCCGAGGACGAGCAGGCGATTGCCGAGGGCCTGACCGGAATCGAACAGGATATCGATGCCGGCAACTTCACCTTCGATATCAACGATGAGGACATTCATATGTCCATCGAGAGCGAGCTGACGCGCCGCATCGGCGAGGCCGGTAAGCGCTTGCATACCGGGCGTTCGCGCAACGACCAGGTGGCGACCGATACGCGTCTGGGCGTCAAGGCGCTGGCCAAGGAACTCATGGAGGCCAATCTTGAGCTGCGCCATGTGCTGGTGGATGCGGCCAAGAAGTACGACAAGGTGATTCTGCCGGGCTACACGCACATGCAGCATGCTCAGCCCGTGCTGCTGTCGCATCATCTGCTGGCGTATTCCTGGATGTTCGCGCGCGACTTTACACGCCTGAAGGCCGCCTTTGATGCCGCTGACAACTGCCCGCTGGGTGCCGCCGCGCTTGCCGGTACGAGCTATCCGCTCGATCGTCAGATGACGGCTGCCGAGCTTGGCTTTGCGGGTGTGATTCCCAACTCGCTCGATGCGGTTTCCGACCGTGATTTCCTGCTCGATCTGCATTACGCCGGCTCCGTCATGGCCATGCACCTGTCGCGTCTTTCCGAGGAGATCGTGCTGTGGTCGAGCTCCGAATTCGGCTTTATCACGCTTTCCGACTCGTATTCCACCGGCTCGTCTATCATGCCGCAGAAGAAGAACCCCGACTTTGCTGAGCTTATCCGCGGCAAGAGCGGTCGCGTGTACGGCAACCTGGTGCAGCTGCTCGTGACCATGAAGGGCCTGCCGTTGGCCTATAACAAGGACCTGCAGGAGGACAAGGAGGGTGCGCTCGATACCGCCCATACGCTCATGCAGTGCCTGTCGGTTATGGCCGGCATGATCTCGACCTGGACTGTCAACGAGGACGCCATGGCGCGCGAGTGTGGTGTGGGCCACTTGGCAGCCACTGATGTTGCCGATTACCTGGCAAAGCGCGGCCTGCCGTTCCGCGAGGCACATGCCGTGGTGGGTCATCTTGTCCTGATGTGTGAGAAGCGCGGCTGCAATCTTGAGGACCTGCCGTTCGAGGTATTCAAGGAGGCAAGCCCGCTCTTTGAGCGCGATATTACCGAGGCGCTCGATATCCCGTCGATTGTCGCCGCGCGCACGACCGAGGGCGGTACCGCTCCTGCCGCCGTTGCCCTCCAGCTGGAGCGTGCCGAGGCACAGCTCGTGGCCGACGAAGGCACGTTTGGGTCGCTGACCAAGGTCGTCGAGATGGGCCACGGGGCAAAGTAAGGGTTTGCTTGAGGCTTATTGGCCATTTATTGATAAATCGTTTTTGCTTCTTACGGGCGTCTGCTGATGTGGGCGTCCGTATTTTGTTGTAATGGGGGAGGGGCTTGTCGAGAACTTCTGTAGGACCTTTGGGCAGGTTGTGAAGGGGGTACGTTCACAGGCGGCAACCGACCGTCCGCTCGGTTCGGTGCGGTTGATGGGCAGTCGGATGGTACTCTAGTCGGGCTTCGAAACAGAAGTGACACATATGGAACGCTTCAATTAATTGCAGCGTTTCAATAAATAGCTTTTTGTTTAACTGCAGCTAAAACTCTGTTACGATGCAGTCCAGGCGAGTGCCGGAATGGGACTTGGGCACGCGCGAACCTACTTGAAAGGCTACCTTATGGCTATCGAGAAGACCTTCATCATGATTAAGCCCGACGCCGTGCGCGATCGCAAGATCGGCGAGATCGTTGCTCGCATTGAGCGCAGCGGCCTTGTTATCGAGCGCATGGAGATGACCACGCTCGAGCGCGCTACCGTCGAGGAGCACTACGCCCATCTGGCCGACAAGCCCTTCTTTGGCGGTCTCTGCGACTTTATGACGAGCGGTCCGGTCGTCAAGATGGTCGTTTCCGGCCTCTCCGCTGTCTCCAAGATGCGCACCCTTATGGGCGCCACCAACCCGCTTGATGCTGCCCCCGGCACCATTCGAGGCGACTTTGCTGTCGATGTCAACGCCAACGTGATCCACGGCTCCGACTGCCTGGAGAACGCCGAGATCGAGATCAAGCGCTTTTTTGGCTAAACCAGCTTTGACTCCTTAAAGCTGTTAGCGTGTGGCTTGGGCGCCGCGGAACTTCATCCGCGGCGCCCTTTTTATTCCAGTAGACTTTTGGTAAACCCCCACAAATCTACTAAAGAGCCCCCGTCCGGATGTTTCTTCCGGGCGGGGGCTGGCGTTAGCGTCGTATGGCTTTGTGAATCTTTAGGCCTCGTCGACGATCTTAAGGCCGCGCGTGTGGTCGATCTCGTTGAGGAGGTTAACGCGACGCTCGTGACGGCCGCCCTCAAACTCGGCGTCGAGCCACTCGTCGACGATCATCTTGGCGAGCTCGGAGCCCACGACGCGGGCGCCAAAGGCGAGCACGTTGGTGTTGTTGTGCATGCGCGAGAGCTTGGCGCTGAAGGGCTCGGAGCACACGACGGCACGAACGCCCTCGACCTTGTTGGCGGCCAGGCTGATTCCGACGCCGGTGCCGCAGATCAGGATGCCCAGGTCGACGTCGCCGTTGGCAACTGCCTTGCCCACCTTGTAGCCGGCGATGGGGTAATCAAAGCTCTCGGAGGTGTCGGTGCCAAAGTTCACGACCTCGCATCCGCGCTCCTTCAGGTGCTCGGAAATGATGTTCTTGAGCTCGACGGCGGCGTGGTCGTTACCGATACCAATCTTCATGAGTGGTTCCTCTCTGGTCCGTGCGGCGGAATTGCTAAAGGTTTTACCGCGTTCGACTGCATGATAGCGCGACTTTTGCGTAAACACTCGGGCGTTTTTTGGTCAAACGCTTTAGCGGCGGCGAACACTCCGCAACGTCCACCTTCGGCGCACCGTCTTGCAGTCTCTCCTCTTCTTCCAAATCCTCCTATTCCGTCTCTTCGCTTTCCGGGGAGCCCTTGCGCTCTACCCCGCATTGCGCTTCACTCTTAACTAATCCCCATGTGCGAGGACGGTCAGGACCTCTTCGCTGGCTGCCCCTGCGGAAGCACGTCCGAAATGGCGGGAAGGTCGAGTTTCGCGGCGAGGTTAAGCACGATGCTCACGTACTCCTCGGGCGTCTCTTTCATCCCTCCGCGTACCCACTCGCCAAAAAGGCTGCCGACAACTCCCTCCATGAGAGCCAGTGCGTAGCGCTGCTCTGGCAAAAGATTGCCAATGTCTCCGAGCATGGCCGCCTTCACTTTGGAGGCGTACTTGGAGAAAAAGAGCGGATCGCACGTGTCGTCCATCAGCAGCAGCACCCGTTCGCGGTTCTCGTAGACGAACCTCGAGCCCGCAATCATGGGGGCAACCATGGAGGGCACCCGGTCCTCGTAAGAGCCGTCAGGCGCGATTGCCGCGCCGCCCATCATCCCCTGGTGCATGCGGTCTTCCACCTGCGAAAGCAGGTCGTATTTGTCCTCGGCGTGCAGGTAAAAGGTGCCACGGTTTATGCCCGAACGCTCGGAGAGGGCGCGTACCGTGACCTTCTGAAAGCCCCTGTCCGCCAAAAGGCCCCAGAAGGCCTCCTCTATGCGCTCCTGCGTTGCGAGGTATCTGATGTCGTTCTTGTTCGGCTTCGTCTTCACCATGAGGTTTCCTGATCGACACTTTCCCGACAGTGCCCATTGAATCTATCGTCTTCGCTCAAGACAATGAACATATGTTGATTATATCTAAGGGAGAGGAGAGGTCGATGGCCTTCGCCGACAGATTCATAGTCCGCAATAGCCTCTACGTTACGACCGTAATAGCGGTCTGCGTCGCGGTCTACATGGTTGTTTTCTGGGAGTCGATGCCCGTGACCCAGGGGATTATAGGGCTCTACTACATCCTGATAGCCGCCCACGAGTGGGAGGAGCTGAAATATCCCGGCGGGTTCGTGGAGCTTGCCATCTCGCTCACCGACATGCCCATGCGCGACATGCGCATCCCCAAGTTCGCCCTCTTCTGCATCATCGTCTATATGCTGCTCATCCCGTTCTGTTTCCCCCAGTTCCACTGGCTCGTGATCGGCGCGCTCGTTCTGGGAATCATTGAGCCGCTCGCGCACATCGTCGCGGGAAGGGCGAACCCCAAGACGAGGATATACTCGCCCGGCATGGTCACCTCGCTCCTGTTCATGCTCCCGCTCGATGCGTTCACCATCTGGCACGTCGTCGCCGTGGAACCCTTCGCGTGGTGCTGGTGGCTCGCCGCCACGGCCCTGCTCCTCATACCCCTGTTCGGCACGCAGCGGCTCATCGTGGTGAAGATGATGGGCATGAGCTACGGGGAGTTCATGCGTAACGCGCGCGATTCGATTCTGGGGCGGAGGAAGCTCGGGGATTGACGCGCAGGTTGGCGGACAGCGTCGTGACCTCTGCTTTTGCAAACACAGGCGAGGGTCACACTAAAAAGGTGGCGAGCCAGCGGTTGCGAACATCAGCTCATCACGCAAAATGCCGCCAATTTGCTTCTGGCGGCCGTCTGCCGGAACCCAGCTTGCGGTTTTTGTCGCCTTGTTATCAAATGGAGAAGTTGATTACTTGCGAGAGCAACCCGTTATATGTAGGAGATGGCTATGCCTACCGATTCTATCCGCGATGCCGCATTTTGCGATGTTTTGAACCGCGAGCTTGTCTGTGCGCTTGGCTGCACCGAGCCCATTGCCGTTGCCTATGCGGCGGCGCTGGCGAGCCAGACGCTCGGTTGCGAACCCG
>CAUBMI010000004.1 GCA_958436995.1 uncultured Collinsella sp.
CCTGCGGCGGGAGCTATTGGTCGATTGGGATGAGCTGTTCGCCGTCAAGCCGGCCAGCTAGCAGCTAGTGATCAGAGGGACTGCGGGGACGTCAGAAGCGGCAACGCGAGTCGCAAAGCCCACCTCGGTCAGCTCGATGACCTCGGTAAACGTTGCATCGAAAAACTCCTCAGTTAGCAGGCGGTATGGCGGATGATCGGGCTCACCGGGGTTTTCGCGCACAATCTCGTGCATGACGCCAATGGTTTTGAGCACATACTCTTGCGGGATCGAATACTGGCCAAACTGGGCCGCCGCGGTATAGAGACGATCGGTCGCACGCGGGATGGAAACGATGCCGAGGGTTTTGCCAAACCAGTCAAAGTCGCCCTGCTTCTTGATGCGGAACTCCTCACACGGCTTGCCGCCATGCGCCTCGAGGTACTGGTTTACGCGGGTGTTCCACACGGCGTCGGCCACCAGATGCGACCAAACACCCAACGTCAAATCGAGTAACGACTGTGCCACGTTCTCGGGCGCGAGCGAAAGCTCGTCAGCAGCGGGACCAGCGATCGGCTCCGCATCCCTATATCGCTGCGGATAATGCACCCGATTGAGTCGCTCGCGTTCCTCGACAATCGACGTCGCCGCAGCCGGCGCACCTATCGGCATGCCCTTGAGCAGCGGCGCCACATAAGTGTCCCAAAACTCCTGCTCACGCGGCTTGGGGATAGGCTCGGGCTTGGCAAAATGCGTAATACGATACGGGATGGGATCGGCAATGCCGGGAACCATATAGCCCACAAAAATGTCCGGAACCACGCTGCCAAACAAAAAGGCATTGCGGTCGCGCACCTTATCGGCAAGCGTGCCAGCACGCGCCAGCAGTCGTTCCGTCTGAGCGATATGAATATTCCAACTTGGCATAGCCACCCCCGTAAAAACCCGGATAACTATACCATTCACAGCGGGCCACGCACGCGGCCGCACCCCTACTATCCGGCAACTATTCCGCGTCGGCGCTCTCGGTTCCATACGATGGCATGGGCGCCTCGACCACGTGATGATATCGGTCGATATAGATGGCGCGGGCACCCAGGCGTCGTACCAAATCCTGATGGTGTGTGCTCATTAAGACCGTCTTGCCGGCAGCAACATAAGCCAGCAAAAAGCTGACCACGATGTCGCACGAATCCTCATCGAGTCCGTTGGTAGGCTCGTCGAGCACCAGGATATCGGGGTTCATCGACACGACGGCCGCCAGCGCCACACGCTTTTTTTGCCCGCCCGAAAGCTGATAGGGCGAGGCATCGACCAGATCGGAAACCTGGAACAGCTCCATGGCATCGCGAACGCGGCACTTAAGCTCGTCTGTCGACAGCCCCATTTGAGCCGGGCCAAAGGCGACCTCCTCGCCTACCGTGGCGCAAAACAGCTGGGCATCGGCATTTTGAAACACGAAGCCTACGCGCTGGTGAAAGCGCTGGGAAGCCACGGAATCCTTTAGAAACGCCGCGTCGACCGCATGCCCGTCGAACAGGTACGCACCCGCGTCTGCGAGCTCAAGACCGTTAATAAGGCGCATGATCGTCGTCTTGCCGCAGCCATTCGGGCCAAGCAGGGCAACGAGCTCGCCACGATCGACCTGCAGCGAAACGCCGTCGACCACCGTATGGCCCGCATAGGAAAACACCACGTCGCGTAGCTCGATGAGCGGCGCGACCTCGGCGCCCGCACCGTTCGTGCCCGCCGCATTATTCATATCGATCGTCAAAACGTCGCCCTTCCCTATTCACATCAACAGCCCGCCGTCCGCACTACAGCACAGCGCACAGCACCGCAAACAGCGCCACGGCGACCGCATAAACCGCATCGCGCCAGCTCAGTCCGCTCCGTGCGGGCGCCGGATACGCACCGGCAAAGCCACGGCAAAGCATAGCCTCGTCCATCGCGCGGCTGCATTCCATCGCCTTGATAAAGGTCATGCCCATGATACCCGCGATCGAATCGGTACGCGAAAAACCCGCAGGCGCACGACCCACACTGCGCAGCATGACCGATTCGGTCAAATCGTGCGCCGTGCGTCCCAGCACCTCGATGTGCTTGAGCGCCATATCAAACGTAAAGATGACCTCGTCGGGCAGCTGTAGCGTCTTGAGCGCCGCCGACATGCGGCTCCAGGTGAGCGTCCACGAAACGCCCAGCACGAACGACACGTTAATGAACGTCTTGAGCGCGATCTTGAGCATGGCGCCCGTGGCAGACGCGCCCAGCAGCAGGGCAGGCAGTGCCAAAACCACCGCGAGCCCCGCAGCGCCAAGCGCCGGCACAAAGGTTGCCCGCAGCCCGCGTACGGGGCGCACGGCAACGAGCACCAGCGCGATAGCCGCCATCAACATGAGGTAAAGCGGGCTCTGTGTCAGGCACACGCACAGAACGCAGACGAACATCCCCACCAGGCGTACCGGCGCCGAAACGCAAGAAAGGGCGCGGTCGACCATCGACCCGCCCTCGTGTGCGCCTCCACCCAGGCGAACCCGCTCAAGCAGGCTCGCCAGGTGCAGGACGTTTTGTTGCATAACACGATGTCGAGCCCCCGCGGGCTCGTAACGCTGCTCGACCGTAAGCCAGCTAGGCAGCTCGGCTATTGCCATGAGCACCGCTTTCCTTGACCGTCAGCGAGACCAGGCGGAATGCGATGGTCAGCACCGCCACGCCAATCACGCCCGAGAGGATATACATGGCAGCCTGGCCGGCAAAGCCAAGACCCTGCTCCTCGGAATAGGCCTGCAGATAATCGCCCGTGGGCAGGGCGTCGGCAAAGGTCGGGGTGTCGAGGCCGACCGAAGCCTGCAGGCTGTCGTCGCCAGCCTCCTGAACGGCGGTCGCGGCGCCCTCGGCGTCCCACTCACCCCAGGCGTCACCGGTGGCGAGCAAGCCGAGCGGCGTAGCCACGACAAGCACGGCGACCAGAATGAGCGTGGGAATCAGGGAAGTCTTCTTGGCGGTACCATCGGCGGCAAGCTGGCCATCGGCGGCTTCGGGGCCGACGATAATGCTCGGCGCCGTCTTCTTAATGAAGCCGTAGATGGCGGCCGTCGCCACGCCCTCGATCACGCCGGCAACCAGCATATGCGGGATCAACATGGCCGGAATAGCCACGGACAGCGGGAAGGGGCAGTACAGAGGGGCGCCCGAAGCGTTGGTGAAGAGCATCGGCTGAATACCAAACTCGATTGCCGCGCACAGGGCCGCCAGGCACAGGCCGACCCAACCGCTCACGATGGCAGAAACCGAGGTGCCCCAGCTCTTGTCGTGCAGACGGCTGTTGAGCGCACGGAACACGATAGCAGCGACAAACGGCAGCACAAAGGCCATGTTAAAGCAGTTGGCGCCAAACGACAGAACGCCGCCGTCGCCAAACAGCAGCGCCTGCAGCGCCAGAGCGACCGAGACAGCGATAGCCGCGGCCTCGGGGCCCAGCAGCAGCGCGATGAGTGCGCCGCCGACGGCGTGACCAGTGGTACCGCCGGGCAGCGGAACGTTGAACATCATGAGCAAGAAGGAGAATGCGGCGCAGATGCCCAGGAACGCCATATGCTCGCGATCGAGCGTGGCGCGCACCTTTTTGATGCAGTGAACCCATACGGGCACCATCGCCACCGCCATAACGGCATCGGTCTGCGGGGACAGATAATTATCGGGAATATGCATGAGCCCTCTCAATCAGAACGTTGTGTGTTACGTTTCCAACAATCCGTAACACCGACTCTGCATACTAACAAAAAGGCGCACCGCCCACAACGCAGCACGCCCTTGCAATACGTACGTTATTAGCCCAGGTCCACGCACCGCCCAATAAAGGGCCCATGCACTCCCAACTTTCCGGTCACCCGGAAGAAGGTGCGATCCGCTCGCAACAAGGTTAACGCAGGAACCCGCCCCCGAGAGGGGTTTTCTAAGGCAACATCCCGCAGCCGCGAAGTGGCGAGGACGTTGCCGTGAAAACCCCGCAGGGGGCGGGTTCCGAACAGCAAAGATTACGAGCGGACCTCGCCGTTTACGCCTTTGCATACCTTGGTGACAATCTTCTGGTGCGCTTTCTCGACCTCTTCGCTGGTAAGCGTGTGGTCGTCGGAGCGATACGTAAGCGCAAAGGCCATGGACTTTTTGCCCGCTCCGATGCGGATGGGATCGCGGTAGACGTCGAACAGGCGCACGCCCTCGAGCAACCTACCGCCGGCGCTCGTAATGCGGCGCTCAAGATCCTCACAAGTCACGGCGTTGTCGACCACAATAGCAAGATCGTGCTCAACAGCCGGGTACTGCGAGAACTCGCGATAGTTCTCCTGGTTGCGGGCGCCCTTGATCAGCTTGTCCAGATCGAGCTCAAAGGCAACGACGACCTCATCGATGCCCATCGCCTCGCGCGCCTCGGGGTGAATCTCGCCGACCCAGCCCAGCACGGTACCGCCGGACAGAACCTCGGCGGCACGACCCGGCTGCAAGAAAGCGTAGCCCTCGCCCTCGACGGGACGGAAGCGAACCTTCTCGATGCGCAGTTGGGCGAGCAGCTCCTCGACAATGCCCTTGCCAAAGAAAAAGCGCAGCTTGCGGTACTTCATGTTCCAAGACTGCTCGCTCCACTGGCCCGAAAGCACGCCCGCGACGGACTTGGTCTCCTTGGGCAGGCTGGCGTTTTCGCGGCCATGGAACAGGCTGCCGACCTCGTACAGGTGCACGTTGGGCGTACCGTGCGCCTCGTTGTAGGCCACGGATTGCAGCAGGCCCGGCAGCAGCGAGCGGCGCATCTCGGTCTGCTCGGCCACCAGCGGGTTCATGAGCACCACGGGGCAGCCGCGACCCTCGGCGGGCATGCCGATCTTCTCCAGGTCGCCCGGGGCGGCAAAGCCAAAGGTCGTGGTCTCGTTGAGGCCGCAGGCGCGCAGGATCTCGCCGACCTTGCGGGTAAGCTTCTGCTCGCGCGTCAGGCCGCCGATGTGGTTCTTGGCAGCCGGAATGGTCGCCGTGACGCGACCCATGCCCCACAGGCGCAGGACCTCCTCGATCAGGTCGATCTCACGCGGCAGGTCGGGACGGAAGCTCGGCGGCGTGACCATAAAGTCCTCGCCGTCGCGCTCGACGGTGCAGCCCAGGCGGGTGAGCGAGCGCTCGATAAAGTCGGGCTCGATGTCGGCACCGCAGATGGCGTGCACACGGGCCAGGCGCAGCTTAATGCTGTCGATGGTCTTGGGCGCGGGGAAAACGTCGACATAGCCGGGAGCAACCTCGCCGCCGGCGATCTCTTCGATGAGCGCGCAGGTAACGTTGGCGACATCCACGCAGCCGGTCTCGTCAACCTGGCGCTCAAAGCGAATGGAGGCGTCGGAGATCAGCGACAGGTCACGGCTGGTGTGCGAGGTGCGGCCGGCGTTGAAGCAGGCGCTCTCGACCATCACGTCGACGGTATCGTCCTCAATCTCGGAATCCATGCCACCCATAACGCCGGCCAGCGCCACGGGACGCTCGCCGTCGGTGATAAGGCCCATGCCGGCGTCGAGCACGCGCTCCTCGCCATCGAGGGTCGTGAACTTCTCGTCCTGCTGGGCGGCACGAACCACCACGCGACGGTGGCCATCGCGCTCGGCAAAGGTAGACAGGTCAAAGGCGTGCAGCGGCTGACCGGTGAGCATCATCACATAGTTGGTGATGTCGACGATATTGTTGTGCGGGCGCACGCCCAGGGCGTTAAGGCGCTTGACCATCCAGTCGGGCGAGGGGCCGACCTTCACGTTACGTACGATGCGGGCGACGTAGCGGTCGCACAGGCCCTCGTCGGCAATCTCGAGGGAAAGCTCGTCGTCGGTCGCGCGGCCGGTCTCGGCCTTGATGGCGGGCAGCTCAACGTGGAAATCGCGGTCGAAGATGGCGCCGGTCTCGCGGGCCATGCCGATCATGGACAGGCAGTCGGGGCGGTTGGGCGTGATCTCGCAGTCGAGCACAGTGTCGCTCGAACCCACGTACTCGGCAAACGGCATGCCGCAGGGCGTATCCTCGGGCAGGATCATAATGCCGGAGTGATCGCCGCCCAGGCCGAGCTCGCGTGCGGAGCAGTTCATGCCCATGGACACGACGCCGCGGAGCTTGCTCTTCTTGATTTTGACGTCGCCGGGAAGCACGGCGCCGATCATGGCCGTGACGATGTGGTCGCCGGCCTCGAAGTTCTGCGCGCCACAGACGATCTGCAGCGGAGCGGGGTTGCCGTCGGCGTCGAGATTCTTGTCACCCACGTCGACCGAGCACACATACATATGGTCGCTATCGGGGTGCGGGGTCTTGGTGAGCACCTTGGCAGTCACCACGTGGTCGAAGGACTCGCCCACGGTGTCGATCGCCTCGACCTCGGTGCCGGTACGGATATATTCGTCCGAAAGGGTCTTGGGATCCTCCGGAATATCGATCATGGTCTTGAGCCAGTCGTAAGAAACACGCATCTAACTGGTCTCCTTTCATAAATGCGGCTTTGAGCCAAAAACTGCAACGGAGACGGGTTTTCCAAGTGCCGCAGATTGCCTTGAAAGAGGAGGGCCGCGTACTTAGGTACGCAACCGACGATTGAAAGGCAAGGTGCGGTGCTTGGGAAAGCCGCCGGGCCTAGAACTGATTTAAGAAGCGCATATCGCCCGTCATGAGCGTTCGCAGGTCGGGCAGGTCGTAGCGCAGGGCCGCGACGCGCTCGGCGCCAATGCCAAAGGCGAAGCCGGTGTACTTCTCGGGGTCGATGCCGCAGTTGATGAGGACGTTGGGGTCGACCATGCCGCAGCCCAGGATTTCGATCCAGCCGCTGTGCTTGCAGAAGTTGCAACCCTTGCCGCCGCACACGTGGCAGCTCACGTCCACCTCGCAGCTGGGCTCGGTGAAGGGGAAGAAGTGCGGGCGGTAGCGCGTCTTGCGGTCCTCGCCAAACATGCACTTAACAAAGTAGTCGAGCGTGCCCTTAAGATCGCCAAAGGTGATGCCCTCGTCGACGACCAGGCCCTCGATCTGGTTGAACTGCGGCAGGTGGCAGGCGTCGGCCGTGTCGGGACGGTAGACGGTGCCCGGGCAGATCATGTAGATGGGCGGCTTCTGCGACTCCATGGTGTGGATCTGCACGCCCGAGGTCTGGGTGCGCAGCAGCACGTCGGACTCGCCGTGGGCGTGAGCCTCGGGGTGCGTGACGCTGCCGGGGTTGTTGTCGACCACGTAGAACGTGTCGCGGGCCGAGCGGCTCGGGTGATCCATGGGCGCATTGAGCGCGGTGAAGTTGTAGTAGGAGGTGTCGACCATGGGGCCGGACTCGACGGTGTAGCCGATGCCGCAGAAGATGTCCTCGGCCTCCTCGATGATCTGCTTGATCAGGTGCTGATGGCCGATCTGCGGACGGATGCCCGGCAACGTGATGTCGACGGCATCGTGCTCGAGCGCATGCTTGAGGGCGGCGGCCTTCATCTCGGTGGAGCGCTCGTCGAGCATGCCCTCGATCAGCTGGCGCATCTCGTTGGCGCGCTTGCCCATGACGGGACGATCCTCGGGGGCGAGCTTGCCCATCATGCGCATCAGGCCGGTGATGCGGCCCTTGCGGCCGAGCAGCGCGACGCGCGCGGCCTCGAGCTTCTCGGCGTCGTCGGCGCCTGCGACGAGCTCCTTGGCCTCTTCCTCGAGTTTGACCAGATCATCAATCAGACTCATGTCTTCCCTTTCGTCTCTCGCGCATCCGCTTGCCGAGGCAGCTGGCGCTACCCGACGCTTACGGATGCGCGGCCCGGTTCGGTAACAAAAAAACCGCCCTCGGGCATGTGCATTGCCCAAGGACGGTTGAATTCCGCGGTACCACCTTGTTTGACCCGGCGGATGTCTGGCCCGCCGCGCCCACTCTGTGCCCCTTGTCGCGAGGCTCACGGCTTCCCTACTGGGGCTTCGCCGCCGCTGGCCGCGTGCCCGTTGAGGTCGCTGCTCGGGAGTGAACGCTTGGCCCTTGTCACCGCAGGAAGGCTCGCAGCCCATGACCTTCCCTCTCTTGCCGGCGACGCGGCGGGCAAAACCCTCTCCGTCAACGCATTGGGCTATAGGATAACACATTCTGCGTGTGCATCGCCGCGTTCCGTTTTGTTCGCACTGGGTACAAGGCAGGTAGCTGTGCAAACTGGCCGCGCGCCCACCCGAAGCGCTCGGCTCACGAGATCAAGGATATGGTATGGGAAAGAAACTCGATAAGAAGGCCGAGCCTGCAGCGGGCAAGACATCCAAAGGCATGAAGGTCGATAAGGCCGTCAAAAAATTCCGCAAGCTCGAAGGCAAGCTGTGGACTCGTGAGTACCTGCTCAAGATTGCCGAGTTTGACGGCGCGACCATTGCCCCCGCCAACGGCGCCGCGGCCCGCGCCGATGCTATGGGCACCCTTGCTGGCGAGCATCACAAGCTGCTGACCAGCAAAAAGTCTGTCGAACTTGTGCGCTCGCTGGCACGAGAGACCGTCGCGGGCGGACATGTAGACGACCCGCAGCTGCTCGACGAGATCCGCGTGCTCGGCCGCGACCAGCGTGAGGCAAGCGTCATTCCCACCGAGGAGGCTGAGGCCTGGACCAGGCTCACCTGCGAGGCCGACGCCGTGTGGCACAAGGCCAAGACGGCCAATGACTGGGCGAGCTTTGAGCCCTATGTAGATAGAATCGTCGCCCAACTTAAGCATCAGGCCGAGCTCATGGACCCCAAGCGCGACCCATACGATGTTTGGCTCGACCAGTACGAGCGTGGCCTTTCCGCCAAGAGCTTCGACGCGTTTTGCGACGAGGTCAAGGCCACGGTCGTACCGCTCGTGCATGCCATTGGCGAGCGCGGCCAGCAGCCCGCTGCCGACTTTTTGCACGCCCGCGTGCCTGAGGCCGCCCAGCGCGCCATGAGCTTTGACCTTATGAAGCTCGTCGGCCTGGACCTGGACGACACCACGCTCGCCTTTACCGAGCATCCGTTTAGCGAGGGCTTCTCGGTGGGCGACGCACGCATCGCAACGCACATCTACGAGGACGACTGCATCTCCAACGTCTACAGCATCATCCACGAGGCAGGACACGCCGCCTACGAGCTAGGCGTCAATCCCGCCTATGCGCGCACGTGCCTGGAGGGCGGCACCTCCATGGGCATCCACGAGAGCCAGAGCCGCTTCTTTGAGAACACCGTGGGCCGCAGCCGCGCCTTTATGGGACCGCTGCTGCAGGTGCTGCGCCGTCACGCGCCCGAGGCCTACGGCGACGTGGACGAGGACACGCTCTACCGCGCCGTGAACATTGCGCAGCCGTCGCTGATCCGCACCGAGGCCGACGAGCTCACCTATCCGCTGCATATTATGGTGCGCTACGAGATTGAACGCATGCTGTTTGCCGGCGAGGCCACGGCCAAGGACATCCCCGCGCTTTGGAACCGCTTTATGAACGAGTACCTGGGCATTCCCGTTCCCGACGACACGCACGGCTGCCTGCAGGATACGCACTGGAGCGGCGGCTCGTTTGGCTACTTCCCCACCTATGCGCTGGGTAGCGCCTACGACGCCATGTTTGTGCCGGCCATGTGCCGCGACGGTGTCGACCTTAACGGCGCCTGTGCGAGCGGCGACCTGGCGCCCGTCCGCGCCTGGCTGGGTGAGCGCATTTGGCAGTGGGGCCGCGCCAAGGACGCGCCGGAGCTCATCAAGGGCGCCTGCGGCATGGCGTTCGATGCCCGCTACTACTGCAGCTACCTGCAGGACAAGTTCACCACGCTCTACCAGCTGTAAGGCCTTGAAGGCCGGCAGTTAGGGACGTTCCTTTTCTGCCGGCAGTTGGGGACAGTCCTTGCCCATCCGGCCAGCAAACCGGCCAATCGGTAAAGACTGTCCCCAATGAGTAGCTCGTTGACGCTAATGTCTTGGCAACGTCAGCGAAAACGACCCTAAGCGAGCAAGGTGACGTGAAATGAAAGGGCGCTGACCTTCTGGTCGCGCCCTTGAAATTGAACGTCAGATTGCCGCTTAGGGGCGTTTGCAGCGTCGAGCAGCTACGCGGTTTGGTAAAACCGCGTAGCTATAAAGCCTCGAGCGCGCTGGCGATGCGCTTCATGGCAGCATCGGCGGATGCTTGGTCGGGCGCTTCGGCCAAAACGCGAATCACCGACTCGGTTCCACTTTTGCGCACGAGCACGCGGCCCTCGCCTGCCAGCGCAGTCTCGGCCTCGGCGATGGCGTTCTGCACGCCCATGTTCTCGAGCGCGGCGTCCTTATCCGCTATGCGCACGGCAACCTGCGCCTGCGGCAGCAGCTTGCACGGAGCCGTGAGCTGCGAGAGCGTCTCGCGCTCGGCACGAATCACTTCCATCACGCGCAGCGAGGTCATAATGCCGTCGCCCGTGCGCTCGATATCGCCAAAGATCGTATGGCCCGTCTGCTCGCCGCCCAGGCTGTAGCCGCCCTCGCGCATCTTGGCATACACGTGACGGTCGCCCACGCCGCTGGTCACGGCGCTCAGTCCGGCAAGCTCCAGCGACTTGACCAGACCAAAGTTGCTGGCGATCGTCGGCACCACGGTACCGCCCGAAAGGCGACCGTGCTTGTTCAGATACACGCCGCACACGTACAGGATCTGGTCGCCGTCTACCACGCGACCGCGCTCATCCACGGCCAGGCAGCGGTCGGCATCGCCGTCATAGGCAAAACCCACGTCCAGGCCTTGCTCCACCACGTGGCGCTGCAGGCGCTCCATATGCGTGGAGCCGCAGTCGACGTTGATGTTAAAGCCATCGGGCGCGGCGTTGATCACGCGCACGTCGGCGCCCAGCGCGTCGAACACCGGCTTGGCCACCGAGGACGCCGAGCCGTTGGCGCAGTCGAGACCGATCTTGACGCCCTGTAGCGAAAAATTCGAACTCGCAATGAGCGAGGCGATATAGCGGTTGCGCCCCTGCATGTAGTCCACCGTGGCGCCGATGTGGTTGCCCGTGGCCAGCGGCACCTCGCTCTTGCCATCGATGTAGTCCTCGATGAGCTCCAGTACGTCCTCGTCCATCTTAAAACCGTCGCTGTTGACGAGCTTAATGCCGTTATCGCAAAACGGGTTGTGGCTCGCACTGATCATGATGCCGCAATCGAAGCAGCCTTCCACGGTCTGATGTGCTACGCCCGGCGTGGGGATCACGTGCAGCATATAGGCGTCCGCACCGCTCGCGACCAGGCCGCTCACTAGCGCCGCCTCGAACATATAACTCGAGCGACGTGTGTCCTTGCCCACGATGACGCGCGCCTTGCGCTCGCGGTTGGCGCCGTAATACCAGCCCACAAAACGGCCAATCTTATAAGCGTGCTCTACCGTCAGCCCAACGTTGGCCTCACCGCGAAAGCCGTCGGTGCCAAAGTACTTCATGCGCTCTCCTTACAAAATAGGGGCGAACAGATTGCCTGTCCGCCCCAAAATGGTACTCGATTATCTGCGCTACCAGAAAAATCCTACGCCGACGCGCTGTCGCGAGCCGCCTGGCATGTAGGAGTCTGACGCAGCGTAAGCGGCTTGTCCCCCGCCTCGGCCGACGTGGTCAGCGTATATGTGATCGTCGTCGTCTCGCCAGCATGCAGGTCAACGGTGCCCGAATAGAAGGGGATTCCATGCCACGTAGCGGCGCCAAGACCAAACTGGGTGCCCTCGACGGTCAGATCAGTAATGTTGCCGCCCGTCGGTGCAAACAACGAGACATTCAGACGCTCGTCGTCGCGCGCTGCATCGGGTGCGCTCGCCGCGACGTAGTCGGGCAGCTTGCCGGCCTCCTCCTGCGTCATGATGTTCGTCAGGGTAACGGTGATGCGATACGAGCATGTGCCGTCACCGTTCTTGATGCCCTGGCCAATCTGCGTATCGGCATTCAGGTACCAGTCGAGCTTGGAGAAGCTCAGGTTGTTAAAGTAGACACCAGCAACGGGATCTTCACTCGGGTCATCCGGATCAGGCAGCGAGGCGTCGATGTTCATCTGCTTGATAGCGTTCTGCTCGTCATCGTTTTTCATCCACGCGATCAGGCGGCCCTCTTCGGCACCGCGCTCAACGGCGCTGACAAGCTTCGTAACATCGACATCGCCGATACCGCCAAGGATCTTGTCGAAGGCAGCGCTGGCGACGGATGCAAAGATGCCGTCAGACTCCTCGACCGGATAGTTCCAGTACACATCGTGCATGAGGACCTTTGCGGCGTTGGTGCCGTCGACAACCGTTCCGTCGGGCAGCGAGACATTACCGACGAGGCCCAGCAGATACTGCAGGAACACCGGGTCGATACCCACGACGCCGTCAACGTCCTGCCCATACTGGGACTTCCACAGCGCGGCGACACGCTGCGAGTTGCGGGGCCAATCGGGCGAATACGCGTTACCAGAGTTGTACAGGTTACTGTGGTCGCCAAACAGTGCCTCGTCCTCTTCGTCGACGCTCTCAACCGCCTCCTCTTTGCCAAGCGCAATACATGGAACAAACTCGCCAATCGACATCTGGCCGTCGGTGACCGAAATCAGGCCCTGCGAACCGCCAAAGCCGCCGCAGGCACGAATCTCGACGTTGTTCATGGCGTACACAAGGTAGTTGCGCGTCTGGCCGTTGGCACCGAGCATCTGGGGAAGGACGGGGGCGACCTTCTCCGCCGCGTCAACCGCGCCGTTGAGGGTGG
This sequence comes from uncultured Collinsella sp., assembly GCA_958436995.1. Taxonomy (GTDB): domain Bacteria; phylum Actinomycetota; class Coriobacteriia; order Coriobacteriales; family Coriobacteriaceae; genus Collinsella. The sequence goes on from CAUBMI010000004.1 coordinate 12,697, forward strand.
CAAAGCCGTCCTTGGCCTTATCGACCAGCTCGGTCACTTGGGAAATATGAGTATCGCCAATACCCTGGATCTTCTCGTTGGCGCTCTTGAACACCTTGGAGCTATCGGAAAGCGAATCGGCAACGGCCTGCAGCGCGGACACGTTAATCATGCCGTCCTGGAACAGCTTGCCTGGCGTGGCCTGCGAAAGGTTGTCGGCCATGGGAACCAGCGCGTTGCTCGAGACATCGGACAGGGCATCAATCATGGTGCGGGCCGCATTGATGTCGCTGCCATACACCGGGATAAACGAAGCCACCGTCCACAGCGGGCTCGAGGTCTCCGCCTTCATGCTATCGCAGAGCTCATCGATCTTCTTCGCGTCGTCAGGCAGCGTCGAAAAATCGCCCGACGTGACCTTGTCCTTAAGGCCACCGACGATCTCGACAGCCTCCTTCGCTTCGCTCTTTACGGTCTTTGCCGAGTTAAGCAGCATAAAGCCACTTGCGCCAAGCGCAACGAGAAGCACCGCGACTACAGCGGCAATAATGGCGCCAGTGTGACGCTTTTTGCGCTCGCCCTTGCGATGGCGATGACGGACCAGACCGTCAGAGGTCGAACTCGACGAAGCGTCGCTACCGTAGTTCAAGCCAAAATCGTAATAATCTTCCTTGGAACCCGAGCCCGCAAACTCGGCACCGCTATCATCCAGGCGGGCGAACGTGCCAGTCTCGGAGGCGCCGGTGTAAATCGTGCCAAGGTTACCCGTAAGCCCCGCGCCACCGGCAGAGGGAGTATTGTTGGCGGCCTTGCCGGCATTAACGTTGCCGGCGGTATTCGCGGCGTTGGCAGCACCTGCGTTGTTCGCAGGTATCGAAGGGGCCCCGCTCGGCTGCGACGTGGAGGTTGCACCGCCCGCAAAGACATTCCCTCTTGCACGGCCGGTCTTTTTTGCCTTTTGAGACTGCTCGTACAGAGCGGTAAACATCGCCGTCTCGCCCGGGGACACGCGCTTACCGGAACCGCCCTGCCCAGCGCCGCCCGGCGTGCCGGCCTTACCAGCCCCGTTCGGACGCGGCGGAACTGCAGGACGGCCGCTATCGCTGCCCTTAAAGTGATTACCAGCCATAAAGAAATCCTCGCAATTGAGTCGCAATGAAAAAGTCCATAACGTTACTAGTTTATGGCATTTTGAGCATCGACAGCTAAACTCCAGACACGGACATCAATTGGCGAAAATGTGGCACAACGCCTTTTCCGTCTTGGCGCCAGCTACACCGTCAAAAACACCATCGCGATAATCATGGCAAAGCCCGCCAGGTCGGTGGGCAAAAACACCGTTCCCAGCATAAGGGCGCTGGTGATGGTGGCCGAAACCGGCTCCATGGTTCCAAGGAGGCTCGCGCGCACCGAGCCAATCTCCTTAACGCCCTGCATGTAGAACATATAGGCGAAGAACGACCCCACCACAATAAATATCGCGAGCGCGCCGACACCCGAGGGGCCGAGCGCCGGCATATGCGCCCACGGCTGGGTAAAGATACTCATCACGATTCCCGCCGAAAGCATGGCCGAGCCCGTGACGACCGGGCTACCGTATTTGTTGAGGATTCCGGCAGGGATGATTGCTATGCAGGCACCGCCCACTGCGCACAAAAGGCCCGAGAGCAGGCCCATCGGCGAGATGTTGAGCGTACTGGGGTCGCCGCCCGTGGCGATCAAAAACGTTCCGCCCAATGCGAGCAAAATGCCAAGAGCCTCGCGCGTGCGCGGCAGTCGATGCGCGGTGACGCAGGCATACCCCATGACGACCACCAGCTGCAGGCACTGGAAGACAGTCGCGGTGCCCGCGTTGGTCAGGCGCACGGCTGACAGATAGCAAAGCTGGTTGAACAGCAGGCCAAAGATCGTAAACAGAATAAGCTGCTTGCGATCGGCGGGGGTAGTCCACAGCTCGATCAAGCGGTCGCGGTCTTTTCTGAGCACAACGAACATAAAGAGCAGGCCAGCGATAACTTGGCGCACGCTCATCAGCCAAAACGTCTCGATATGGCACACGTCAAAGAGGTAGCTGGCGCTGGTGCCAGAAAAACCCCAAAACGTACCGCCGGCAAACGCGGCGAGCGTACCCAGGGCCATCTTGCGCGCCTGGGCGTCGTTGAGGCGGTCGCGCCATGCGCGGCGGGTGCTGCGGCTCAGCTCGTCAGTCCCCTCGGGCACGATAAAATCAGACGCCGCCGTCATCGGTACCGAAGCCCTTTCACGTGCACACTGCGCCGAGCGCTTCTGTTCCATCCCACTCCCCAGAAATCAATTGGCAACAAAGCGCTCAAACTGTAGCACGAATATTGATACGGAAATGCGGGCGATTCGGAACATCTACGAGCATCCAAATTGCAGGGACGAAAGGCACCGAAGAGCTATGCCGAGCGGTTGGAATCGCCTGGGGCGCCGGGATCGGCTTCCGCACTTTCATCGGTATGGCCACCGTCGGCATCGCCCTCGTCACCGGCGTCGCCCTGCTCCTCCTGCTCGCGACGGCGCTTTTCGCGAATCTGCTCCACGGCTGCGCGCAGGGCGGCCTCGTCCTCGGCGCGTGCCACCTCTTGCGTTGTCTTGACCATATGGCGAATCTCGAGCACCAGCAGCACGATCAGCGGCACCACGATAAGCGGAAAGAACAGCAGCGGATTGGTGAGCAACGAGACCACCACGCCCAGCCCCGCCGAGACAAAGACCACGCGGCCCACCACGTCGGCGGCGGGCACGGGCGCGGCGTCCTCGACCGGATTGGCATCGCCCTTGGTGCGGTAGACTGGCGTGCCGTCGGCCGCGGCCTCCACGGCAACGATGCGGTGCGTGTTGAGTGAACCCTCCAGCGCGTCATCGGACGAATGGAAGGTGATGATGTCACCCACCTGGTAGGCCTGACTGTTGTCGGTATCGACGACGATAAACGAGTGCACGGGAATCGCCGGCTCCATAGAGCCGGTCAGCGTGCGCATAAAGCCATAGCCCATGATGGTGGGGATATCGCCGGCGGGCGTGAACACCGTGCGCAGCAGCACCACAAAGGCGACCAGGATCACCACGGTCGCCAGCACGTTGATCACGCGGAGCACGTGCTTCATCACTTGTCGGCGTCCTTTGCGGAAGGCTCGACGTCAGTGGCGTCAGATGCCGAAACGTCGGTCTCATCTCCCTCAACGGTCGTGGCGACATCGCCCTCGGCGGCCTCTCCGCGCAAGCGAGCCAGCAGATAGCGCGACAGGCTGTTGCCCTCGGCACGGCGCTCGGCGCGGGCGCGATCGCGCTCGGCCTGTTCCAGCTCGTGCGCCAACGAGGCCAAGCGCTGCTGCATCTCCGCGCGGGCGGCCTCGAGCTCGCGCTCGTGCGCGGCCTTTGCGGCGGCGAGCTCCTGCTCAATACGCTCCCCCGCCTCGAGCTCAGCTGCAGCGATACGCGCGTCGGCGTCGGCACGCGCCTCCTCGGCGGCACGCGCGGCGGCATCGCGCTCGGCAGCGGCAGCGGCGACCTTCTCGCTGGCATCCACCGTAGCCTGCTCAACGGCAGAATCGGCGGCAGCACGGGCGGCGTCGATCGCAGCATCGGCGGCCTGCTGGGCGGCAGCAACCTTCTCCTCGGCCGCGGCAACGGTGTCGGCGAGCTTCTGCTCCGCCTCGGCCGCGGCGACGTCGGCAGTCTCCTGCGCGGCACGGGCATCGCGCTCGGCCGCCAGCCGCACTTCCTCAATCTGCAACTTGGCGGCATCCAGCTTGGCATGCACCTCGGCGAGCTCCTTGGCAGACGCCTCGCGCACGCCGGCAAGCTCGGCTGCGGCGGCGTCCTTGGCGGCCTGCAGCTCGGCAGCGTCGGCAGCCGTCTTGGCAGCCAAGGCTGCGGCAGACTCACTCTTGACCCGCGCGACTTGCTCGGCAGCAGTCTGCTCGGCAGCCGCGACCCTAGCATCTGCGTCGGCGCGGGCGACTGAGACCTCGGCATCGGCCTCGGCGCGCATCCGCTCAAGCTGAGCCGCCGCGGTCTCACGTGCTTCTGCAGCGGCATCCTCGGCAGCCTTTTTACCGGCCTCGACATCCTCCAGCGAGGCGCGCAGTTCCTCGACATCGGCCTCAGCAATCTGTGCGCGCTGCGTCAACGCCAGCTCGCGTGTCTTGGCCTCGTCCAGTTCATCTACCAGATCGTCGCGCTCATCGGTCAGCGCGTGCGCCTGCACTTTCCAGGACTTCAGCTGCCCCTGGAGCTCCTCAATCTGCTCGCGGGCCTCGGCCAGCGCCTGCTCGGCATCGAGCTGGGCCTGCGTGACCTCCTCCACAAACACGCGCCGAACCTCAACATCGGGCAGGTCGGGGCTATCGACCTGCACCTCCTTGATCTCTTTAATAAACTTGGGCGCCACCGGCGCGTGTTGCACGCTCTCAAGCTCCTGCAGGTTGCGCTCGTCGTCGGTCAGGCTCTTAAAGACGGTGTAGTTGTTGATGAGGTTGGTGTACATCTGCACCATGTACTCGTCGTCGAACGCCAGCGCCTGCTGCTGCACGTCGATGTTGTAACCCACCTTGTCGTAGCGCTCCATAAACTGCCACAGCTGGTAGCACTTGCGGTAGTTGGGGTCTTTCATGATGAGGTTGGTGCGCTGAATGGGGCTGCGAACCGCACTGCAGCCGTTCATGATCTGGCAGAACGACGCGCCGCGCAGCGCCATGACCAGGCGGCGCACGCGGTCGATGCGCATAAAGACGTCCATGTTGTCGGCGTCGTTCTCGGCGAAGCTCTGACGGTTTTTGACCGTCATCTCCACGCTGTACTCGATCTGCTCGTACGCGTCGTCGATCTTACTGTGCATCTTAAAGCGGTTGCGGATCTCGTTGCCCGTCGACCAAAAGATCACGTCGGTACGCTTATCCACAAACGTCAGCAAGCGCTGAATCAGATGGTAGATAAAGCGGTTCTCGTACAGGTCGTACGTCTCGACGGTATTGACGTTGAGGATGCGCGTAGGGTGAACGCCGCCGTCCTCACTCGGCGCCAAAAACTGCGTGTTCTGGCTCAGATGACGGACGCTGTCGGCGCTGATCTTTTTAGCGAGCGAGACCGGCACCACCTCTTCCTCGGTGGTGATAAAGCGGCGCGGCTTTTCGATGATGGTGTTGATGGCGTCGAGCGAGTCCTCGATCATGCTGATCCATTCCTCGTCCACCACCTTGACGAGCTCCTCGCGCTGCTGTTCGATCGTGGTGCCCGAGGCCTGCGCCATCTCAAACAGATAGCGGAAGTAGCGGCTGTCCTCCTGGATGGGCTCCATCTGCTCGGAGAAGCTGGTATAGAGGTCCTGAATGGTCTCGGACATGGGTTACTCCATAGATTGGATCGATCGGAAAGGGGCGGGGCGACATCACGTCGCCCCGCGCTTACGACATTAGTAGAAATTCTGGATCCGCTGCAGGTACATGACGGAATCGGGCAGACCGCCCTCGCCAAAGGTCTTCTCAATGTACTCGATCAGGCCCTTCATCTCGTCGCGCACAAAGCTCACGTTCATGGACTCAAACTTCTTGAGCACCTTGCGGGCGATGATGTAGTCCATGCCGCCCAGCTCAGTGCCGCCGCACGCCACGTACACGGGGATAAAGTCGTACATCTGCTTGATGATACGGTTACCAAAGGCCAGCTTAAAGCGGGTCTGCAGGTACTGGTCCAGCTTGTGCATCTTCTGGAGCAGCTCCTCGTCGATCACATACTCGACCTTGGCCTTTTGGAACAGATACTGCAGGTGGTCGGCCGTCACGTGCACGCGCTCGTGCGGCTCGCACTCAAACGCGTCGGCGCGCTCGTTGAGCTCGATGGGGATCGCACGGTCGTACACCTTGTCCGTGATGGTAAAGGTGGAGTCGTCGTTGTTGGCCGTGCCGATAAACCACAGGCTGTCGGGAATGGTGAGCTTGCCGTCGTGCAGACCCCTGGGATCGGCGGCCCACTGGGTGGGCACCAGGTCGAGCACCCACTCGTCGTGGCTGGGCATCTCGAGCACCGACAGGATCTCGGCAAAGTAGTACTCCACGCGGGCGAGGTTCATCTCGTCGAGCACGATCATGGACGGGTCCTGGCGAAGGCCCGCCTCATACACGGCGCGGAGGAACTCGGTCTCGTTAAAGCGCTTGGAAAACTCGTTGAAGTAGCCCAGCACCTCGGTGCGGTCGCGGAAGCTCGGCTGCACCGAAACGATGGTCGCGGGGTTGTCCAAGTAGCGGCTAAAGCTGTAGGGCAGCGACGTCTTACCGGTACCCGAGATGCCCTCCAGGATCAGCAGCTTGGAGGCGGCCATGCCGGCCACAAAGCGGCGGATGACCTCAGGCGTGTAGTAGAGCTTCATCTGGCTGCAGGCGAACGCGCGGAAGCTGTCGACAAAGTCCTCCAGCGAGATGGCATCGTCGTAGGCCGGCGATTCCCAGTCGCGGTACTTAAGGTCCACAAGGGACAGCTTGGGGAAGCGGTTGGCCTGGGCGATCTCTTTTTCCTCGGCAAGGGTCTTGGCCTCAACGGTGGCCTTGGCCATGGCGGCCGCGGCATCCTTGACGCCCTCGCCATCGAGCGCGAGCGACGCGTTGCCCGACATGACGGCCGTCGCCGCAGCGCCCTCGCCAGCAGCCGCACCGGCGCCCGCGGCGGCGCCCACCACGTTGCCCACCGTGGGCAGATGGTCGTCGGCCAGGGCCGAGGCGCCCACGTACGGAATCTGCTTGGTGCCGCCCATGGCATTGACCTTGAGCGCCAGCAGCTTGTTCTTCTCGTCCATGAGGTCGAGCACCTGCTTGTTCAGGCGGCCGATCTCGCGATAGAGCGCCTTGTTGGACGTGTCGTCGCGATGCAGGCGACGGTTGATGCGGTAGTGGTGGATCAGAATGGCCACGATCAGCACGGGGACTGCGATGAGCATGGCAAACAGAATGACCGCGCCGATCTTGCCCACCAGGTCAAACGTGGTGAAGTAGGTCATAAAGATGTTGAAGTACTCAACCCAGCCAAACACCAGCAGGTTAAGGATGGAGCTCACGACGGCAACGACGTTGTAGACGACCTTTGCCAGTAGCTCCCAGGCAAATCCCAGAAACTCACTCACCGTCGGTACCCTCCTGCTTGGTCGCGCTCATCGCCGCCTCGGCCTCGGCCTTCAGACGACGGGCTTCCTCGAGCTTGGCCTCGGCCTGGGCAAGCTGCTCGGCGGCGTTATCGGCCGTGACGGTAGTGTCACCCTTGCCCTCGGCGTCCACGATGGCAGCCGCGGCGGCCAGGCGGTCCTCCTCGGCCATAGCGCGCTTAAGGTTCATGCCCACCACGATGAGGTGATACACCTGGTAGATAAAGAACAGCAGCATGGGCAGCACGATCACAATGAGGAAGCCCATGGAGCTGGACAGGAAGTCCATGACCTTGCCCATCTGCGGCAGCGCGAACACGTACTTGCCCACGATATCGCCGTCGCTGATGATGTGCGTATCGGCCACGTCGTTGTTATCGCCCTTGGTGGTAAAGCTGCGCATGCCGTTGACCTCGTCGATGGCGGCGATGCGGTGCGTGTTGAGCGCGTACTCGTTGTCGATGATGGTATGGAACGTCACGATGTCGCCCACCTCGAGCTTGGAGGTGTCGCACTTTTTGATGAAGATGAGGTCGCCCTTGTTAAACGTGGGAGCCATGGAGTCGGACTGCACGGCGAGCGGGGTGAAGCCGGCGATGTCCGAGACGCTGCCGTCCTCGCGCGTGGCGAGCGTGGTAAACGCATACAGGGCCGCCACCAGGATGATGATCCACATGACAACGCTCAGCGCGATGGATGCGACTTTTTTAACAGATTGCATGATGTCCCTTACTACCGTGTCTGTCTAGGTCGTGCGCGGCCCGATGGCCGCCGTGCGTATCTACTGTTCCTCGATGCCCTCGAAGCGCATCGAAACCGAATAGTTAGCTCCCTTTAGCATATTAGTGCAATTTGGGTCCGTTCCCTCGAGCCATATGCGAACGGTTACCGGCTTGTCCGTTTCTGTCATCAGGTCGAACATGTCGCTGGCCGCGGTCGCCTCGCCCGAGTCGAGCCCAAAGACGGTGGCCGAGCCAGATGAACCGCCGCCCCCGTTAGGGTTGTAGACCCAAGTATGACCGTCGGCGGTAAAGCTCATGCGCATGGCGCTTGCCATGCCCTGTGTATCGGAGCTAAACCGCGTGCCGGACACGCCGCCGTCGCCATCCTGCCCGGTCAGGCGAACGCGCAGGTCCGTACTGCTCATAAAGTGCAGCGTAAACTCCAGGTAGGCGCCGGTGGCGGGATCGGCGGTGGAGCCGTCCTCGAAGGTAAAGGTCTGATAGTCGCTCGTGGTGACGGGCTTGAGCTTGGACGCATCGATGTCCACGCCCTTTTCGCTGGCGATGCGCTCCGAGATCTGATCGAAGCCCAGGCTGTGCACGTATTCGTCGAACGTGGCACGCTCGTCCAGGTCAAAGCGCAGCGAGCCGTCGGCATTGGCGTCGATCATGAGCATGCGGGTCTTGGCGCTATCGGCGATGGAGAACCAGGCGAACGTTGCCATGGCTATCGCCACCAGCGCAAACAGCACCAGCACCACGGTGGTGGTGAGCTTGCGGCGCAGGTCGATATCGGTGGGCGCGGCAACCGGAGCGCCGGTGGTCGGGCGGCGGTTGTCGGGCGCGACGTGTGCCATTGCTACTCACCGTCCAAGGTCGCAAAGAGCGACAGGTGCAAGGTGCCCGGATCTTGATAGAGATAGTCGGCGCTATCGGGATCGGTGCCCTCGATGTAGTAATAGATATCCAGACGATAGGTCTGGTCAAGCCCCAGCGTGGCAAGCGTGTTTTGCGGACGCGCGGCCGTCTCGCTCGTGTCCAGCGTAAAGGTGGCCGGGTCCTGCGTCACGTTGGCGCCGCAGGTGAGCTGACCGTTTTGCCAGCCCAGGAGCATGCCCTCGGTGTAGCCCGCCAGGCCTGCAGGGGCAGTCGCCGGGTGCTCGGCGCGGTGACCACTATCGGAGCCGTCGAGTTCAAAGATGTTGGTGGCAAGAACCTGGTTGCCGCTCGAGATCTTTATGCCCACGCGGGCCGCGCGCAGCAGCTCGGCATCGGCGCCCTGCGGGACCAGCGATTCGGCCAGATACAAGCTGACCTTACCCTTTACTTTGCTGGCGCCCGTTCCGGTAATGGTGGGGCGCAGATTGATCCAGCCGTGGTAGAAGGCGGAACCGTTGTCTTTTGCCTGCTCAAACACCGTGGCATCGCCGGCGGAGTTGTTTTGCGCGCAGGCAGCAAAGCCGTTGAGATCGAAGGTCGAGACCGGATAGAGCGTCACGGCGCCAGTCGCATTGGAAGTCAGGGAAACATCGCCCTGCTGCGACCAGCCGCCGCGATCGGCGTCGCCCAGCTCCAGCACCAGCTTGGACGTGTCGCTGTGCACGCTCACCGAATTGGTGTTGACCTTCATGTTGTTGGTAAACCAGGCGTAGGTCGCGGCGCCCAGGGTGGCGGCGAGCGCCACCATAACGAGCGCGATGTAGGCACGCGCGTGGCGAGCGTGGCGGCGGGCGGCAGCGCCCTCGAGGACCTGGCACTCGGCGGCTACGCTGGAGGGAACCGCGGGGCTCTCGCTCTGGGTTTTGGCCTCGCAGCTATCTGCTGGCATGCGCATCTGATCTTTCACGTCGCTCGCCCCCTTACGCCTTGGCCGCAGCAAAGGCAAGCTGCAGCACCACATCGCGGGCCTGGGCCTCGTCGATGCAATTGGCGTCGCAGCCTTCCATGTATACAACGTAGCGAACGCTTGCCACCTCGTTGGCGGCCAGCGTGCAGATGGGCGTGGCGCCCGCGCGCGGCGTGGGCGTGTCACCGGTGCCATCCATGCTGTAAGAACTAATAGCGCGGGCCGGGTCGGCGGTGTAGCTCCAGCCCGAGGCGGCACCCGCTACGACCGCGCCGTCCTGCGCCGTGGTGCGCCTGTTGGTGGCGCCTGCGGTATTGCCCAAGTCGTCACAGGTAAAGATATGCGTTTGCGTGCCCGACGCAGTCGTGATCACCAAGCCCAGGCGCAGTGCGGCCAGCAGCTGCGGGTCGCTCGTCATGCCCATCTGGCCCTGGTACAGGTACACGTTGAGCGCGCTATCGCTGCCCTTAAGGTACAGCGTGCCCGAAAGGGCGTAGTCGTCCAGCTGCGCAGTGCAGTCGGCATAGTCGGTCGTGATACCCGCGGCATTTTGGAAGGTGCCGCGCCAAAAACGGGAAAGGTCTGCCGTCGAGATGGGATAGAGCGTTTTGTCGGCGGCGGCAAGCGTTGCCGTTGTGTCCCAGGGCCCGTTGGCCGAAAGGCCAATCTGCAAGTCGGAGCCCTCGTCGCTTACCGTGTGCGCCACGGGCGTCACGTTGGTGTAGCGCGAATTGCTAAACCAGGCGTAGGTGGCGGCGCTCAGGGCGGCCACCAGCACCAGCATCCATGCGGCCGCAGCAACCATGCGACGGCGCGAGCTTAGGACATCTTTGATGTTCGATGCACTCATCCCTGGCCCCCTTACGAACGCTTGCCGGCAAAGCGCAGCGCCAGCGATTGCAGGCTGGTGGTGGCCAGGTTGTTGGTGCAGTCGGGGTCGCAGCCTTCCAGCCACACGTACACATCCACGCGCACGGGCGTGCTGCGGTTGGTGCCCTCGGCCGCGGCGGGCAGGCTGCAGATCTTGGTCGTGGCCTGCTTAAGGCTCACTACGCCGGTGTCTTCGTTGTAGTCGCAAAAGTTTGCGCTGGTAAGCTGATCAAAATGAACCGTTGTTCCATCGGAGCGGGTGCTGTCGAGCACCAGGTGATTCTGCTCGTTCTCGCCGGCATCCTTGCCGTCGAGCGTGTTGTAGCGCGCCTGGGGATTGCGCTCGCCCGAGACCTCAAAGATGTACTGGCCCGTAACGGTATCGCCCTGCCCCGGCGCATAGGTAACCAGGCCCACCCGCAGAGCGGTAGAGATGGGGTTTGCCGTGTCCTGCTCGGTAAAGTCGATGCCCGACAGGTACACGTCGGTCGCGGCCGAGTTGGTGGCCAGGTACAGGGAAGTCTTGTAGTAGTCGGAATGCTCGGCGGCGCCAAACATGCTGGCAAAGAGCGAGTCCTGGGTGGTTTCGCCGGTAAAGCCCGTTACCTTTTGGAAGCCGTTGAGCACGTTGTCGGTCGAGACGGGATCGAGCAGGCCCGAAAAGCTCAGGCCGGCGTTGGTTTTGTATTCGCCGTCGTACTCGTTGGAGATGAGGAAGGTCACGCCCGTGCCCGCGGCCATCTTGACGTCGGTGATGTGGCGGTTGGCGTTGTAGATGTACCAGGCATATGTTACGGCTCCGGCAGCAGCAAGGGCCACCAGCAACGTGGCGAGCATGCGATTGAACTGTTTTCGCAGCGAGCGTGCGTCCGACATGCCCCTCCCCCAGATGCCGTGTTGTAAACCGCCTGGACATCATTTGCCCATAATGGAGTTATTTTACGCGAACGTGCAGTTCATCGGGGGTACAAACGGAATATTTCGCGTGCCCTTCGCGCTGCATCGGGGCGGATAGGGTCGCAAGTTGCCGCTTTTTAAAAAATAGTTCTTGCCAGCGGGTGGGAGCTCCGTTATATTATTTCCTGTGCACTCGCGCACCCTTGATCGGGCGTTTAGCTCAGGGGGAGAGCGCTTCCCTGACACGGAAGAGGTCAGAAGTTCAAATCTTCTAACGCCCACCAAATGTTCGCAGCTCAGAGGCTTCGCCTCTGAGCTGTTTTGTTTTACGGCTCCAAGCCAAACGGACGCCGCGGCGCCCAAAGCCGCCTCAACAACGCCAGCAACCACCCCAACCAAGCCCAAAGCCGCCCAAACAACCCCAGCGAGCGCCCCGATCAGGCCTGAATGGGCCTCGCAGCCATATCCGGGCGACCCCCGCAAATCGAAGGTGAATGGTTTCCCGCGAAGTGAACGAGCCAAAACAAACCCCCGGAACATCGACACTTTTGGCGGTTCATTTCCTGCAGCTTTGTCGTTAGAATCCTGCGATTTTGGCGCAAAAAAGTGTGGATGCTTCGGGGGTCCAAAAACACTCGTTCACTTCACGGGAAACCATTCACCTTCAAAACGGCAGCACCCCTTCGCCGTCAAAGGCCCACTTACCAATGCTGACGCGCCTCAATAACGGTCTGCCAGAGCTTAAACCGCTTTGTCTCGACGCGCGCCCGTGCCAAATATCGCGCTTCCTCGGTCATGGGCTTGTAAAATATGGGCCGCTTGCGACGATGCAGCTTCCGTCGGACGCGTTCGCACAGGCGAACGAGCTTTTCGTAGTCGCTCGCCTGGTCAGTCGTCACCGTAAAGTACGCGACCCCATTGAGCATCTGCAGCTCGTTGCGGCGCTCGGTATCCTTGTGGATTTTCTCGCTTCCATCATGGATGGCGTCGCTGTCGTAATCAACCAGCGCGGTAAGCACCTCGGGCAGCAAGCCAGCCCTTACTTTATCCAGGCCCAACTCAGCTTTCGCCGTAAGCGTGATGTCGGGCGTGCGCTCCAACACGCGCAGTTTGCGGTTGCGCCCATCGTTGTAGCCGTCGCGAATGAAGTACTTCTTGTTCAGCTCGGCCTTGCCCAGTGCAAGCCCGCCGTAATGCGCAGGCAGCGACATAAACATGCAAAGCCCCGACTCCCTTGGAGACCGTGAGCCCTCTTCCACGTACGGAAGCAACGCCTTCGCCTTAGCGGCGCCTCTCACCTTTGATGCCCGGTCAAGGTACGCCGCGATGAGCTCCTTAGTCGTGAGCCTGCCATCGCGCATGCCCGCATCCCTGCTTGTTACCCCACCGGGAGCAAGGTTATCCAGCCGGTAGTCCGATGTCATGGCATAGCCGGCGTAGATGGCCGCCGCCGCATCGCCATCGTGCGCGGCCTGCAAAAACGCCAGCTCGGGAGAGCACACGTACGCATCCAGGTCGCCCATCCAGTGGCCCAGCGAGATAAACGAACCCGCCGGGAGCTCGTTGGTGCACAGGTGCGTCTTAACATGCTTGCTCCGCCGACGGTCGGCGCGCGACGGCACCAGCAAATCCAGCGTTTGGATCCCCAGGTCATAGCGATCGATAAACTCCTGCGCCTCTTCGTCACAGAGCGCGCAGGCACCCGCGATCGACACGACCTCTGGCTCCGAATCCCCAAAGCGCGGGTTCGGGATGTGCGCCAAGAGCGCCAGCGCAGCGTTATGTGAAACGATAAAGTAGCTCATGGCGCAAAGGTAGCACGCGCGTCGGCGGCCGTTAGCGGTCCTGCCAAGTTATCGGCAAACGACCGGCGGATTTTTGCCGCGACGCGTCCAAAGTGCTCATTCGTCGACGTCTAGCTGCAAATCCGTCAAGCTTTTGGCAAGGTTGCCGCTCAACTGACCAAAATCTGACCATTTGCTTGCCCATTTGCTTGACGGCGCGCCCTCGCCAAAATGCTCCGCGACTTCTCAGGCGGTCGAAGTGCTCGTTTAGCGACCACACACCCACTGCTGGGGTATCCTTGGAGCACATGCACCGCAAGCCGCACAAAGGAGCCGCCATGCGCACCGAGCTCGATGTTCCCTTTTCGCACAAAGACAAGGCCAAGGCCCTGGGCGCCAAGTGGGACCGGGTCAAGAAGATCTGGTACGTGCCCGATGGCGTCAACCCCGAGCCCTTTGCCGCGTGGCTGCCCGGCGTTGATCGCTCCGACCCCAGCGCGCCCTACATCTACCTGGTGCTGGGCAAGCGCGAGTGTTGGAAGTGCCACGAGCAGACGACGGTCGCGGCCTTTGGCATTCCGTATTGGGCGACCGAAGACTCGGGCAGCGAGGCTGCGCCCGGCGATGCGCGCGCCATGGACGACGCGGGTCACATTGCGATCGACACCGCCCACGCCAACGCCATAGCCATCGTCCCCGCGCTGGGCTGCGTGCCGGCCGAGATCCGCGACTACCTGCGCGAGCGCTGTGCTTACAAGCCCACAACGTCGCGCACCACCAAGACCGTATCGCTCGCCAGCACCTGCACCGGCTGCGGCGCACTGCAAGGCAGCCATTACCTGTTCGAGGAGCCCACGTCGCCGTTTGCGCTCACGGCCATCAACAAGCTGCCCGCGCTGGAGTTCGTGCGCGTGGAAGTCGCCGGCGTCTACGGCATCCCCGACAGTCAGGACAACTTTGACCAGGCGCTCTTCACCTGGGCACGCGACCACCACACCCAGTTCCACAAGACCCTGTGCGAGGGGATTTACCTGTAGGGCAAAACTCGAAAACCGAGTCCAGTTTTCCTCGAAAATCGAATATGCGCAGATAGCTGAGTTGTTGGCGTAACGCAGAAAATGTCGAATCACTGGGTTTACCCGACTAGATATTCAGCCTTCGAAGCTATGACTCCGCATCGTCATAGGTAATAGCACATCCGCAAGTTGGGCATTGCTGAGGATAGACCGGGAGACGCAGACCCGTTCGAGCCCGCGGGTCAGTAGACTGCTTGTCGCGAATGTCGATGAAGTTGATGTCTAGGCATGGAAGGTCTGCGCCGCAGCTTGGGCAGGGCAGACAGATTTGGCTGCAGGTGGCCTCGACGAGCGGGAATAGGCTCCGGTCCATTAACGCTCGCGGTAGGTTTCCGTACACGCCGCGCGCGATATCGCTTCGCCATCCCATGGTCTCCCCTTTCCCGTTTTACCTGTTGAGGAAAGGATGGCAGGATCGTGCAGCTCTCGATGCGGCGCAGCGCGATCCGATCAATCGACATGATTGGGTTGCGACGGGCCGCACCCAGCTAATACGGAGCAACGGCTTCCGCCCGGCGCCGCGATTCCGAGAAATCAAACTCGGCTCGATGGGCCTCGAGAAATCGTGCGTTGGGGCGCAAACGATGTTCATCCGGCTCGCGCAACACCGAGCCCGCAAACGCCGCATAATCCGTGTACTGCAGAAGGTACGACCCGCAAAGTTGATAGTCGCCGCGTACCAGCTCAAACGAAATCAGATGAGCATCGAACAGCGAGTGCAGGTCGCGGCGCAGCAGAATACCGTTGCTGACAACCTGCGACTTGGGACCCGAGTAGTTCTCGACATGCGCAGCTTCGAGCGCTTCGTCGACGTTACAACCCGAGACGGCGCATCGACCAGCGTAGGCCTCAAAGAGCTCAGTGCGAAAACGTTGCTGGCCGATTCGCTCGCGACGCAGCGCATAGCGAACCTTTTCATCATCGCTCGCCGAGGCGCCGGAAAACTCCGCCGCGAGCGGAGCGTCCTTCATGTAGCTCATATCGGGGAAGAAACGCGCGTCGGGTCCACCCTTGTGAACGGGACCGTGCAACACAAACCAGCTGTTCTCCGGCTCGTAACGCTCAACGAATGCTAGGCCAAGCACCTTGTAGCCAGCGCTCGTTGCAAAGAAAACGCCGACGGGAACGCCGCACTCCATGCAGTTGATCATCTTTTGGTTGTAGTCCTGGTCGCGCCAGTTTTCGACCGAAGCACTTTGCGACGAATACTTGAGCACCCACGTGCCGTCCTCGAGATAGAGCGGCGGAACGTCGGGGTAGGCGCCGCGCTTGGAATTGTGCACCGAAAGAGCAAAGGTCTTCTCGCGCGGATGCTTAACGCGCCCGCAACCAGGCCAAAAGATGCCCGAGTCGCGCGACACCGGAAAGAGCTCAGAATCAATCGTCAGGCGAAAGGGGTATTGAGGGCTATCGGCATTGGTGCGATGCGGGAGCTTATCCCACAGGCCGCCACGCTGCTCCTCGCGCAAGAACCACTCCCAGGCCTGGACATATTCGGACGGCACAAAGCTGCAAGCGCGATCGAAACTCGGCCGCGCAATCAGCGGAACACTAGAAGCGATGCCGTCCATAAGGAACCTCCAGGAAGAACAGTTCCCCACATTATCGCCGACACAGTGAGAGCACTATACGAAAAAGGGCCACTTCCTTGGAAGTGGCCCTTCAAACAGGCTTAATTGATGAATTGGATCTGACGCAATATTACTTACCGTCAGGAACGATACCGACCAAGCTGACCGTTACGTCAAAGGTCGGAGCAGTGGTGTTCTTGCCCTGCTCGGACCAGTTTTGACAGTCGGAATCGGTGCCTTCCATCCAGATGACGATCTTCATGTTCGTACCGTTGTAGTCAACGTTCTTTGCAATGGCCTGCGGTTTTGCTCCGTCAGGCTTGGAATAAGAACCGCCCGATCCGGTAGCGGCCCAATCGCCACCGTTCTGGTCAACTAGGGTCGCGCCGGAAATATGAGCATAATCGGGCGCTTTGGTCTCGGTGCCTTCAGCAGCAACACAGCTCCAGCCGATCGTATAAGAGGCATCGTTGCCATGTTCGGCAGTCGAAGGCTCAACCGGGGCGTAGACAACCTTAAGCTCATCGTCAATTACGATGCCAACACGCAGGCTACCCTGGATCTTGCCAAACCACTCCTGCGTTGCATTGTCGGAAGGCTTTATGGTGACAGGATTCGCACCGTCTAGATAGACATCCGCAACACCCGTGTTCGTCACGGTGTAGAGGGTGTAGTCAGCGGCGACGTAGGCATAATAGGAATCGGCACCGTTCGTCAGCGCATACTTGCCGTCGGCGCCCGTGTTGGCCTTCTGATAGCCGGAGACATCGGTGCCCTGCCAGGACTTGGGGACGAACCAAGACTGCGCATCGTTTGTCGATGAAGGGCTGATTTCGTGACCCACAGAGCTGGCAGTAGTCTGTTTGTCTGAACCGTCATGGTTAATATCTTTGCCCTGAGCAATTTGCAGCACCATGCCATTCGCTTGAGCAGAAATGGTGCTCGTAGTTGCATGGACCCTACTGTTCGTGACAAACCATGCATAGGTAGTTGCAGAAAGCGCCACCGCCGAGACGACGACGGTCAACGCCGCTCCAACAAGCTGAATCTTAAGCTTCTTTACTGAATCGTGCATACCCGTCGCCTCCCTTCGTTAAGGAAAAGGGCAGGATCCCGGGCTGGGAACCTGCCCTTCGCAAGCCACTATGAGACTGCGTATTACTTGTTCTGGTTGTCAGCAGTAAAGGTAACGGTCAGCTTGGAAGAATCGGTCAGCTGCCCGAGGTTGTTCGTATAGACATTTTGATCGCTGCCTTCATAGAAGACATAGATATCGACTTTGGTATCTGCATCGGCTGGGACCGTGTCGGCAAGAATGCCATCGGCGGCAGTGATGCCATTGGAACCAAGCTTGAAAGTGCCGTCCTTATCAAGAACAACCCACCTGTCGCCGCACATCACCAAGAGACGAAGCGCAGAGTTGATACCAGAGGTGGTAGAAAGATCAGTGCCTTTGCCGTCTGCAGACGTTGCTTCGACAGAGGCGATCTTGAGATTAGAGAGGCTCTGGCCGCGGGAGCTAATATTGAAGGTATTCTTCTTAGCGAACTCCTTGTTAACGGCCTCTTCGGGCGTACCCGCATTGCCAACAAGCGACAGAGTGCCGTTCAGGGTTCCATCGTTCACATCTTTGCCAAAGCCCGTCATGAACTTGCCCTCGGTAGAGCCCTTCTGCTCACCAAAAGTAGCGGGGTACAGCTTGACGTTTTCATCAGTCGCAACGTCAAATGTGCTGTCAACATTAACGGCCGAAGCGTTGTACTTAATCGTCATATACGACGCGTTCGACTGTGCGCTGATGCTGCTCGTCTGCGCCTTGACGGTATTGTTCGTCACAAACCATGCGAAGGTAGCGGAGCCGAGGGCTACGGCTGCCACGAGGACCATGGCGATGGCGGCGCCCATCTGCTTCTTTAATGCTTTGGTATCCATGCGGACCCCTTTCTTTCCCCATTCATCCCAGATGACCCTCGAGAAGCCCGGAAGGGGAGCCCGCGCTTTCGTGTTGGATGTTGCTTGCCCATCCTTTAGACATGGAATTGAGAATACCATAATTCTTACGATTTCCTTATGAGTTTTCGGCAGCCTACATTCCGGCAGATTCATAGGTCTACCTCGGGCAATATGTGGTGCTATGTGAACATCGTTTACCTTATTTGATCTCTCTCCCGCGCAGTCATAAGTCCCTCTTAAGCCTTGCGACCGCAGCGCCACGCCATCGCATCATTCACCCTCCGCTGTGCTTCGCCCTAGCCCTTCCCCACTCGCTATACTGGTGTGGCACGTGTCATTTTTGCCTGCTAAACGAGCTATTTGTTGGGAGGGCTTATGCCTGCCGCCAATCAACCCAAGGGAAGCGTTTCTGCCGGATCGATTAAGCCGGTGACGCGCAAGGCCGTTCGTTGTCAGCGCGAAGTCGCCTGGCTGGTCACGCAAGCGGCCGGCAAGCTCGTCGCCACCTCCGATGACGTCAACGCGCCCACGCCCAGCTTTGTGCTGGCGGCGGCGTTGTCGTACACCCGCGAGCAGGAGCAGACCGCCCAGGAGGACGGACACGCGATTGGCTACGAGGCCGTCATGAGCCCCGACCTTGCGAGCTTTTGTGCAGCCGCGGGGTTACCCGCAGCACCCAACGCGCTTTCGGAGGCGGGCTACATGTTCACCCTCTCGGGCGCGGACCTCATTCGCGAGGTTTACGCCTACTGCAGCGATCTGGGCGAACGCATGGGAGACGCGGCACAGGTCAAACCGGGCTACGCGATCAAGCTCGCGCTGCGGCTGTTCCTGCTGGATGCAGCCTCTGGCAACGACGCAACCTCCAAAGACAACACTTGCGCATAGCAAAAGCGCCGGGCCGGAAAATCCATCCCGGCCCGGCGCTTGTTCGTTCTACTTGTCTCCGTCCTTCACGGGCGAGTTCTTTTGGTTGCGGCGGTTACCCCACGTCACGTTGTGCTCCTTGTAGTAATCGGGCGCCTCGTTGCCGCTCGCGCTAATGGGGTCGTTGCCGGTCAGGGTGTCGGCAATATCCTGCACGAACTTAACGAACAGGCTTGAATCGTCGGTCTCGGACGAATCGAAATCGAAACCGAACTCCACCGCGCCGCCGATGATCTTGTCCACGCACTCCGGGTCGTCGCCGTCCAGCCAAATGACCACGGTGTACTTGTCCACATCGCCCACGCGAAAGTTCTTGTGGCTAATGGTGGTCACCACGTCTTTGGACTCAAACGGCTCGGTGTTGGGCTCGGGGCTGCCATCGGCCGCGGCAGCCGCGTAGGTGGTGGGCTCGCCGTTGCGATACACCCGCACGCGCGCCGCCTTCTCCACGCCCTTGCTGGCGCTGACCACCTTGAGCTTGGCGCTGTAGCCCAGATCGGTCTTGCCGGCGTTGCGGATATAGAAGGTGTACGCCACGTAGTTCTTGCCGTTGTGGCTGCCGTCGACGCTATCCAGGTTGTCGGGCAGGTCGTCGGCGGCGATATTGGTGCCGTTGTCCACGGCGTCGGCCGCCAGGCGCGCGGTGGCGTTGTTAAAGTCGCCGTTGTCGGCAATGGCCACGCCGCGGCGGAACAGCTCCAGGCGGTTGAGGTTGATGGTGAAGTTGCCCATGTTTTCCTGCATAAACGACAGGGCGAACAGCACGCCAAAGGCAAGCGCCAGCACCACGAGGGCCTTTTGCAACTTGTCCATGCGCAGCAGCGCCGTGCCGATGCGCTCCATGCGACGCTTGGGCATGTACATGGACACGACCGCGTCGGGGTCGATGTCGTCGAGGTCCTGGTCGGCCAGCGCCTGCTCCAGCTCCTCGATGCGCACCACGCCGCGCAAGTCGCGCTTGGGTTTGGGCTTGCGCTTGGGCTTGGGCTTGCCGAAGCGCTTGCGGGAGGTGGGAGGCTGATCGAGGGCGGAGTCCTCGCCGGGTGCGTCCTCGGCATTGACGCGGGGTGCGTCTTGGGGCGCGCGCACGGCCTGGTCCTCGGCCTGATGCTCGGCCTGACCTTCGGCCAAATCCTCAGCCAAGCCCTCAGCCAGATCCTCGGCAGCTTGATCTTTGTTGTCGTTACGCTTGAACAGAGCCATGGCGATCAGATCTTATATTTGGTGCGAATGTAGCCGACATATTCTTTGACGAGCTCGCGCTCCATGTCGTCGGCGTAGCGGAACTGCAGGCCGCAGACGTTGCGGTACAGGCTGCCCTTGGGCGCGCGGCGCACCCAACACACGATGCCCAGCTGCTCGGGCAGCTCGTGGCGCTCGCCCTGCAGGCGGATTGTGGGCATTTGAACGGACAGGGCCTCGCCCACGTCGGGGTAATCGTTGAGGTAGACGGCCAGGCCGCCGGCCGAGACGTCGATGGTCATGGCGTCCTCGGGCTCGGGGGTCGGCTCGTTGTCGCGCTGGTAGGTCAGGCGCATGGCGACCTTAAAACGCTCGTCGCGGCGCTTGACAAAGGTGCGCTGCTCGGCGACTTTGCGCATTTTCCAGTAAGTGCGGATGCCCTTTTTCTCGACCGACTCGGGGTAGCCGGCGAGCACGAACGTTTCCTCGCCCACTTTGTATTGCAGCAGCAGCTTTTGGTTTTCGTCCATGATGAGCGGCTTGCCGGCGAGCATGGGCGCGCTCATAAGAAAGTACGCGTCGTCCAGGTTCTCTTTGTACGTGGCGAGCATGTTGAAGTCGGTTTTTTGGCCCATGGGCACGTCGAATGCCACCTGAAGCTTGGTCCCCGGCGTTATCTGTTGCTCTGCCATGTTGTCTCCCCCAGTCGCGGGCGCCGATATCATCGTCGTGCGCGATGCACATTGGGCTATTGTACCTGCTTTGCCGCAGGTTTCGATGTGCGGTGCGTGAAATGGCGGGATGCGAGGCGCGGGTGAACGCGCAGCTGCTCCGCGCGCGGCATTAATCTGACAGCGATGCATGCCCCCGACAGTCCGTCCGTCTGTCTATCTCTCAGTTATCTCTCATTTATCTCTCAGCTTAGAGATGAGTGAGAGATGAGAGACAAAATTACCGTTATCGGTTCAAGCAAATCACGTTCGCGCAGGTAAACTCATGTATACGGGAACTTAGACTCGATCCCCTAGCCACCTTGCAGCATTGCTATCTCTCATATTTATCTCTCGTCTTTCTGTTATCTCTCGTATTAGTGACGAATGAGAGATGAGAGATGCGTGAGTGATGGACGAGTGTGATTTTTTGGACGGTCAGAAAATCCCTCAAATAAAAAACGGGGCCGGCCTTACGCCGAGCCCCGTTTTCAAACGGTCAGTTAGTTATCCAACGCGCGAGCATAGCAGTCAACATTACGCCGCCGCGAACACTCCCAAGCCCGTTCCGATGATGCAGATTGCGAAGATGCCCAAGATGATCCAAATGGTCTTGACGCCCTTTTTATAGAGGGCAACGCAAGCGAACGTTGCCAGCAAGGGCAGCAGACCGGGGAAGATCGAATCGAACAGATCCTGCAGGACAATCTCCGAACCACCCACGTCAAAGGTCAAAGCCGTGGACAGCGAGACCTGTGCCGCAATCATGGCGCCGATAACGGTCATTCCGAGAACACCGGCAGCATGCGTCATGCGAGACATAAGGTTGCTCTCTTCGGACTGCTGCAAAAACTTGGTTCCCAAGTCGTAACCCAGATGGGCGGCGACGATACGCGTTGCAAAGTTAATCACGGAGTAGATGAGCGCGTACACGATGGGGCCGAGCGGGTTGCCCGTCGAAGCGATGCCAATACCAATGCCGGCGGCAACCACGCGGAACGTACCCCAGTAGAACGAATCACCGATGCCGGAAAGCGGTCCCATAAGGCCGACCTTCATGGCGTTAATCGAGGACGTGTCGAAGTTCTTATCGGCAGCCGCCTGCTCTTCCATCGAAACCGTTAGGCCGGCTACAAACGGAAGCACATGAGGCGTGATGTTAAAGAACTCGGTATGGCGATCGAGCGCCGCATAGTAATCGTCGTCGTTGGGATAGATCTTTCGCAGGGGCTTCTGAATGGTGTACATGAAGCCCATTGCCATCATCTTGTCGTACGACTGCGAGCACTGGCTCGTAAACTGGCGAAGGAACATGCTCCGATACATATCGGGAGTCATAATCGCGTCCTTCTTGGCCTCTTTGAGGTCGGTGTTCTGGATAGCCATTAGAAGTCCTCCTCTTCATCTGCAGCAACCGTCTGCGGACCGGACGAGCCCTCGCGGAAGGCCAGGAGCAGCGCGACGCAAATGGCAGCTGCGGCGACGCCGACCACGTCCATCTTGAGGTAGATGACCATAATGAAGCCCAGGAACAGCCAGGGAAGGAGCTTGTTATCGCCCATGGTCCTGATAAGAAGAGCGAAGCCGATGCAGACCATGACGCCGGACGCAACGTTGAGGCCGTCCATCACAAACTGCGGAATCGCGCTGAGCGCATTGTTGATAAGGTCGGCACCAAAGAACAGCGAGCCAAACACCAGCAGTGCAGACGGAATGCCAATCGACAGCGGTACGATGGTCAGATGGTACAGATTCGCCTTGGCAAGATCGCGATTTGCCAGAGCGGTCTCAATCTTCTTGCAGGCAAAGGCACCCGGAACGGCGTAGCAGAAGTTGCGCCACACCTGAAGGAAGACGGAGACGGGAAGGGCGAGCGCGACGGCAGTTGCCGTGCCCGTACCCGTAATGACGGCAAACGCGCAGCCAAGCACGCCGGAGGCATAGACCTCGGGAGGAACCGCCGCGCCGACCATGATGGCGCCCATGAACATGGACTCCAAAGCAGCGCCGACGATAACGCCCTGCTGGACATCGCCAAGGATCAAGCCGACAAACAGGCTCGTAAACAGCGGACGACCAAGCATCGTAATGCCAAATAATTGCTCGTCCATGGACGCAATAAATGCGACCAGTGCAACTAGAAGATACTGGACAACCATTTCGATCAACCCCAGAAACAGGTCTGCAGGCGAGGCATTCTGCGCAGCTCGCCTGCAGACAACCGCAGCAATTTGAGAGGATTAGTAGTTCATCTGGTGATAGTAACGACGCGTGGTGAGCGGGTGGTTACGGACGTGCTCGAGATGGCAGCTCAGACGCTCGGTGATGGTGTAGGTGACCATCGGGGAGACGATCTTGCGGAACTCGGGGTCGCTGAACGGCAGCTCGACCTCGGCGGTGTCAAACTTGTTCACGCGGACGTTGACGCCCTTCTCGTCGGCGAGCATGTGAGTGAAGTTGTCCACGCGGTCCATGAGCTTACGGGTGTCGTCCTCGCCGTAGAGCATGATGAGGCTCGTGCCTTCCTCGCACAGCTCGATGGTGCCGTGGAAGAACTCGGCGGCGTGGATGGACTTGGTCTTGATCCACTGCATCTCCTCGAGGATGCACATGGCGTAGTCGTAGGCCTCACCCCAGAGCATGCCGGAGCCAATCACCATGTGGTAATCGGTGTCCTTGAAGTCCTCGGCCATGGCGGCGCAGCGCTCGTCCTGAGCGTCCTTGGCCTTGATGAGGTACGGAGCGATGTTGCCGAACTCTTCCATGAAGGTGTCGTACTTGGGGAAGGCGCCGGCGTTCTTGAGGAAGCGGGCGACCAGCGTGATCTGGTAGGTGTAGATGGCCTCGCACAGAACGTCGTCCTCGGCGAAGCTGAAGAACTTGTAATCGGCGTACTCGGTGGCCGGGGTGTTGTCGTTGGAGACATACATCAGCGTGCGGGCGCCCTGCTCCTGGCAGAACTTGGCA
The DNA here is from genome assembly GCA_958436995.1 of uncultured Collinsella sp. Classification (GTDB taxonomy): domain Bacteria; phylum Actinomycetota; class Coriobacteriia; order Coriobacteriales; family Coriobacteriaceae; genus Collinsella. The sequence continues at coordinate 36,337 of CAUBMI010000004.1, forward strand.
GCCTCAATGATCTCGGGGGTGGTGCCGGTACGGGTGGAGAAGACGCAGACAGAATCCTTGTTGAAGGTCTTGGGCGGGCAGGCGAGGAACTCTGCGGCGATCTCGCAGTGGACATCGACGTCGGCCGTGGTGGTCTCGACCCAATACTTCATCGGGAGCGTGTGGGCCCAGGTGCCGCCGCAGCCGATGAAGAAGATGTTGGAATAACCCTGCTCGCAGACCTCGTCCACGGCAGCCTCAATCTGAGGACGGAGAGCGAGGGCATCGCTCACAACCTTCTCGTAACGAGGCTCATCGAAATTGAACATCCCTTACTCCTAACTCACTTGGATGAACCCTTCATTCATCCCATGACGTTATAATACTTTATATAACTAACTATGCAATAACTATTTCAGATTTTTTTGATTTTTCTTTAGTAAAAAGCCCGCCGATCAAATGATCGACGGGCATAGGCATAGAGCATTGGTTCAATAAATGCCGAGCATCAACGTGTTTCCGGCTAGAAAACGTCCTTGGCAAACACCTTAGCGTCATTGGGAACCTGACGGATTTCGATGGCCACGCCATCGCCCAGGAGCTCTTGGATATGCTCGGCATCTTTCTCGGTCGCAAAGATCGCAGGGGTCGGATGAAGCGTGGTCTCAGGGGTCTTTCGGGTTCCGCCCAGATTGATCTCTTTGATGTCTTTGCAACCCTTAGCGAGACGATAGACATCTTCAATCGTCTCAGTGATGATAAACAGCGAATACTTGTCGGTAACGCCGCTGTTGAGCGCCTCGATAGCAGCGTCAACATCCTTGATGACGAGTTTAACGCCGTTGGGGCGGGCGAGCCTCAAGGCCGCCTTCCTCATGTCGTCTTTTGCCACAGCATCGCTGGCAAGCAAGATGCAATCTACATCCAAAGCGTGAGTCCAGGACATGGCAACTTGGCCGTGAATCAGTCGGTAATCAACTCTCGTAAGCTTAATCATCGTTATCATCTCCGCACGTGATAAAGGGAATGACAGGTGTGGCCCCTAGCTAGGGCTCGAACCAGAACTAACTAGAACTCTTCTTCCTCGGCGCCGGCAAGCATGTCCGCCGCCTCGCAAAGCTGAATAAACGAACGCGATCCCTCGACCGCGGTTTTGGCCTTGTCCGCATCCAGGGAGTCCAGCTGTGTAACCATTTCCACCAGCAGCGGCAAGTTCATTCCAGCGATTAACGTAAACGATCCGTCGGTCTGCCTCTGAATGAATTCGTTGTTTACAGAGCCGCCAAAGATGTCAGTCACGACAAACCAAGAGTCGGCAGGGTCCCTCGTCTCCATCCATGCATCAATCAACGCCGCGACGTCCCTTGAATCGTCATCGACATAGGCGCACAGGCACTCGATTCGGTCGTTGGTGCCCATCAGAATCTCCAGAGAGCTTTTCATGCCTTGGGCGAGATAACCATGACTCGCTAGCAATATCTTATTCATAGTTCTCCAATACCAATAGGACGTACTATATTGTCATAACAAAGTATATTAGCAATCTACCCTACGTGGTGTGTCTATTTTCCAAATCCGCGAACGGTAACAATTGGTCGGTAAATCGACCAATCTATCGCTAATTTACAAATAGAACTTCAGTCGCTCGGTGCAGTACACCTGACGGGAGATGAAAAGCGGCTCGCCACTTGGGGCATAACGTCTATCGACAAACAGAAGCAGCGAAGAGCCCAGCTCCACGTTAAGGTATGCCGCCTCGAGCTCGCTCGCATAGCAGACCTCGAGCGTACGCGCGTTGGGACCCATCTTGATCCCCTGGCGATCGAGTACCGCCATCAGCGAATCATCGAGGGACTCATGCTCCAAAAAAGAAAGCGCAGCGGAATAGCTATTGGTTTCCAGCATCGTGGGCTTGCCATCCACAAGGCGCAGACGACGGCTACGCAATACCTTTTGGGTATCGTCTACGCCCAGGAACTTCGCGTCTCGCAGACTTGGGAAGTCCCAGCCCATTTCGAGAACCCTGGTAGACGCCTGTTTGCCCGCAAGCTGGCACGAATGGGTAAAGCTCTCACGGTCGTCCGCGGCATACATCTGCGTGTCCGACGAAACGAACGTGCCCTTGCCGCGGGCCCTCTCAACAAGCCCAGCATCTTCCATTTCTTTAATTGCGGAGCGAACCGTTATTCGGCTCACGCCAAATTGCTCGATAAGCTCCGCCTCGGTCGGAAGCTTATCTCCCGGGCGGTACGTGCCGTTGGCGATTGAATCAGAAAGCGCACGAACAATCTGTTTGTACAGGGGGATAACGCTATTTGCCTCAACCATATCAACCATACCTTTACAAGGAATCAGCAGCCTATAGATAAATGACTTATATTGTATTAGAACTTTTTAGCACTCCACGCCATTTCCTATAATGTTTTAGCAAACGAGGGGTTATTTTGCGTAAGCGGTGTAGAGTCCATCCATTTCCACATACAGCTTCAATCTGATGGCGGTATATGCATCCGATAAGCCGATTGATTTTTATCTTCTACCTGTCTCACATTCATCCCTCGTCGTAGAGATGAATGTGAGGTGAGAGATACGTACTTGACGCGCGAGCGTGGATATTTGGACGGTTTTTGGGCTTTTGGCGGCCGATTTCGTCCGAAAATCCACGCTCATGCGGCAGACGTCCGAATTTCCACGCTCGTGTGCCAGAAAATCCACGCTCATCCGGCAGATTGGTCGAAGGCCCCATATGGGTATACTCTCGGGGATTCGACTCGATTCGCCCCCGTTGGGGCGCCAAAGGAGACTGCATATGCCCACTACCTCAACCGACCCGCGCGCCGCTGCCGCCGCGCTGCTGGTGCCCGGCACCACCTGCCATGGCTTTGCCGTCGAGCGCTGCGAGACCGTGCCCGAGCTCGACTCGGACGCCTACGTGCTGCGCCACACCGCTTCGGGCGCTCGCCTGCTGTACCTGGCGTGCGACGACGAGAACAAGGCCTTTGCCATTGGCTTTAAGACGCCGCCGGCCGATTCCACCGGCGTGTTCCATATTCTTGAGCACTCGGTGCTGTGCGGATCGGCCAGGTTCCCCGTCAAGGAGCCGTTTGTCGACCTGATCAAGAGCTCCATGCAGACGTTCCTCAACGCCATGACCTACCCCGACAAGACTATCTACCCCGTTGCCACCACCAACGAGCAGGACCTGTACAACCTGATGGACGTGTACCTGGACGCGGTGTTCAACCCGGCGATCTACACCAAGCCCACCATTTTTGAGCAGGAGGGATGGCACTACGAGCTTGACCTGCCGGAAGGCGCCGAGGGCGAGAGCGACGGCAGCTCCGCGAGCCTGCGCGAAGGCACGCTGCGCTATAACGGCGTGGTGTTCAACGAGATGAAGGGCGCGCTGTCCGACCCCATGAGCGTGCTGGACGACGCCGTCAACGCCGCGCTCTATCCCGACACCGCCTATGCGCACGAGAGCGGCGGCGACCCGCGCGCAATCCCTGCGCTCACCTACGAGCAGTTCCTGGATACGCACGCGCGCCACTACAACCCCTCTAACTCCTACATCACGCTTTACGGCGACCTGGACGTGGACCGCGCGCTGGCCTTTTTGGACGAGCGTTATCTGTCGCAGCCGAGCGCCGCAAGCCGGCGCATGGACGCAGCCGTTGCCGCCGGCGAAGACCCGTCCGCGCTGGCGCCCAATCCGCTGGGCGTGCAGGCGCCCGTGACCTGCGAGTATAAGCGCGTCGAGATGGCTACCACGCCCGAAAACGCCCTGGTGGGCCTGGGCCTGGTGCTGGGCAGCGCACTCGACCGCAAGCGCACGATCGCGGCGGACATCTTGTTTGAGGCGCTGCTGGGCTCCAACGAAGCCCCGGTTAAGAAGGCCATTCTGGCCGCCGGCCTGGGCGGCAACGTGGTGAGCTACACCGCGGCCGAGAGCCTGCAACCCTACGAGCTCATCATGCTGCAAAACGCACAGCCCGGCGTGGCGCGCGAGCTGCGCCGCGTGTTCCAGAACGCCTGCCGCGACCTATGCGAGCATGGCGTTCCGCGCGAGCGCCTGGAAGCCATCATCAGCAGCAACGAATACGACCTGCGCCAGCTCGACTACGGCATCGCCGACGGCGTGGCCATTGCGTGCGACGCGCTGAGCACGTGGCTCTACGATGACGACGCCGCGACGCTGGCGCTCAAGTACGGCCCGGTGTACGAGGAGCTGCGCGGCGAGCTGGACGGCAGCTACTTTGAGGACCTGCTGCGCGAGCTCGTGCTGGAAAACGACCACATGGCGCTGGTCGAGCTGGTGCCGGTGGACGCCGGTGCCGGCTCGGAGGGTGCCGAGGCCGCCGAGCTCACCGCCAAGCGCGACGCCATGACCGATGCCGAGCTGGCAGACGTGGTCGAGCGCACGACCGCGCTGCGTGCCGCCCAGGAGGCGGAAGACGCGCCCGAGGCCAAGGCCACGCTGCCGCGTCTGCGCGTGTCCGACATTGGCGAGGCGCGCCCCGAGCCGCCGCTGGTTGTGGACACGACTGCGCCCATTCCCTGCCTGCGCCACGGCATCCCCACCAACCGTCTGGCCTACGCCATGCAGTATTTCGACCTGAGCTGCGTCGCGTTTGAGGACCTGCCTTATGTGACGCTGCTCTGCCGCCTGCTCAAGCAGCTGCCCACGCAGACGCATACGGCCGAGGAGCTCGACAACCTGATCGCCGGCAAGCTGGGCTTTTTGAGCTTTACGACCGAAGTCATGACGCAGCCCGACGTGGACGGCGTGCGCCCCTACCTGCTGGTGAGCGCCGGCGCCCTGTCCGAGAAGATCGATGCGCTGGCGAGCCTGCCGCACGAGGTGTGGTCGAGCACGCTTTTGCTCGATGCCGACGCCGACCGCGTGCGCGACGTGCTCACACAGATTCGCATTGGGCTTGAGCAGGGCTTTATCAACAACGGCCACTCGGCGGCGCTCGGTCGCGCGATGAGCTACAGCTCGCCTTCGGCCGTGGTGCGTGAGCAGCTCTCGGGCGTAGACTTCTACCTGTTCCTGCGCGATTTGCTCGAGCACTTTGACGAGCGCCTGGACGGCCTGCGCGCCAAGCTTGCCGAGCTGGCAGACCGCATCTTTGTGGCCGATGGCTGCATGGCGAGCTTTACCGGCAGCGACGAGGACTTTGACGCGTACTGGGATGCCGCGGGTAACCTGGGGCTTGGCGCGGGCGACGGCGCCGATGCCGGCCGCGACGCGCTCGTGGTGCCGACGCCGTGCAATCGCCACGAGGCTTTTGTCATCCCCAGCGACATCTGCTTTGCGGCAAGCGCGTGCGACCCGCGTCGCCTAGGCATTGACGTGACAGGCGCTTGGGCCGTGGCTGCCAACGCGCTCTCCTACGATTACCTGTGGAACGAGATTCGCGTGAAGGGCGGTGCATACGGCTGCGGATTCCGCGCAGCCGGCGAGCGCCAGACGGCGTTCTACACCTACCGCGACCCGGCAATCGATCCCTCGATTGAGCGCGTGGCGCGCGCGGGCGAATGGCTCGGCAGCTTTGAGCCCGACGGGGCCGCCTTTGAGGGCTTTATCGTGAGCTGCGTGAGCGGCATGGACGCGCCGGTAAAGCCGTACGCGCTCACCAAGCGCCGCAACACGACCTATCTGGCCGGGCTCGATCCGCATGCGCGCGAGGAGCGTCGCGCCCAGATGCTCGCCGCCACGCCCGGTGAGCTGCGCTCGCTCGGCGCCGACGTGACGCGCATTGCGGCCGAGTCGCCCACCTGCGTCTTTGGCGGCCGCGACGTCATCGCCAAGAGCAACGCTGGCTTTAACGTCGTCGACCTGATGGGCTAACCACAGCAAGCAAAACCACTACAAAGGGGACAGGCCCCTTTGTAGTGGTTCGAACACTTGTTCTATACGTACACATGTTCTATAGTATGGGTGATTGCATCGGATCTAAATTGCAACTAGAATATAGTTGCAGAATGTGAGGCGGGATGACTCGAGCCGATAAACTCATCGCCCAACTGTTTAGCTGCCCTTCGACGTATCGGTATGCCGATTTTTTAAAAGTCATGGCCTCATATGGCTTTGAAATGGACAGCAAAGGCAAGACATCCGGATCGCGCATTCGCTTCTACAGGCCCTCAGATGGCAGGATGTTCGTGATGCACGCGCCTCATCCATCTGACGAATTGACAGCGGGGACAATTCGAAACATCGTTCGATTTCTGCAGGATGTCGGAGGCAGTCATGAGTAACGTTTTGGCATACAAGGGCTATTTCGCCCCAGTCGAGTTCGATGCCGAGCAGCATGTACTAACAGGTATGGTCGCCGGCATTAGGGACGCAATTGTATTTGAAGGCTCCAAGGCTGAAGAAGTGGAGCAATGCTTCCACGACGCCGTCGACGATTACCTTGAGTTTTGTGCCGAAAAGGGCAAGGAACCAGAGCGGGCTTTTAAGGGCTCGTTCAATGTGAGAACAGGCTCCGAGCTTCACAAGCAGGCAGCACTGGCGGCGGCAAAGAAGGGCGAGTCACTCAATAAGTTTGTGACCGAAGCAATCGCCGCGGCGTTATAGCGTTAACGCATGGGCCAAAACCACCACAAAGGGGACAGGCACCTTTGTGGTGGTTTCGACATTTGCCCAGATAAAACCTGCCAAAATAAACCTGTCCCTTTTTGGTAGGTTTGGGAGAGGAAGCCGGGATGGACAAGGCTGAGTTGCGGCGGGCGGTGATTGCTCGGCGCGATGCTCTTGATTTGGACTTGCGGGCGGCGAAGTCTGCTGATATCTGTGCGCGGCTGGTTGAGCTGCTGGGCCGCTTGGATGCCGCGGCGCCGCACACCGTTGCCGTCTATGCCGCGATGGGTTCCGAAGTCGACTCAGCCGCGTTTGCCGCAGCTGCCTCCAAACGTGGCTGGCGCGTGGCCTATCCGTGCATGCTCTCGGCAACAGACGCCGCAGCTTGTGGCCAGCGCATGTGTATGCGGGCAGTTGCTGCCGGCGACGCGGACGCGGCTACGTTTATCGCCCACCCCACGCGGGCCTTTGCGGCCACGGACATCGACAGCAGCCGCTTCCCTATCGTGCCTGCCGAAGCTCTCGACATGATCGTCGTGCCGCTCGTAGCATTCGACCGCACCGGCACGCGCCTAGGCTACGGCGGCGGCTGCTACGACCGCTACCTGCCCATGCTCTCGCCCGCATGCCAAATCGTCGGTATCGCCTTTGACGAGCAGCGTGTCGATCACGTTCCCACCGATGTCCACGGCCTGCCGCTGCCCAACATCGTCAGCGCCTAAATGTCGTTGTATCGCACCCGCAAGATAAGCGTGGAAAATCTCCCACTTTGGGACTGTTCGGGGGCAAAAAACGGGAGATTATCCACGCTCATTATTCAAACGTCCGATAATCCACGCTCGTATGTCTGAAAATCCACGCTCAATCAACGCGCGTCCAGATTTCCGCGCTCGTGTGTCCGATTATCCACGCTCGTGCAGCTTAACGCCCCGCAACCGCCTCAACATGCACGCGGCACGCCGGCAACTTTGAGCTTGCGATCGAGCTTTGCCGGATCCCTCAGATCATCCCAGCACAAGCGCACGATCCTGCAGTTATCAAGCAGCGAAAGCCTCGACTCGCGCTGGCGCTCATCAAACTGTGCCTTTGCGAGCTTGCCCTCCTCCGCTGCCTTCTCGCTTTTAACGAATCCGTCAAATTCCCCGATGATCAGCCGATCTTCCACGCGCCACAAGTAGTCGACGCGATACGGCCGTCCCGGCTCAACCGGGTCGAACAGCTCAATTTGCAGCTCCGGCGTCTGCCAGCCGCGCTCGATCATCAGGGCGCGCGCCTTGGACTCGCCACCGCTTTCCGACAGGCCATCGGCATACCGTGCAACCCTGCGCGCCGTCACAACACCGCGACGATTTAAGCCAAGCTTGTTGACTGCCTCAACGAGATGCTCCTTCGACAACAGCTGCTCATGAAGCGCCGAGTCCGCAATGATCAGTCCCTCGACAAACGATGCATCGACCAGGCAATCCGTAATCGTTTGATCGATATCGGTCACGGCAATGTCCATCTGGGTGGCCCGTGTTTGACGAACATAACGATGGCGAACGACCTGAGAGCCCGGCGTCGTTGATTGTGCCGGTGCCACGGCGATATGGATGTGCGTCAAATTGGCATGCGAAACCGAAAGGCCATAGACAACGGCCGCCGTATAGGAGCAAAACGTCCAGTCGGGGTGCTTTTGCGCAAGCGCCCGCACCCGATGCAGATAACGCTGCCGAAACTTGAGCGCGGACCAGTATTCCGGACGCGCATACAGCCCCGGCATGACCACCTTGAGACTTCCCGCCGCCACCCGCCGCTCAATCTGCTTTGCCTCCGCCGTCGTACGCGCGTACACGCAGCTCATCTGCTGCTCGCACGCTTTAATGTGGCCTGTGAGTCTTTGATTCGCCGTCGCGTTTGCCATGTCGCCTCCCAACTCTTGGAACGGCGCCAACGTACCAGACGGTTTCATGCGAAGTCTGACCAAATGCTGTCCAGCAGCTGACCAAATGCTTGACGGTTTTGGACGTTTTAGGTTAATGGCTTATATCTGCAGGTAGAACGGTTGTCGAGAGGTCCCTGTCTCCACATCTTTATGCCTCAAAAGCCGTCGATTTCCTTAAAAGAAAATATGCTGTGGCTCGAAACTACCTAGTTTGCGATGCTGTCCGTAAACACTCGACGCGTGGTGCTGCCGCCTACGACAGCCGCAGAAAAATCGAGCGTGGAAAATCTCCCACTTTGGGCCTGTTCCTCGACCAAAAGTGGGAGATTATCCACGCTCATTCAACATGCGTCCGATTATCCACGCTCGTCGCGTAGCGGCCACGGTAACCGCCGCAGCCACAGCCACGACAGCGGCCTAGTGCTCTTCGCCGGCGCGGGCCAGGTCGTAGGGCGTGGTCTGGTAGACGTAATAGTTGAGCCAGTTGGTGTAGAGCAACTGAGCTTGGCTGCGCCAGACGTTGCGCGGCTCGGCGGTGGGGTCGTCACCCGGGAAGTAATGCGCCGGCACCTGAGGGTTGAGCCCGCGCTTCACGTCGCGCTCGTACTCCAGGCGCAACGTGTCGGTATCGTACTCGGGGTGGCCAAAGACAAAGAAGCGACGGCTGTCGGTCGACTTGACGATGTACAGGCCCACCTCGTCGGACACGGCCACGACCTCAAGCTGCGGCTCAGCCTCCACGTCCTCGCGGCGCACATCGGTGTTGCGCGAATGCACGGCATAGAAGCGGTCGTCGAAGCCGCGGACCAGCGGGCTTTGCGGCTTCACCAGATAATGCTCGAACACGCCACTTGCCTTGGCCGGTAGATCGTACTTCTGAATGCCGTAATGATGGTAGAGCCCCGCCTGCGCGCCCCAACAAATGTGCAGCGTGGAGTGCACGTGCGTGGTGGACCAGTCCATGATCTGGCAGAGCTCGGGCCAGTAGTCGACCTCCTCGAATGGCATCTGCTCCACGGGCGCGCCCGTGATAATCAGGCCGTCGTAGTGGATGTCGCGGATGTCGTCGAACGTGCGGTAGAACGTCTCCAGGTGGCCGGCGCTCACGTGCGTGGCCTCGTGCGTCTTGGTGCGCAGCAGGTCCACCTCCACCTGCAACGGCGTGTTGGAGAGTTTGCGCATAATCTGCGTCTCGGTGGCGATCTTGGTGGGCATGAGGTTGAGGATGAGCACACGCAGCGGACGGATGTCCTGGTGCAGCGCGCGGTACTCGGTCATGACAAAGATGTTCTCGCTCTCGAGCTGCGCGGCGGCAGGGAGGGCGTCGGGGATGCGAATGGGCATGGATGCTCCTTACGAGTCAGTTGCAGCTATGGTACAACGAGCGGCCCCATCCGCGCGAGCACATCGCCCAGCGATGCCGTCAGCGGCCCAAATCACCCCAAAAGTAGAGATTAAGGCATGTCCCAAAAAACTACTTCGCTTTAGCTTAGCAAAGTGACAGCAGGACGCTACAATGGTTCGACGCGAAAAACTCGGCCGAAAGGATACATATATGTACCAGACGCGTAAGATCGGTGTGGTCGGCCAGGGCCACGTAGGAGCACATGTCGCCAACAGCCTGCTCATGCAGGGCATTGCCGACGAGCTGTACCTGTGCGATATCAACGAGGCCAAGGTGACGTCCGAGGTCCAGGACCTGCGCGACTCCCTTTCGTTTGTCCCGTACAACACTAAGATCGTCAACTGCTACGACCATTACGAGGAGCTGGCCTGCTGCGACGTCATCGTCAACGCTGCCGGCAAGGTCGCGCTGGCCGCCGGTAACCGCGACGGCGAGCTGTTCTTTACCACCGACGCCGCGCGCACCTTTGCCAAGCGCATCGTCGACGCCGGCTTCGACGGCATCTTTGTCTCCATCTCCAACCCCTGCGACGTCGTATGCACCGAGCTGTGGCACCTGACCGGCTACGATCCCAAGAAGATCATCGGCTCGGGCTGCGGTCTGGATTCCGCCCGCCTGCACACCGAGATCTCCAAGAAGGTCGGCGTGAGCCCCAAGTCCATCGACGCCTACATGATCGGCGAGCACGGCTTTAGCCAGCTTGCCGCCTTTAAGGCCGCAACCATCGCCGGCAAGAGTCTCACCGAGCTTCAGGCCGAAAACCCCGACAAGTACGCCTTTGACCACATGGAGGTCGAGGAGCTCGCGCGTAAGGGCGGCTATGTGACCTACCAGGGCAAGCAGTGCACCGAGTACGCCGTCGCCAACTCCGCCGCGCGCGTCTGCGCTGCCGTTCTGCACAACGAGCACGCCGTGCTTTCCGCCTCCACGCTCATGACCGGCCAGTATGGCGAGGAGGGCATCTTCACCTCCCTGCCGTGCGTGATCGGTGCCGAGGGCGTCGAGGAGGTCTACACGCTCGACCTGTCCGAGTACGAGCTCGAGGGCTTCCACAAGAGCTGCCGGCACATCCGCGACAACATCGCCCAGCTCGACTGGTGGGACGCCGAGGCGTACGACGCAAAGTAGGCCGCTGGCTGCCGCAACCTTGCGAATCTAAGCGCGATACTAAGCGGGCCGCGCCGGAAATCCCCGGCGCGGCCCGCTTTTTTGACTCACGCAGTGCCCTTGCGAATCGAAGGTGAATGGTTTCCCCGCTACTTAGTACTGCTCGACGCCCATGTAGCGACGGACCTCGGGGCTGTGGTCAAACACCTTGCCGCGGGCGGCGCGCAGCTCGCAGCTCATGTTGTAGAAGAAGATCGGCTCCAGGTACGAACGCACGCTGGCAGGCACGTCGCCCACGCCGTACTCGAGTGCGTCGAGCACCATGACCGTATCGGTGTGCGTGTTGAGGAACGCCAGCGCGCGCTCCTCCATGGGGCGGCACTCGCCCGATCCGAGCTGCACAAAGTAGAACACGCCGGGCTCGGTGGCTTCGAACGGGCCGTGGAAGTACTCGCCGGAGTGGATGTAGCAGCAGTGCTGCCACTGCATCTCCATGAGCGAGCAGATGGCCATGGCGTAGGTCTGGCTAAAGTTGGGGCCGGAGCCCAGGATATAGAAGAACTTGTGCTGCTGGCAGAGCTCGGCAAAGCGATCGCCCAGCTCGGCGTTGACCTTCTCGCGGGCGGCGGGCAGCAGCGCGTCCATCTGCTTAAGGCCGGCATACATGTCGGCGAGCGCCTCGTAACCCTCCTGCTGGTCGAGCAGCTCGGCAGCCATCAGGACGCCGATGCCTTGCGGAACCTCGGCCTGCGGCACGCCTTCGCCCCACGGATAGACCCAGGTGGTCCACTTGCCGTTATCAATCTTGGAGCCCTCGCAGTCGGTCATGGCCACGACCTCGGCGCCGGCTGCCAGCGCCATCTCGCAACCGTCGACGACCTCCTGCGTATTGCCGCTGTGGCTGCAGGCGATGACGAGTGACTTCTCGCCAAGACTCTTGGGGGCCATCAGGCAAAACTCGCGCGCCGTGTAAACCGTCGAGGTAAACGTGGTCGCCTCGCGCTTGAGCAGCTCGTTAGCCGGCATCAGGTCGATCATCGAACCGCCGCAGGCGATCCAAAAGACGTTCTCGATCTTACCCTTGCGCTCGATAATTTCCTGAATCAGATCGTGTGCGTTCACGGTGACGCTCCTCCTTGTGTGGCGGCTTTGAGCGACGACAGCTTGTACCTGCGGTCGTTCTATGTTGTCCTATTTATAGCACGCACGACGACGCTCGTGAAGCCATTTCGCCAAACTTATTCTATGTTGTTCTATCTGTGGATGTTAAATGTCGAACACGTAGCGCGAGCCCACGATCTTTTGGCGCCCGAGCAGCAGGGGGCGCTCGTCTGCATCGGTAAAATACGCCTCCATATAGAAGAGCGGCTCGCCGACCGGCACCTCCAGCAGCGGGGCCGCCTGGGCATCCGCCAGCGCAATCTCCACGGTGCAGGGGTCGGACTTGAGCGGCGCGCGACCCGAATGCTCGGCAACGAGCGAGAAGATCGAGTTGTCGGCGAGGTCCTTATCGGCAAGCGTCTGCAGGTAGGGATGGTCGGCGAGCACAAAGGCGTTGTTCTCGAGCATGACGGGCACGCCATCTGCCGTGCGCACGCGCTCGACCACGATGAGCTCGCAGCCGGGTTCCACCCCAAAAAACGCCGCATCCTCACGCGTCGCCGCAACCACCGTGCGCGACACCAGGCGCGCTCCGGCCACCATGTCGTTGGCGGCGCAACCCTCGGAAAAGCTCTGAACGTCGCCCTTCTGGCGAATCTTGCGCTTGAGCTTGGGAGCGCACACAAAGGTGCCCCTCCCCTGCTGGCGGTTGAGATAGCCCGCACGCGACAGCTCCTCGATGGCGCGGCGCACGGTGACGCGACCCACGCCGTAGGACTTCGCGAGCTCCATCTCGGAAGGAATGCACGAGCCGGCTGTGTACACGCCGCGCGCGATCTCGCCCTTTAGGTCGTCCATAACCTGCTGGTACAGAGGCACGGCGGAAACCTCGGCGCGCTCAGAACGTTCGGTCTTGTTATCGGTTGCCATCGTTACGCTCCATCCCGCGCATGCTCGGACTCAAATTCTTCAATCGCCGCCATAAACTGCTCGCCAAAGGCGTCGGCCTTTTTCTCGCCGATGCCGTTGACCTGGATCAGCTCGTCGCGCGTCTGTGGACGCAGGCGGCACAGACCGCGCAGGGCCTTGTCGGAAAAGACCATGTACGGCGCCATCTCCAGCTCGGTCGAGATTTCCTTGCGCAGGACGCGCAGACGCTCGAACAGCTCGGCATCGTCGCCCACGCGCGGGCGCTGGTCCAGCTCGGCCTCCTCGCGCAGCAGGTCCACCGCACGGCGAGCGCGGGCCGAGGCCTTGCGCTTGGACGCGCGGCGCTTAACGGTAAAGGCAAACGCCTCGTCCTCGACCTCGCCGGCACGCGGACCCAGTCCCACGACCGGGTACTGCCCCTGCGAGGTGGCCAAATAACCGCGGCCGCACAGCTGGCCGATGATGTCCTTGATGCGCCCGACCGATTCGCTCGACAGCTCACCGTAGCCGCGGTCCTCGTCCAGATGCATCTGGCGAATGCGCTCGGTGTTGCCGCCGTGAAGAACGTCGGCGATCAGCGACTTGCCAAAGCGCATGGGACGCGTGGCCACATAGCGCACGGCGGCGCGGGCCATATCGGTGACGTCCTCGACCTCGAACTGCGTGAGGCAGTTGCTGCAGTTGCCGCAGCCCTCGGCTTCGTCCGTGGCGGTGGCGCCCGCACCAGCCGCAGCAGCACGCTCGGCCGCGGCCTCGTCGCCAAAGTAGCGCAACATGTATTCGCGCAGGCAGCCGGTGGTATTGCAGTAGCCCTCCATCTGGCTGAGCAGACGATATCGATTTTGGAGCGCCCACGCGCGTTGCTCGTCGTCAAGTGCCTCGTCGGCAGCATCTCCGCGGTCGATCAAAAAGCGGCGCATGCGAAAATCGTTGCCGTTCCACAGCAGGTGGCAGCTGGCCGGGTCGCCATCGCGGCCGGCGCGGCCCGCCTCCTGGTAGTAGGCCTCGATGCTCTCGGGCACATTGTTGTGAATCACGTAGCGCACGTTGGGCTTGTCGATGCCCATGCCAAAGGCGTTGGTGGCAACCATCACCTGAAGATCGTCGTCAATAAAGGCACGCTGGCTTTGACGGCGGGCGTCGTTGCCCATGCCGGCATGGTAGCGGCCAACGCGAATGCCGCTGGGGCCCAGCGCCTCGGCAAGCTCGCCTGCCAGCGCATCGACCGTCTTGCGGGTCGAGCAATACACGATGCCGCTCTCGCCCGAATGCGCAATCACATAGTCGCGCACCCACGCTGCCTTGGCCTTGTCGCCCATCTCCTCGCAGCCAAAGTAGAGGTTCTTGCGATCGAAGCCCGTCACCACCGTCGCGGGATTTTGCAGGCCGAGCATCTGCTGAATGTCCGCGCGCACACGCTCAGTCGCCGTAGCGGTAAAGGCCGTCACGATGGGGCGCTGCGGCAGGGAATCGATGAACTCACGAATCTGCAGGTAGGCGGGGCGGAAATCCTGGCCCCATTGGCTCACGCAGTGGGCCTCGTCAATGGCCACGAGCGGCACGCCAATGCCGCCGTCCGCCGCGGCCTCCTGCGCAAAGGCTAAAAAGCGCGGCTCGAGCAGGCGCTCGGGCGCCACGTACATAAGTTGGTAGCGGCCCTCGCGCGCCCGCTTGAGCACGGTGTTTTGCTGGGCCGGAGTAAGGCTGGAGTTGAGATAACTGGGGCGCGCACCCGCCGCGAGCAGCGCGCGGGTCTGGTCCTCCATAAGCGACAGCAACGGACTCACCACAAAGGTGATGCCGGGAAGCATGAGCGCGGGCACCTGGTAGCAAATGGACTTGCCGGCGCCCGTGGGCATAACGCCCAGCGCGTCGCAGCCGGCAAGGATCGCATCGACCATACGGTCCTGCCCCGGGCGAAACGAGGTGTAGCCAAAATAGGCGCCGAGCGTGTCGAGCGCCGTCTGCTGCATGCTATCGGTCATGGTTTCCTAACGTCCAAGTCATCTGCCGCCGATTATACGCCGCCACGCGGACCAGTGCCGCACGGCTGCCGGCCACAAGCAACGCGATCCGAGGGAACGAGCGTGGATTTTTGGACACTTTCCTGATGAGCATGGATAATCTCCCACTTTGAGCCCGTCACCGAGCCAAAAACGGGAGATTATCCACGCTCATTCTGCAGATTGCCGCTCTGGCGGGCTTGCAGCGTCGACTGGTTACGCGGTTTGGTAAAACCGCGTAACTTACATCACCATGACGTAACGGCTACCCACGTAGTACTGCTTACCCATCAGGACCGGCTCGCCATTGGGGCCGATAAAGCCGGCACGCAGATTGAGCAGTGGATCGTGCGGAGCAATGCCCAACTCGGCCGCTTGCTCGGCGTTAGCGCGAACGGCCTCGACCGTACGGTAGCCAACCGAGACAATCGGCGTTCCGCCAACACGCTCGACCTCGGCAAAAATCGACTTGTCCTCAAGATCGGCCGTCAACAGCTCACGGTATGTATCAAACGGCACAAAGATGTTTTCCTCAAAGATGGGCTCGCCGTCGGCCGTACGCACGCGCTTAATGTGCAGTAGCAGCGCGTCCTTCTGCAGGCCAAAGAACTCCATCTCGTTTTGACGTGCCGGCACAATCTGGCGATCGACCACGTGTGCACCCGCCTTCATGTCATTGTCGGCACACAGCGCGGTAAACGTCTGCAGCGTCGAGGCGTGGAACTGGCGGTTGATGTGCGGCGTGGAGACAAAGGTGCCGCGGCCCTGCTGCTTAACCAGGTAGCCATCGGAGCACAGCTCCTCAACGGCGCGACGCACCGTAATGCGGCTTACCTCGTACTGCTCGGCAAGCTCAAGCTCGGACGGGATACGCTCCTTGGGTGCATAAACACCTTTCTCGATCGCATCCTTGATTTCGTCGTAAATCTGCTGGTAAAGTGGTGCATTTTTGGGTGCGGGCATATCTGATCACTCTTATCAAAATAGCGAAATAACTAATACGTATATAACGTCTTTTTATATGTTATCTCAGTTTGATAAAACGATACACCACATACAGCAAATCCTTACTTGCCGTCGTCCTGCTGCAGACTGTCCTGCTCGCTGAGGCGCGCCTGCCTGCTGGCCATGCGCGCGGGCTTGTCGGGATCGGGTACGGCCGTGGGCATGGGCTCGTCGACATGACCGCCCCACCAGCCGCCCACGAAGTTGAGCGTGTGGAACACATTGATCACGGCGCCGGGATCAATATCGCACACCAGCTTGATAATGTCCTGGCTCTCGTAGGTCGAGACAACGGCGTGCAGCAGATACATCTTTTCGCGGCTGTATCCGCCAATGACCTCGGCGCAGCTAATGCCATGCTGAAAATGGTCAACATAGGCTGTCATGACCTCGTCTGCCTTGCGTGTCGTGATCTGCAGCGTCACACGGTCGTAGCGTCGGTAGAAACTGTCGATGGTCTTGGTCGAAATAAACTGGAACACGATGGAATACGCCGCATTGTCCCAGCCAAACATAAAGCCAAAGATCGCCAGGATAGCGCAGTTAAAGCCAAAGATGACGCCCCAGATGGTCTTGCCTGTATGGTTGGAAACCCACAGCGCGATAAAGTCGGTGCCGCCGGTGGATGCGCCGGACTTAAGCGCGATGGCGGCGCCCAGGCCCGAGACCACGCCGCCAAAGATGATGAGCATGATCTTGTCGCCCAAAAACGGGGCGAAGTGAAAGATGTTGAGGAACAGCGACGAGAGCATGACCTGCATCATCGAGAAGATGACGAAGCGCTTGCTGATGCCGCTCCAGCAAAGGAGCGCCACGGGGATGTTGAGCGCGAGCATGCCGAGCGAGATGTCGATATGAACGCCGCCGAGCGAGGTGACGCGATCGAGCAGGACCGCGACGCCGGTGAGGCCGCTCGGAAGCAGATCGGCGGGGCGAATGAACGCCTGAATCAGAAATGTCTGGAGAACGGCGGAGATGGTGACCGCCACGGCAGTAATGGCGCGGCGGACGATGGTGAGACGGCCGAGCACGAGCACGCGGTCCGTGAGCTGATCGATGGCGTTCGCCACGTAGGCTCCTTTCGAAGGCAGATGTAATTGTGGGGCATGCCGGCGATTGTAGCATGGAGCGCGAGAGGGCGCTTCAATTCACCCTCTCTCGACAACCAAAACGAGCCAGCAGCTCCCCAACCAAAGAGCCAAATTCTAAGTGAGTAGACTTTTCGCGATCTACCAAGCGCACTCAAAACAGCCACCTCTCCGACCTGCGGTTTTACTAAGGCAGATACGCTTTGTGCTCGGCATGTGCCAAAAAGTCTACTCACTTAGTCCGAGTCGAAGCCAAACGGATCTAAATCGAAGCCAAAATGAGCCAATCCACCGCAAGAGACGTGTGAATCCGCACTTCTTGCGGCGAATTGACGCTACAAAGCGGTCAGAATGTCGGCGAGGTTGTCGATGACGGCGTCGGCTCCCGTTTGGTCCAGGTTAACGCCCTCGTGCGGACGCAGTGCCAGGACGCGCGCGCCGGAGCGCTTGCCGGCCTCGATGCCCAAAGGCGAGTCCTCGATAACCAGGCACTCGGTAGGCTCCACACCCAGCGCCTCCATGGCACGCAGGTAGATCTCGGGGTCGGGCTTAAATGCACTGCACTCGTGACCGCTGATGGTGTAGTCCAGCACGTCGGTGATACCGGCAATCTCCACCAGCTCGTCAATGAGCTCGCGATAGGACGAGCTCGCGATGGCACACTTGACGCCGCGCTCGTGCAGCTCGCGCATCACCGGCTCCGTCTGCTCGTTGAGCAGCTCGGCATACGGAACAGGGTGAACCGGGCTGTAGACCTGCTTGTACTCAACGCGCAAGCGCTCGCGCAGCTCAACATCGTCGGGCACCAGCGACTTCCAGATGGCAGGCTCGTTAGACCCCGAAAGATCGGGGATCTCGTCAAAGTGGAACCCCTTTTCCTCCATAAACGCCACGCGGCGACGGTTGTAGAACCACTCGGTATCGACCAGCACGCCGTCCATATCAAACAGCACTGCCTTGATCATACGCATCTCCTCCCACCTGCCAAAAAGGGACAGGTTTATTTTGGTAGGTTTTATCTGGTGTTTTGCGACGCGACAGACACGCCCCCAAAGCAAAAAGGGGACGGGGCGCAAACCCCATCCCCTCTCAATCAACCCGTAAGGTCTACTTACTTGTGATTAGTAGGAAAGCTTCCACATGTAGCGACGCATGGTCAGCGGGTGCTGACGGGCCTCGGCGATCTGGTTGCCGTACTCGCGCATAACGGCGAGGTGCAGCAGCGGGTTGAAGTAGGTGACGACGCTCGCGGGCACGGCGTCAGCCAGGCCGTAGTCCTTGGAGTCGATCAGAGCGACCTTGGCGCCCATGCGCTCAAGGAAGGTGAGGGCGCGAGCGTCCATCGGACGGGTAGCACCATCGGACATGAAGAAGACGTAGGGCTTACCCTCGGTGGAAACCTCGAACGGGCCGTGGAAGTACTCGCCGGTGTTGTAGGCGGCGGCGTCGATCCACTGCATCTCGGTGAACAGGAAGGCGGCGTGAGAATAAGCCATCTTCTCGGAGGCACCGGAGGCCATGAAGTAGATCATCTTGTCGTCCTTGAAGTCCTCGGCGAACTTCTTGGCGAGCTTCTTGCAGTGCTGAGCGGCGTTCTCGCAGAGATCGAAAACGTTGGTGAGGCCGGTGATCATGTCCTCGTAGTGGTCATAGCCCTCGGTCTGCTGAAGGATCTCGAGAGCAAGAGCGATGGCATAGCCGGGCTTCTCGCACTTGGCAGCGTAGTTGGCGTGGAAGCCGTGGACGATGACGTGGTCGGCGTCGACGGTCAGAGCGGAGCCAGCCTTGTTGGTGAGGGAGACGACCGGGCAGTTGTGCTTCTTGGCGGTCTTGTTGGCCTCGACGGTCTCGGGCGTGGAGCCACCGAGGGAGCAGGTGATCACGAAGGTGTGCTCGTTGACCCAGGAAGGCGTGTCGTAGTTGAACTCGTTAGCGGTGAAGATCTGAACGTTCAGCTTGTCCGTGTTGTTGGCCAGGAAGTACTTGGCGGGGTAAAGGTCGGACATGGAAGCACCGCAGCCGACGAAAGCGACGCTGTGAATCTCGTGGTTGGACAGGACGTCAGCGACGATCTGCTTAGGGAGGTTAAGGTCGATCTCGTACATCTGACACATTCCTTTCGATTTGTTGCGGCGCCACATTGCCGGACGCTCGCAGGGTTACCGTGGTTAGGACCGAGTCGCCGGCCCGTTGAGGATGTGACAAAGGAACTGTCCCTTTGTCACATGTTAGGGATGGAAGCCTGCCTGGGGTATGGGATGCCAGGCAGGCCCCCGGGGGAAGCATTGGGTCGCGACTAGGCCAGGATGCCGGCCGCGGAGAGGGCGATGCCGCCCACAATGGCGATCACGAGAAGCCAACCGGTGTTGACGTTCTTCTTGATGAGCCAGTACATAAGGCCGGTGAGGCCGAGGGAGATCATCTGGGGCATCATGCCGTCCAGGATGTCCTGGATAACGACGGTACCCTCAGCGAACTGCAGCGGGGTGGTGGCGCCGATCAGTGTAGCGATCATGCCGCCCACGGACATAAGGCCCACGATGCCGCAGACATACATGAGCTTCTCCATGAGGTCGCCGCCCTGGAGCTTGCTCAGGTACTCGTGGCCACCCTGGTAGCCGATCTTGGCGGCAAACCACGTGATCAGCACGGAAGGCACGATGGAGATGAGCATGGCCAGGATCGGGCCCATGATGGAGCCCTGCTGAGCCAGCTGGACGCCCAGACCAAAGGCGATGACGCGGATGGTGCCCTGGAAGAAGGAGTCACCAATACCGGAAAGCGGACCCATGAGGGAGGTCTTGACCGCGTTGATCGAATCGGGATCGAAGTTCTCGGGATCCTTGGCGTACTCCTCCTCCATGGAGGCGGCGAGGCCTAGGACAAAAGCGCTCGTCTGCGGGGTGCAGTTGTAGAACGCCATGTGACGGTGGTAAGCCTCTTTCTTAGCAGCGAGCTGCTTGGGATCGGACTCATCCGGATAGAGGCGATCGAGCGTGGGAACCATGCCGTAGAGGAAGCCCATGTTCATCTGACGCTCGTAGTTCCAAGAGGCCTGGATGGCCCAGGAGCGCCAGAAGAACTGGCTGACCTTCTTGTTCAGGGACACGTCCTTGGTTGCGGTTGCCATAGTGTGTTCCTCCTTAGTCTTCGTCGTCTTCGAGCGGATCGTAGTCGGAATCGACACCGGCGGCTGCATGGGAACCGTTGAACTTGAAGCCCATGAAGACGACAGCCAGGCACACACCGATCAAAGCGACCGCGATGACGGACAGGTTGAGGTAAGCGGCGAGCAGGAAACCGATGAATAGGAACGGAGTCATACCCTTCTTGATCATCATGGTGAGCAGCAGGGCCAAGCCGTAGGCGGTCATGATCTTGGTCGAAACGTTAAGACCAGTGGACAGCCACTCGGGAACCATGTTGACGATGGCCTGAACCAGGTCGGTGCCAACAAAGACGGCCAGGAAGATCGGCAGGAAGTACATGACGGCGTACAGACCGGAGCCGGCGCAGATGTGCATGCGGTAGGCGGTCTTGAACTTTCCGTTATCGATCGCGCTATCTGCCACATGGGTGAGGGCGGCGATGATGGAACGGAACACGATGCCGAGGAGCTGGCCCAGGACGGCGACCGGGATGGCGATCGTCATGGCGGTCTCGGCGGAAGCATCGGTCAGGCACGCAAAGGCAGCGGCCACGATGCCGCCCAGGACCATATCGGGCGGAACGGCAGCGCCGACCTGCACCAGGCCCATGGACACGAGCTCGACGGCGGCACCGACGGCAAGGCCGGTGGGCACATCGCCCAGCAGCAAACCGACGAGCGTAGCGCCAACGAGGGGCTGCTCGAAGTTAAGACGACCGAGCAGGCGGGAGTCCCACATGCAGAACACGCCGACGAGGCCGACGAGCACCGCACTGATGAACGTATTCATACCCTTCTCCTTTCAGTCAGGCAAACGCCTGGTTGATTACAGCTTGGCGTCGATGTCGACGCTCTGATACGTAGGGGTCTGCTGGACGTAGAGCTTAATGCCCATGTCGAGCAGCTGGTTGACGTCGGCCTTCTGGGTGGCGTCGAAGAAGACGGAGCTGTCCTTGCCGCCGACCTGCTCGGCACCGTCGTGGTTGGCGGTGGCGCCCAGGTTGATGGCGTCGAGCTTGTAGCCCTGGCAGAACTGCAGCATCTCGGCAGTGTTGCCAAAGACGAACATGACGCGCTCGCCGAGGGTGTTGAGCTTGTCCATCTTGGCAAGGGCACGCTCAACGGTGAAGACGTTCAGGCGCACGCCCTGGGGCTTGGCCAGCTTAAGAGCGCCCTTCTTGATGTCATCGTTGGCGGCAGCGTTGTCGACGACGATGATGCGCTCGGCCTGAACCTTGGTGGTCCAGGTAAAGACGACCTGGCCGTGCAGCAGACGGTAGTCAAGACGTGCGAGGACGATCTTGGCGGGACCGGAGCTGTGACGGGACGCCTTGGCCTTCTTGGCGGGAGCCGCGGCGACCTCGACCGGTGCGTTGGGGTTGGTCAGACCGGTGCGGGCCTCGTTGATGAGGGCCGCGAGCTCGGTGCCCTTGACGGGGGCGGGGCTCATAGCAAGCGTGAGCGCCAGCGGGATGTTGAAACCGCTGACAACCGTGAACTTCGTGCCGTTCTTGGAAAGCTCGACCATGTTGTTGTTGACCGAGCTACCGAGCATATCGGTTAGCACATACACGGTGTCGTCCGCGTTGAACGTGGCGATCATAGCCTCAACCTTATTGGTGATGGGCTCCTTGTCGTCACGAGCAAGCGACACGACGTGGACGTTCGACACGTCGCCGAGAACCATCTCGAGCGTGTCTTTGGCGCCTGCGGCCAGGCCGCCATGAGATGCGAGAATGATCTGATTCATCTTGCCTCCTCCTTTTCGTTATGGTCATTATAACGTCTTATACGTTGCTTATATTGATAATTAGTATATAAACCGTTCGCGGGTGAAAAACGACCGTTGGCGGGTTTAACGCAATCGAAACGATGGTCTTGGGTAGGTCGGCGCTGGCTAGGCGCCGCCCGATCAAACGCCGGGCGCTACCTGCTCAAACACACCGCCAATCCCCTATCGCACGAAGTACCAGGGGCTTTCCTGCACGGTGGGCTCCAGCGCAATGCCCGTGCGCTCGCGGAAGAGATCCATGTCCTGCGATTTCTCCGTCCACCACGCGTTGGGCTTAAAGGTCATGCTCTCAACGACATGGCCGACAAACACACTGTTGCGCAGCTTGGAAAAGTCGGTGTTCATAATCACGATGGACGCGAGCACCAAAACGATGCCCAGAACTTTGATCGCGCCGGCGGGCTCGGCGTAGACACCAATGCCCAGCAGTACGGTGACGACTGTCTCGAATGACATTACGACGGGAACTTTCGACGTCTCGAGCCCCATGGACAGACCCTGCATATATAAGATGTAAGCCACGGCTGTGGGGATGAGTCCAAAGCCAAGGAACAGCAGCAGCAGCTGTGGCGACATTGCCGCGGCGACATCCGGCCACGGAGCCGCGATAGCTGCCATAACCGCACCGCCAAAAACAAAGCCCCAAAACGTGACAGCCAGCGGGTGGACCGTCTTGGTTGCTATCCGGCTAAACACCGCGAGCGACGCACCACAAAGGCCTGCAATCACGCCCGACGTGACGCCCCAAACCGAAAAATGAAAACCGGAAAGGTCGCCATTGGTCACCGCAAGCACACAGCCAACGATGTTAAAGACAATGGCAACGAGCTTGTTGAGGGTCACGTCCTCGCGATAAAGGACGCGGCCGAGCGCGACGCCAAACACCGGCGACGTGTAGAGCAGCACCGATGCCGTGGACATGCCCACCTCGCGCATGCACTCGTAATAGCAGGTGTTGGCGGCAGCCAAACCGACGATACCGACAAGCGCGCAGGAAACAAGCTCTTTAGGGCTTGCCTTGAACAGGGTCAGCGGACCCTGAACCACGGTAGACCCCTCACCCGGACGGCAGCCCATAAACATCAGGACCGGCGCCAAGATAAGCGCTCCGACCAACAAGCGAAAGGCAGCCATGCTCTGGGATGAAACGCCCATGGCCGAGATGCCGTTTACAAAGATTCCGATGCTGCCCCACATAAGCGCGGCGATCAGCACCAGCACATAGCCCAGATTGCTCCTCTTCAACGCAGCCTCCTCAGTATTATTTCCAATATGTTTCATGCTACGTTATAGTCGTTATATACATTTTTCAAGGCACAAATCGGCGAACGGGAAATCTCTCGACACAAGGAGTGTCCCCAACTGCCGGCACAAAAGGAACATCCCTAACTGCCGGCAGAAAGGGAACGTCCCCAAGTGCCGCTCTAGCAGTTGCGGTGAAATAGTTCTCAAACAGAGGCTTCACACTCCCAAACAGGAACTATTCCACCGCAACTCATGAGGGGTATTGGGCTGTTAGGCCGCTCTATCCCTTAGTAATCCAGCTTCCACATGTAACGGCGCGTCATGTAGTCCTTGTGGGTGACGGCGGAGAGCGCACGCATGTAGACGTTGTTGAGGATCGGGGCAAAGATCAGGTGGTTGAAGTACTCGCTCACGCTGTCCTTGATGTCGTTGAGGCCGAGCTCCTTGGCGTCGAGCTGGTAGACGCGCTCACCACCGTACTGGTTGACAAAGCGAATGCCGCGCTCGTCGTTGCAGCGGCTGCGGCCGACGCTGATGAGCTGGAACAGCGAGGTACGCTTGTCCAGGATCTCGAAGGGACCGTGGAAGAAGTCGCAGGTGTTGATGGTGCAGGAGTCGATCTGCAGCATCTCCTGCACGTTGCAGATGCTAAAGACGTAGGCGGCACCAAAGAGCGGGCCCTGAGCCATAACGTTGATGCAGGGCTTGTCGGCGTTCTGCTCGGCCCACTTGGCAGCGAGCGGACGGGTGTACTCGACAGCCTTGCGATAGATGGGGTCGACCAAGTCGAAGGCGGCCATAGCGGCCTCGTACTCGGCATAGCCCTCGGTCTGCTGCGTAAGCTCCATAGCAATCATGGTCACGACGGCGGAGTTGGTGCGGCCCATGCAGGACTCGTCGACGGCCAGGCTGTCGTACTGGATCTTGTAGTCGCAGACCTCGGTGAGGCCGGACTCGTCGACATAGATGGCGATGGTGCTGGCGCCGTGGTTCTTGGCGACCTGGGCGGCGACGATGGTCTCCTTGGTGCCGCGCATGGACACGACGACGGCCAGGGTGTTCTCGTTGACGTAGGCAGGCGTGGCGTGCACGAACTCGTTGCTGGTGTAGCTGGAGCTCACGACCTGCGTGGCCTCGTGCTCCATAAAGTACTGGGCAGGATAGTTGCCGCCGTTGGATCCACCGGCGCCAATCCACACGACGCGCTTGATGCCGCCCTTGTCTGCCTTGTCAGCCAAAACCTGGGAGACGACGTCCTTAACCTGTTCCTGAGTAGTCATCGTGCATCAGCCTTTCTTCTCGTTTGATGCTCTCGATGGCATACAAGTTACATACATGTTTTGGTTATGTCGACTAGTTGTATGCTATATTTGTCTTAGAAATTTTGCTGGTAAAGTTTTCGGCAAGCCATTACCAGCGGTTTTGTTGTCATGTTGGATACATGCTTGGTTCTGTAAGCATACAAGTTAGATACAGGTTGTTCGCATGAGCACTTCGTCGAAAAAGAACTTGACCCAATACGAGCGTCTGGCGGCAACGCTTCGCGACCGCATTGCCGCCGGCACCTACGCCCGCGGAGATAAACTGCCGTCCGAGATGGAACTCATGGACGAATCGGGCCTGTCGCGCAGCACCGTGCGCCATGCCCTTAAGGTGCTTGTTGACGAGGGCCTGATTCGAACCGAGCGCGGGCGCGGCGCCTTTGTGGCCGACACACCGGCGCTCCACGAGAACAACCTGGTGTTTTCGAGCTATACCAAGCAGGTCGAAGGCCAGGGCATGAAGCCCACCACGCGCACGGTGGACTCGGGCTTTGCCAAAGCAATGGGCAGCGTGGCCAAGTTCTTTGACGCTAGCGTGGGCAGCAAGCTTGTCAAACTTGTCCGCCTGCGTTACCTGGACGATGCGCCACTGTGCCTGGAGACCACCTATTTGCCGCCATGCTTTGGGTCGCTCATCGATCGCGATATCAACGGTTCGCTCTACGCCACGCTGCGCCAGGAGTTCCATCGCGCGCCGGCGCAGGGGCATAAGACCTTTGAGGTGTGCTATGCGTCGCAAAACGAGGCATTTTTGCTCAACGTCGAGCGCGGGCAGGCGCTAATCCTAATCACCGACTACGTCTACGACACCGACGGCCGTCCGCTCCATGTCTCCAAGCGTATCCAGCGCACCGACCGCGCCAAATACACCGAGCCCATCGGCTAACCTGCCAAAATAAACCTGTCCCTAAATGGTAGGTTTAGGAAGGTCGGGGAACCAGGTTGGTTTGGGCTGGTTGGGGGTGCGCTCGGCCAGGACCAGCTCCATCCAGCACATGTCGTACCAGCGGTCGAACTTTTGGGCACAGCGGTCGAAAGCACCCACCAAGCGATATCCCATATGGGCATGGAAGTCCTGGCTGTTGTGCGTTAGATACTCGTCGTCCTTGTCGTGCGGCACGGCGATGAGCGCGCACATGTTGGTGATGCCCATCGCGATCAGGCACTGCTTGAGCGCATCGTGCAGCTTGCGGCCCAGCCCGCCGTGGCGCACGTCGCGTGCCAGGTAAATCGACGTCTCGACCGACCAGTCGTATGCCTCGCGGCTGTTGAGCGGACTCGCATAGGCATAGCCTACCGGACGCCCGTCCAGCTCCATCACCAGATACGGATAGCGCTTGAGCGTACGCTCGATGCGCCCGGCGAACTCCTCAACGCTCGGCACCTCGTATTCGCAGGTAATCGCCGTCTGGCGCACATACGGCTCATAGATGGCAAGCAACGCCGGCACGTCTTCGGGCGTCGCCAGGCGAATCGCCGGCTCGGACATCTCGGTCATACAACCCTTCTCTCTCAAAAACAAAGGCCGCCTTGCGCCAAACCCAGCGCAAGGCGGCCCCTCGTCATTACATCAGGCTACAGGACAGCCGCCAGCGCGTCGATGTCCTCCTGCGTCGTGGCCCAGCTGGTGCAAAAGCGCACCACCGTGTGGGTATCGTCGTACTTTTCCCAGTACTCGATCGCCGCATGCTCGCGAATGCGGGCCATGTCCTCGTTGGGCAGAATCACAAACTGCTGGTTTGTGGGCGTCTCCAAAAAGAACTGGTAGCCACGCTCGTGCAGCACACAACGCAGCGCCTGGGCCGTCTGAATCGCCTGTCGGCCAATCTCAAAATACAGGCCATCGGTAAAGAGCGCCTCAAACTGCACGCCCGTCAGGCGGCCCTTGGCCAACAGCGCGCCGTGCTGCTTAATACGCGGAATGGGATGCGCCGAAGCGTGCATGCCGCAGAACACCACAGCCTCGCCGCAAAGCGCGCCGCACTTGGTGCCGCCGATGTAGAACACGTCGCACAGCTGCGCCAGCTCGGGCAGGGTAATGTCGCACTCATCGGCCGCCAGTGCATAGGCCAGACGAGCACCGTCCACAAACAGCGGAATCTCGCGCTTCTGGCACACCGCGTGAATCGCCGCGAGCTCGGCCTTGGAGTACAGCGTGCCGTACTCGGTCGATAGACTCACGTACACGGCGCCCGGGAACACCGTGTGCTCGTAGCTCTCGTTTTCGTAGAACACCTGGATATAGTTCTCGAGATCCTCGGCGTGCATCTTGCCCTCGTAGCCGGGGATGGTGAGCACCTTGTGGCCGCCAAACTCGATGGCGCCCGCCTCGTGGCAAGCGACATGGCCGGTCTCGGCGGCAACGACGCCCTCGTAGGGCGCGAGCAGCATGTCAATCACCGTCGCGTTGGCCTGCGTGCCGCCCACCAGCAAGAACACGTCGGCATCAGGGGCCTGACAGGCCTCGCGAATCAGCTGCTTGGCACGCTCGGTGTGCGCATCGGTACCGTAGCCGGGCTGCGGCTCCATGTTGGTATCGACGAGCGCCTGCAGCACTGCCGGATGAGCACCGTGGGAATAGTCGTTGTTGAACGCGAGCATGGCAATCCTCTCTAGCCGGGCATGGGCCCGATGATTTAAACGCCGCTATTGTACGCCGCCCGGATAGGCAATGCGCGCGGCAAGGCACTCAAGTGCCAGCACCAGGGCAAAGCCGCAGCTCACGTCAGTCAAAAAGTGCGCACCGATCACAATGCGGCCAAAGGCGACGAGCGCCGCAACCGCAGCCGCCGTCCAAAAGACCACGCGACGGCGCGACGGCTTTTCCTTAAAGGACGCCGCAGGAAGCCCGGCAAGCATAAGACCGATCGCCGCGTGCGCCGTGTGTCCGCTCGCAAACGACTTAAAGCCGTCCTTGATTACGCCGGCCGCAATATAGCTCCACTTGTCGGGGTTGCCAATCACCCACCACGGCTGAAAATTGAGCCCCGGCGTGACCTCGATCACGCGCATGCGCGGGCGCGACCACAGCGGCTTGACAACCACGTTGAGGATGATGGCCTGAGCGACCCACACGGCAAGCACCATCAGCGCCCAGCGCGTGAGCTCGTCGGAGTCGGTGTCGCGCGTGAGGCGATAGACGACAAGGTTGGCAGCGATGACCAGCACAAACGTCAGCACCAACTGGACAGCGATGAGTTTGCCGCCAACCTTCAGGGACGAGACGATCTCGTAGCCGGCCAGGCCAACGTTGACGAGGATGCCGAGCACGGCGAGCCATTTGCTCCCCCTGGAGTCGGGACGCACCGCGCGCACGAGCATAACGCCCGCGACGCTCGCCGTCAGCTCAAACGGCAGCTCGCCAGCGGCCTCGATAAAGCGACCGTACATGCTGCCGATATTGAACAGCGCGCTCGAGATCTGATAATCGAAGAAACTGCCCACGCCCAGACAAAGGCACAGGACGACCGCGATAATGGCGACATCTTTCTTATAGATATATCCGAACATGCTTTCCTTTCGATGAAACCAGAGCGCCCAAATGGGGTGTTTGCAGCGTCGACCCATTAGTCGTCATCGCTGACGCCCAGCTGCTGCAGCAGCATGAGCGCCGCGGCCACGGGGCCGGTGCCGTCGTTGGCGTCGAGACCGCGACCCAGGCCGCTGCCCGCACCGGCGCCCGCCTTGTAGGGCACCGACAGCTTGCGGCTCTTGGGGAAGTTCACCGCACCGTAGCGGGTCTTGAGCTCAAAGGCTACCTTCTTGGGAACGTCAACCCCCAGGAAGGTAATGCGCCCACCGCTGAGCGTGACGCTCTCGAGCCCCAGGCGCTCGCCGCGGATACGGATGCGCGCGCGGTTGAACAGGTTGAGCCCCGCCAACGGCAGCTCACCGTGCGCGGCCTCGGTCTCTTCCTGCACCTCGTCGATGCTCTCCAGGTCCTCGGCCGCCGCGAGCTTGCGGTACACGAGCACGCGCTGGTCCACCGCCGGCAGGTACTCCTCGGACAAGAAGTAATCGGCAGGCAGATTAATGCCCACGCTCGCCGCCTCCACGCCGGCATCGTCATCGCCGCGCGCCTCGGCCACGGCCTGGCCCAACATCTGCGTAAACAGGTCAAAGCCCACGCTCGACAGGTTGCCGTGCTGCTCAGCGCCCATCAGCGAACCGGCGCCGCGAATCTCCAGGTCGCGCATGGCGATACGCATGCCGCTGCCCAGGTCCTGGAACTCGGAAAGTGCAGTCAGGCGCGCCGTGGCCTCCTCGGTGAGCGGCAGCTCGCCCGGGAACATAAAGTACGCGTAGGCCTGCGTGACAGAACGGCCCACACGGCCCTTGAGCTGGTAAAGCTGTGCCAGACCCAGGCGCTGCGAGTCCTCGATGATGAGCGTGTTGGCGGTCGCGTTGTCGATGCCACTCTCCACGATGGTCGTGGCGATGAGCACATCGATCTTTTTGGTCGCGAACTCGATCATCACGTCCTCGACCTCGCGCGGGCTCATCTTGCCGTGCGCCACGCCCACGCGCGCCTCGGGCGCGGCCTCGTGCACGCGTGCCACAGCGCCATCGATGGTCTTGACGCGGTTGGACACGTAGTACACCTGTCCGCCGCGACCCACCTCCAGGCGAATCGCCGCGCTCACCACGTCGGGGTCGTACTCCCCCACGTGCACGATCACGGGGCGGCGCCCAGTCGGCGGCGTGGTAATCAGGCTCATATCGCGCACGCCGCTCGTGGCCATCTGCATGGTACGCGGGATGGGCGTGGCCGAAAGCGTGAGCACGTCAATCTGCTCGCGCAGGTTCTTGAGCTGCTCCTTGTGCTGCACGCCAAAGCGCTGCTCCTCGTCAATGATCACCAGGCCCAGGTTCTTGGGGTTCACATCGGCCGAAAGCAGGCGATGCGTGCCGATGAGCACATCAATCGTGCCCTCGGCAAACGCCTTGAGTGCGCGCTTTTGCTGCGCCGGCGTGCGAAAGCGGCTGAGCACCTCGACCTCAAGGCCAAACGGGGCAAAGCGTTCAAAGAACGTCTCGTAGTGCTGCTGGGCCAGAATGGTCGTGGGGCAGAGCACCATGACCTGGCGACCGGAGTCCACGCACTTAAACGCCGCGCGCAGGGCGACCTCGGTCTTGCCAAAGCCCACGTCTCCGCACAGCAGGCGGTCCATGGGCTTGGGCGCCTCCATATCGGCCTTAATATCGGCGATGGCCTCCAGCTGATCGCGCGTCTCGTCGTAGGGGAAGCTCTGCTCCATCTCGATCTGCTCGGGCGTGTCGGGCGGGCAAGCGATACCGGTAATCGAAGAGCGGCGCGTATACAGATCGACCAGGTCAAACGCCAGCTTTTTGGCGTTCTTGCGCGCCTTGTTGGTGGCACGCGTCCAGTCGGCGGTGTTGAGCCTGGTCAGGCGCGGCTTGTCGCCGTCGGGACCAACGTAGCGCGTAATGCGGTCAACCTGCTCCAGCGGCACGTAGAGCTTGTCGCCGTCGGCATATTCCAGCAAAAAGTAGTCGCGCTCCTTGCCGCCCACTTCCTGGCGCGCGATCTCGCTAAAGAGCGCGATGCCGTGAGTGGCGTGCACCACGTAGTCGCCCGGCTTAAACGGGAACGTGATCTGCGTAATGTCCACCTTGCGGCGGCTGCGCGCGCGGTTGGCGTCCATGCGGGCGTTAAGGTCGGCGATCGAGAACACGGCCAGGTTGGCATCGGGCACCACCACACCCTGCGGCAGAGCGGCATCCACAAAGGTCACGCGTCCGCGCGAGATGGTGGGCACGGCGGCACCGGCGGCAGCCTGGGCCGCGCCCGCCTCGAGCGAGCGGGCGTTGAGCGCGTCGGCCTTGCGTTCGCGAATTGCAGCATGAGCATCCTGGCGGACAGCACGATCGGCAGAATCCGCCGCCGCCACGCGCACACGGTCGCCAATAGCGCCCGCGTTTTCGGGCGCGGCCGTCAGCGACTCCTCAAAGGTAATACCCTCATCGCCAAAGGTGAGCTCCATCGACTCGCGTGCACCGCGGTCGGGGATGGCAAACACGCAGGCATAGCGCTTGCCCACGACCTCCTGGATGCGCGTCATAAAGCGATTGTCCGAGCCCGCGATGGCCGGCTGCTCAATCTTGAGCTCTGCCGTCACCGCACCACCGGCACGAATCAAGCTCACGTAGTTCAAGCGCTGCTGGGCACCAAAGTCGAGCTGCTGGGCGCGCACGTACAGACCGTCCAAGCGGTCAATCCCCGCCTCGCCGGCGCGTGCCTCGATATCCTCGTAGGCGCGCAGGCAGTCGTCGAACAGCGAGCGCGGCTCGGACAGCACCACGAGCGCCTGGCCGCTCACATGCGACAGCGGGCTCACGGTCTGGCCGTACATCACCGGCAAAAAGCGGTCGAGCTCGGGCGTGACGATGCGTGCATCCACCATCTCGAGCAGCGCCGCCAGCTTACTGTCGTCCTGGCTGGCGCGGTAGAGCGCCACGTGCATGTTGTGAACGGCCTCGTCGGTGAGCGCCAGCTCGCGGCAGGGGAAGATTTCGATGCTGTCCTCGTTGCCGATGGTCTGCCCCGTGGAACTCACCATGCGGCGGATGCGATCAATCTCGTCGCCAAAGAACTCAATGCGCACGGGTGCCTTCTCCTGCGCGGGGAACACCTCGACGGTATCACCGTGCACGCGGAACAGGCCGGGCGCGTCGGCGGCACCGGCATTGGTATAGCCCATGCCCACCAGGCGCTGCGGCACCTCGTCAAAAGGGATCTCCTCGCCCACCGCAAAGGTCGTGGACTCCCAGTAGCGGCTCTCGACTGGCGGCACGCAACGCAGCAACGCGCGGGCCGAGGCAACCATAATGCAGTTGTCACCGCGCACGATGCGTCCCAGGGCCTCGCAGCGCTGCGCCACCACGGCATCGTCGGGCGCCTGCTCGCGCCACGGGTAGTCCTTGCGCTCGGGAAAGCGGCACACGTGCGCCAGGCCCACATAGGCGGCCAGGCTGCGCGCGGCGCGATCGGCAGCGTCCTCGCCGCTCACGATATAGACCGTGGGACGCGGACGGCGCGCAAACTGGGCGGCCGCCATAAGCGTGCGACCCGACTGCGACACGGCCAACGTCACGTCCTCGCCGGCATCGAGTCCGGCCTCGACGGTCTGCAGTGCCTCGGCAGTGTAGAGCTGCGCGGCTATACGGTGAATGAGCATGCTGTTCCTCCGGCATCGCAACGCCAAAAGCCCGCCGGGGCAAGCTCGGCGGGTCGTACGTCAAAGATCATTGTTTGTCATGGTAGCGTATGGAGAGGACTCCTGCTCAAGGGCAAACCCGGCCCTGCAAAAAACGCCAGACGAAGATGCATTCCGCCCTACCCCGCTACGCGCACGCTGGGGCACAAATCTGCCAGCGGACACTCGTCGCACTTGGGTTTGCGGGCATCGCAGATTTCGCGACCGAAGGTGATCCACTGATGGTTGACCGACTCCCAATACTCGTGCGGCAAAATCTTGAGCAGATCCTGCTCGGTCTTGAGCGGCTCCTTGGCATGCGTCTTGGGACTCAGCATCAGGCGGTGCGCAATGCGGTTGACGTGCGTATCCACTGCGATGCCTTCCACGATGCCGTACCCCACGTTGAGTACGATGTTCGCCGTCTTGCGCCCCACGCCCGGCAGCTTTACAAGCTCCTTCATGTCGGCCGGTACCTCGCCGCCGTAGTCAGCAACGATCATCTGGGCGGCCTCCACGGCATGCTTGGCCTTACTCTTATAAAAGCCGAGTGACTTAATGGTGTCCGCCACGTCAGCCACGCTCGCCCCGGCCATGGCCTCGGGCGTGGGCCACTGGGCAAACAGCCGCGGCGTCACCTTGTTGACCTGCGCGTCGGTCGTTTGCGCCGAGAGTAGCACCGCGATCAGCAGGCGGAAGGGATTCTCGTGGTCCAAAAAGCACTCGACCGGGCCATAGCGACGGTTGAGGCGCTCACACACCTCGATGGCGCGCTCGCGCTTGGCGGCATTGGTCTCGCGTGGCATAACGACTCCTCGGCTCAACGGCACAATAAACTTATGGGCACAATTGTCCCACGTCCTAGACGCTTACGCCTCCAAGAATGCGCCGGTCTGACGGCTCCACAGACTCGCGTACTCGCCACCCGCCTCGACGAGCTGCACATGCGTGCCGTCCTCGACGATCTCGCCATCCGCCAGCACCACGATGCGGTCGAGCGCCGCCACGGTGGACAGGCGATGCGCCACCACAATGGAGGTGCGGCCGCGCATCAGGTTCTCGAGAGCTTCCTGCACCAACGCCTCGGACTCGCTATCGAGGGCAGACGTCGCCTCGTCGAGTACCAGAATCGGCGCGTCGGTGAGGATGGCACGGGCAATGGCCACGCGCTGGCGCTGGCCGCCCGAAAGCTTGACGCCGCGCTCGCCCACCATGGTGTCAAAGCCATGGGGCAGGCGGTCGATAAACTCCAGGGCATTGGCCAGGCGCGCCGCCTCACGAATTTGCTCGTCGGTGGCGTCGGGGCGGCCGTAGGCGATATTCTCGCGAATGGAGCGGTGGAACAGCAGCGCCTCCTGCGGCACGTAGGCAACCTGGCGGCGCAGGCTCTGCTGTGTGCAGCGCGAGACATCCTGACCGTCCACGAGTACGCGGCCGCCCTGAACATCGTCCAGGCGCAGCAGCAGCTTGGTGAGCGTCGTCTTGCCCGAGCCCGATTTACCCACCAGGCCCACGCGCTGGCCCGCCGGCACATGGAGCGTCAGGTCGTCGAACACGCTATCGCCCGCCGCGGCGTCACGGTATGCAAAGCTCAAGTGCTCAAAATCGATCGCGCCCTCGGCCACCTTAAGCTCGGGAGCATGCTCGTCGTCCGCCACCAGGCGCGGCTCGTCCAGCACGCGCGTCATCTCGGCGGCGTCACCCAGCGCGCGGTTAATACGCTGCATCATGGAGCTCACGTAGTTCAGACGCATGGTGAGGTTATAGGTGTAGGTAAAGATCATGACGAGCGAGCCGGCCGAGATGCCAAACCACGCGTTGCCGCCCGCCACGAACACACTCACCACGGCCATGGTGATGACGATAAGGCCCGAGGTCGTAAAGTTGCGCTGCATTATGGCGTGCATCGATACCGTTTCGGCATCGCGCGCGGCACGGTCGGCGGCATCGAACAGATCGCGTTCAAAGTCCTCTCGCCCGCAGGTCTTGACGGCCAAGATGTTCGTGACCGCATCGGACAGCACACCCGAGAGCTTATTCTGCGCGGCGGACGTCGCGGCCGAAAGTGGCATGATGCGCTTGTACATAAGCCAGACAAACGCAATGTAGACGACCATGATGCCCACCAGGATCACGGTAAATGTGGGCACCACCGGAGCGAGTGCGGCCACGGTGCAGATGACCGAGGTGATGGTGGGGATGAGCGAATACACCGTCACGTCGACCAAGCCCGTATAGCCGCTCATAAAACGGCTTGTCTGGCTCACAAGCGATCCGCCAAAGCGGCTGGTATGGAATGTCATGGATTGGTTGGAGAGCGTGTCGAAGCACAGACGCGCCAGGTGATAGTTGCCCGCAATCTCGAGCTTGTAGACGGTGTAGTCCTGCAGCTTGGAGAGGATTTGACCCACCAGGTTAACGAGCACGAGCGCCAGGATATAGGGGCCGAAGACCTCGAATACTTGATCGCCCGCCACGGGGCCGGCCTGGACGCGGTCGACGATGAGGGCCATCACGTAGGTGTTGGCAAACGTGAGCAAAAAGATGTAGCCCGCCGACGAGAGCACCGAGAGAAAGACAATCAGCGGCTGCGTGCGCGTGACACCCCAAAACCGCTGCAGCGTGCGGCGCACGGTGGAGCGGCTGAGCGGACTGGTGCTTCTCTGAGACATGGGCTTCCTTTCGCATCTGATAGGGCGAAACGCCATTGTTGCACATTGAAGCGCACTTCAGGCAAGCACGATGCGAAAAGCGATGGGGCACCCGCGTTTACGCCGGCGACCCACCGTCCGTTGCGACTAGCCCTCGTCTTTTTGGTCTGCGAGCAGGCCTGCGGACTCCAAGCCCAAAATCGCGTCGGCTTCCTCAGCATCCTCCAGCGCGTCGATGTCCTTGAGCTTGCGCTCCATGACGTTGGTGCGCGTGGTAATGATGCCCTCGACCGTTTTGCCCGCGGTCTCGATCTGCTGTTGGGCGCGGCGCAGCGCCGCCTGATAGCGCGGCAGCTCGGCCTTGACGGCGGAGAGCACGCGCAGTACGTCGTCGGTACGTTTTTGCAGCCTAAACGTCTGGTAGCTCATCTGCAGACTATTGAGGATGGCCGCCATGGTGCTGGGACCGGCTACGTTGACGTGATAGTCGCGGCCCAGGATCTCGATAAGCCCGGGGCGGCTGACGATCTCGGCGTACAGCCCCTCAAACGGCACGAACATGATGCCAAAGTTGGTCGTTGCCGGCACACTCAGGTACTTTTCGCAGATGTCCTTGGCCTCGCGTTTCACCATCGTATCGAGCGTCTTGCGCGCTGCGGCGACGGCCTCAGCGTCACCAGACTCCTGGGCGTCGAGCAGATGCTCGTACGCGTCGCCCGGAAACTTGGAGTCGATCGGCAGCAGCACGGGGTCGCCCTCGTCTACCGGCAGCCTGACAGCAAACTCAACGCGTTCCGAGGCGCCGGGCTTGGTGGCGACGTTTTCCAGATACTGGTCGGGCGTGAGGATGTCCGCCAGGATCGCGCCCAGCTGCACCTCGCCCAAAATGCCACGCGCTTTGACGTTGCCCAGCACGCGCTTAAGGTCGCCCACGCCGGTGGCGATAGACTGCATGTCGCCCAGGCCCTTGTACACGGCCTCGAGCTGGTCGCTCACCTGCTTAAACGATGCCGACAGGCGATCGTTGAGCGTACGGGAGAGTTTCTCGTCCACCGTCGCACGCATCTGATCGAGCTGCACGTTGTTGTCTTTGCGGATGGCGCCCAGCTGGGCATCGACCGTCTCGCGCACCTTGTCCAGGCGATGCTCGATGCCTTCGCGGTTGGCGCCAAGCTGTTGGGCCGTCTCGCGGCGCAGGTCATCCATACGGTCGCCGGCCTGCGAGAACTCGCGCGCAATGGTCAGGTAGCGCTGCTGCTCTACGGCGGCGTCGGTCGTCTGTTGCTGCGCGATGGCATTTGCCGTGCGGCGGGTTTCGGCCAACGCGACGTTCAGAGTGTCGAGCGTGCTGTTGGCCTGCTCGAGCGCTGCCAGCGTTTCCGCGCTACTGTCGCCACGCTCCCGCAACTCGGCACGCAGGCTCTTGAGCTGGAGGGCGCAAGCCACAGCAACCCCCACCGCCACCAAGGCAATCACAACAAGCACAATATCAATAGCAGACATAAACTCCGCCCAACAAACCCAATCGAGCACCAATCAAAACCGCGATCAATCTTACCCTGTCAAACGCAGCTCATGTCCAATCGAGCGCAGACAAGTTACCTTTGCGCTATGGGTGCTGGTCCGCTAGCTCTCCCAGCTGGCGCGGATGGTTGCTGCGACATCCCCCAAGCGCTGACCGAGAGCTGCCAAGTGCTGAAGTACCTCATTGGGCGAGGCGCCGTTGAAAATGCACGTGAGGGCATATGAGGCCAAGAAGATTGCCGCGAGCCCCAGCGGGATCAGCACGATCATCGCCAGCGTACGCAGGCGCTGGGCCCAGCGACGGTGACGCGCACGACGTTTATCGAACGCGAGCTCCTGCGCATATGAATCCTGCTGTACGGAATAGGCCTCTGGCGCCGATTCGCACCCGGGCACAGCTGCAGGTACAGCAGCGGGCACGACATTTTGCGCAAAGGGCTGGGCTGCCGCCCCTTGCATTTGCATCTCCATGAGTCGTTGCTGCTGACGCAGCATGCGCTCAGCTTGTCGCTGCGGAGTCTCAAGAAACAGATCCATGTTGGCCTCCAAAATCGGGGCATTCGGCGCTTACGACCAGCATCCCGCACCGCCATGACCGCGACAACGCAATCGCTGGCAATAGCCACAAAGTTTCTTTTGCTCAAAAGCTGTCGAAAAGCTCAACAACTCCCCTACCAGCACTTTCTCTGAGCTTTTTTCGCCAGCAATCTTTTGGCCTTCCGCCCTTACGCCAACTGACCAAAATCTAACCAAAAGCTTGACGGAAATTGTGAAGACAGGGACCCCACATAAACAAACGTGCCGCCCCAAAAGGGCGGCACACAAACTTAATTATCAGCTTTTCTGCAGTGAGCACGCGACGACCCAACGCCGGAGCTCGGGGCGGGAGGCCGTGTTGCCTTCCCTCAACGCGACCCTGCGAAGCCGTGAGCGGGGAGGGAAGGCAACACGGCCTCCCGCCCCGAGCTCCGAAGACGGCGAAGACAGGCTACATGCCCGCGAGACCTCGAGCTGCGGTGGCACACATAAACGCCAGGACTAGGATCACGAGTGAGCCCGCGATGTCGGCCAGCACGCCCATTGCACGGCGCTCAAACAGCCAGCTCTCAAAGTGCGGGGCGACGTTGCGCCAAACACGCCACAGCAAAATACCCATACCAATCACGCCCGGAATATTGAGCAGTAGGATCTCGGAGCACAGAAGGCCAATCAGGTTGCCGGCGGCAAAACCAGCGTCGCCCTCGCAGTATTTGCGATAGACCATGTATAGCATGTACGCCGCAAACGGCTGCAGGCACGCAGAGATAAACGTGACCACCATCGAGGGGTCCTGCGAAAAGACATCGGTGAGCTTATCCACGCTCGTGGCGTCCTTCGAGGCCAGGAACAAACCGATGACCACCACGGGCACCACACCCAAGATGACCTCGACCATCGTGAACAGCTTGGCAGTCAAGTCCTCACTCGCCGAATTCAAATGAGGCGCCCACTCAGGATGAGCATGCGCACCGGCTTTCTTCTTATCGGCACGCTCTGCCTTGCCGCCCTCAACAACCCGACGCTCAGGATCCTTACGAGTCCCAGCAGCAGCCACCCGAGCCCGAGATTTCTTACCCATAACCAACACCTCACAAGAGGAAACGAATAGCCAACGCTACCCAGTGTACCCCCTAAGCAACGTCACCGCCCCAACTGGCCCCATACAAAAACGTGCCGCCCCAAAAGGGGCGGCACACAAACTTTTTTATCAGCTTTTCTGTAACGAGCACGCGACAACCCAAAGCGGGCCGGGAGGGGGGGGGGCGCGAGACCGGCACAGCCCCGCAGCGGCCGGGGGGAGGGGGGGGGTGGGGTGGGGGGCCGACCGG